>DATERL010000101.1:0-13284 GCA_035271585.1 Prolixibacteraceae bacterium
TGATTAAAGGGTTCACGCAGATTACACAGATGACGCAGATAAAAATAAACAGACAAATCATAAAAAATCTGCGGGATTAGCGGAATCAGCGCGAAACAAAAAAGAGTTCTCGCAGATGACGCAGATAAAATAACAACACGCAACTACTTGTCATACTAATCCGTCAGCTGACGAAGACGAAGCGTAGTCCCGTGAAGCGGGAAATCCCTAACGTGTACGAACAGATTGCTTCTCCCTATCCGTCAGCCGACGGACAGGGATCGCAATGACGACGTATTTGGTTAGTAGGTTTAAAGGATGGCGGCTTCGCCGTCATCCTTTAAACCCCTCCCATAACCCGACAAAACCGCGTCATTGCGATCCGCCAGCTGGCGGAGAAGCAAACTATAACAATACCGCAGCCGTTACTTTACGCGAACGATCCCGATTTTTTTTTCGGGAGAAGCAAACTGTCACAATACCGCAGTCATTACTTTAGACAAACATCAAAAAAATGGAAAAAGGTGGACACGTTTACATCTTGACAAATAAAAACAATACCGTTTTGTATGTCGGGGTAAGCAGTAAATTAGAGCAACGTTTGTTGCAACATCGTTCTGGTAAATTTGAAAATTCATTTACCAGCCGTTATAATGTAAGCAAACTAGTATATTACGAAGAGTTTTCGTCAATTGAAGACGCAATTCAAAGAGAGAAACAACTTAAAGCCGGTTCTCGTCAGAAAAAAATAGACTTGATTGAAAAATCAAATCCAGAATGGAAAGAACTCTATCAATCAAATTAATAATCGAAGAGTTTTTTTAAAACTCCCCGCTAACCCGCTAGTGCGTACCGATGTACATCGTGTACGCGCTCCCTGACTAAGGATTTATAATCCTATATAGTATTGGTTGGCAACAATATTGAGCGCATCCGTAACGAATACCAAATTGCAATAAAAGCAGGCCGCACCCCGCAGCGCCCCGAGCTATGGGATGGCCACACCGCCATGCGCTGCGTAGAGGCCATTATGAATTACAAAGAATCGTAAAACAAAAATTCACCATAAAGAAGTTTGAAAATCGGTTGAAAGATATTTTAAATGAAACGAGCATGGTTAGCGGCTTTAATCACAACCGTGAATGACTAAATGCGAGTTCCATGAGTTGCCTTAAAAAATAAACAATATAAACGAATGAAATAATTCAGTTAACCCAATAATTATTTCTATTTTTAAAAGCCTGAAAAAACTAAATATATGAAGACCATTGGTCACCATACTTGCAGCAAAAAAAACGGCAACGCATTTGTGCTTGCATATTCTCCGTTTTTGTCGGAATACAATGAATCAGGCAAAGCACTTAAGTTTTTAGGCTCGGGCTATTATTTTTGGGACGATAACATTGAGATGGCACACAACTGGGGGCGCGTGCATTTTCACTGTAATTACTACATTATAGAATGTGAACTACACCTAAAAAGCGAAATATTTCTCGATTTAGTGGGCAACAGGAGTCACTTACGCTATTTTAAGCAATTAATAAAAAAATTTGAGGAGTATGGGTTTAGCCGTTCAAAATGGACTATTGGTGCATTTATCGAATTTTTAAAATCAAAAGAAAAAGACATGCCGGGCATTTTCCCTTTTAAAGCAATAAGGGCAATTGATAATAGCGTGGCACCCAAAAACAAAAACACCATTCAATTTGTTGATAATAAACCAAATTACACTAACCTCGACCCTCGGTTGGTAATTTGCTTAATTGAGAAAAACGATGTAATATTGCAGTCCAAAAAAATTGTATAACAGGCAAAAACATACTACTATGGATACATTTGAAAAATCATTAAAGCTTATCGACAAGTATTTTGCCGAAAACAATCGTCATATTGTTGAAGAGGAATTAAGCAAGTACGATTCCCTAAATTTTGAAGGAGTTTCGTTCGATGAATACATTAGCAATTTTTCAAAACACTTTACCTTCGATGAGTTTAAGACTGAAATTTTTCCTCAAAATTTTTCCTCATCTTCTCCTTTTACCAATAACATTGTAAACGATAAGATTAAAATAACATTTGAAAGCTTAACCAGTATTACAGTTAACGATTTTTCGAGCAACTTGCATCAGGATTATACTGGCAATAATAATTTACCAAAAGCTGCTTAGAATATGGATCACCCCGAGAAACAACAAGCCATACGTTTGATAAATTTTTCAGTAAACGATGTTAACATGCATATTGGCATGCCTGCAAGCGATGAGCAAAAAAGCAAAATGGATGTTAGTATCGAATTTGGGCTTGGTTTTGACGAACAGCAAAGCAATAACTATTCGGTAACGTTCAAAGTAGAACTAAAGCGCCAAAACAACTCTTTCAGTTTAAACCTGCAAGCCACAGCTCTATTCGAAAGCCAGGAACCAATTGATGAAAATTTCAAAAAATCGGGCTTTGTAAAAACCAATTCGCCCGCCATTGCATTTCCTTTTATACGCAGTTTTATAAACACCCTTACTACAAATGCTGGTATAAGTCCGGTTATTTTGCCCGCTTTTAATTTTTCGGACTCAACAAAAAAGTAAATAGGCTAACTTCCGCTTTTTATAAACACTACCCCTCTAAACGGACAACAGGTTTCTAACCGACAGCGGCGGCTTGCAAGAAGAATGCTGTGTATTGGGAACGCCCGGTTTAACTCCCCGGCTAGTGCGTACCGATGTACATCGTGTACGCGCTCCCCCCGCTGGTGCGCGATTGTATCGCGTTCCTCTTTTGCTCAAAAGACAAAAACACCCCCCTGCTGGTGCGCGATTGTATCGCGTTCCTCTTTTGCTCAAAAGACAAAAACACCGGCTAGTGCGTACCGATGTACATCGTGTACGCGCTCCCTGACTAAGGATTTATAATCCTATATATTGTGGCGGTTGGTTAGCAACAATATTGAGCGCATCCCCCGCTCCCGCACCGCTTGTTCCAATAACGGGAATTGCATTGTGTGGTTTTGTTATTTTAAAGAAAGGAACAAAAGACAAAACCACACGCACCAGCGAAAACCGCGTAACGCCTACTGAGCTTGCCTATGCATTCAGTAATTTCAGTTCATTCATTTCATAAATAATTTTAGCTTAAGTAATACCCCCGGCTCCCGCACTGCTTGTCCCGATAACGGGAATTGTATCGTGTGGTAATTCTTAGATGGAACGCGATACAATCGCGCACCAGCGGAGGATTTACAACCCTATAAAACCTTTACACCCTTCGAAAATTGAAACAGAGAAGAATATTAGCAAATTATTTATTAAAATTGGATGACTCATTTGTTTGCTATTAATTCATTTTAGTTTAAATATATTCTTAATTTCGTACCATGAGTACAAAAAACGAATCGAAAATAAACCAACTACTTCAAATAATACCAAAAAGCACAGTAGTACTGGCCTCATGGCTGGTAAGGCAGGGTTATTCACACGATCTGCAACAAAAATATATTCACAGCAATTGGCTGGAACCAATTGGGAAAGGAGCTTTTAAAAGAAAAGGCGACGAAGTTGACCTTTTCGGGGCACTTTATGCTATGCAATCGCAAGCAAAAAAAAATATTCATATTGGTGGACATTCATCATTGGCTTTGCTTGGCTTCGCACATTACATTGAAATGGGGCAAAATACAACAGCCCTATTTGCACCACAAGGTTTTAAGTTACCAGCTTGGTTTTCTAAATATTGGAATACCTTCGAACTAACACGCTCAAACATGCTACCTCCCGAGCTAGCACTAACTAACTACGAAACAAATAACTATGCAATTAAAGTATCAAATTCAGCAAGGGCAATGCTCGAATGCCTTGAATTGGCTCCTGCCCGTTTCGATCTCGAAGAAGCATGGCTTATTATGGAAGGATTAAACGCACTGCAACCCGAAATAGTACAAGAACTGCTCGAAAAATGCAGATCGGTAAAAGCCAAACGTCTTTTTTTGTATTTTGCCGAAAAAGCAAACCATACATGGTTTAAATACCTGTCAACAGAAAAAATCAACCTCGGTAAGGGGAAAAGAAGCATTGTAAAGCAGGGGAAATGGATAGCAAAATATCAGATAACGCTGCCTAAAAGCTTAGCATAATGGAAGAACGTTTCGTCAAACAGGTTGAATTGCTTTTACGCGTTGCCCCCGAAATATCAAAAATTGAAGAATTTGCCCTTCACGGGGGCACTGCCATCAACCTGTTTTATCACAACATGCCACGGTTATCGGTCGATATCGACTTAACATACATTCCTATCGATAATCGCACCAACGACCTTCGCAGCATATCGCTCTTGCTAAATAAGCTTTCCGGGAAGCTGCAAAAAACGATTCCTTCAATCCAAATCCGCTCAAAGAACGCTGAAGATAATGAAGAAAAATTGTTCTGTCGGATTGAAAATAACGAAATCAAGATTGAAGTAAATACAATCAACCGTGGAATAATAGACCGGGCAGAACCACATATTTTATGCAATGCAGCACAGGTAAGATTCAATACATTTTTTGAGATGAACTTAGTCCCCATTCATCAATTATTCGGAGGCAAAATGTTAGCTGCACTCGACCAACAACACCCCCGCGATATATTCGACACAATGCAAATGCTAAATAACATTGGGTTAACGGATCGAATAATGAAAGGTTTTCTATTTTGTTTATTAAGCAGTAATCGACCATTTGCCGAGCTGCTAAGGCCAAATCTCATTAATCAAGCCAATGTAATTGAAAGTCGCTTTAAAGGAATGACAGAAACTCCTTTCAACCTTCAATTATTTGATTTTGAAAGAGATCGATTAATCACAACAATCGATAAGAAACTCTCCGACACCCAAAAGAAAATGATATTGAGTGTTGCCAAGGGAGAACCGGAATGGTTATATGAAGATTGGAGTATATTTCCAGGAATTGCCTGGAAACTGAAAAATATCGAAATAATAAAAAAAGACAACCCACTAAAATTTAAGACACAAATTAACGATTTAGAAAGAATTTTAACATGAAGAAATTTTCTAATATAACATCATTCATCCGTTCCGCCTATCAAGAGCCCGAAGCTTTTATCCTCCGGCTAGTGCGTACCGATGTACATCGTGTACGCGCTCCCTGGCCAAGGATTTATAATCCTATATATTGTGGCGGTTGGTTAGCAACAATATTGAGCGCATCCCCCGCTCCCGCACTGCTTATCCCAATAACGGAAATTGCATCGTGTGGTTTGTTATTTTAAAGAAAGGAATGCGATATAATTGCGCACCGCTAAAGGAACGCGATACAATCGCGCACCGCTAAGGGAATAGCAACATTGCGACCGTGAGCCGTCATTGCGAAGACGAGGAACGAGGACGATCCGTCAGCTGACGGACAGGGATCGCAATGACACACAAAACAACTATCAATTAAAACCTACTAGGTTTACGTACTCACCAACAAAAATAAAACAGTACTTTATAAAGGAGTTACAAACGACCTAAAACGTAGACTATGGGAACATGTTAACCCCTCCAATGCCACTATCGTTTGAGCGCAGCGAAAACCAGCCAGTTCCGAGCATCGGGAAGCAACACATACCAGTCGTTCTAAACAACAAACCATAAGCTCCTTTGAACCTACGCAACCAGTGCTTTTTCGTTAAAGTGTAAAACAAAACATCCATAATATGTAAGGTAAAACTTCACTAATGTGTAAAACAAAAACCCTTAAAAGTGTAAAACGATAGAAAATATCTTATCTTTACACTATAAATGAAGCATTTATGAAGTACTATACCCGAATAATAGAAGAAGAAATAAGGCAAAAACTGCAAGCTTCCGGCGCTTTATTAATTAAAGGTCCTAAATCATGTGGAAAAACAGAAACTGCCAAACAATTTGCAAAAAGCATACTTCAAGTTGACAGGGACGAACAAGTACCCGTGGTAATGAGTATTAATCCAAAAATTTTACTGGAAGGAAAAACACCACGATTAATAGATGAGTGGCAAGAACAACCTAAGTTATGGAATTATGTCAGGCACGAAGTGGATGACAGAAAAAAGAAAGCTCAATTTATTTTGACAGGCTCGGCAAATCCCGAAGAAGAAATAAAATTGCATAGCGGAGCTGGACGATTTACTATTGTTGAAATGCAGACCATGTCATGGCAAGAAATGGGCTATTCGACAGGTGTTGTAAGCCTCAATGCATTATTGCATGGCAACGCAATTGCCTATTCAGACAATGATCTAACCGTTGAATTGATTATTGAAAGAATGATTAAAGGAGGCTGGCCCGCATTGCTGAACACTTCTCTTCATGAAGCGATTTTATTAAACAGAGGATATGTCGATTTGTTAGCAGAAACAGACATGAGCCGGGTATCAAATGTGAAACGTGATCCTCAAAGAGTTCGTTCATTGCTTCGTTCTCTTGCCCGGAATATTGCAACTTTAGTTGATAACTCTACTTTAGAAAAAGATATTAAAACAGTTGAAGATGCAGATTTATCGCGCCCTACCATTATTGATTACCTGAATGCATTGTCGCAATTATTGATATTTGAAGAGCAACCCGCTTTTAACACACACATACGTTCGTCCAGTTCATTACGCAAATCTCCCAAACGGCATTTTTGCGATGTTTCGCTTGCAATTGCTGCATTAAAGTTAGATAAAAACAGCTTGATGAACGATTTGAAATATTGCGGATTCTTATTTGAATCACTTGTATATCATGAACTTAAAATGTACGCTCAGGCAAACGATGCCGAAATTTTTCATTATAGAGATTCAAGTGGTTTAGAAATAGATGCCATCATACAACAAAGTGGCGGGATATGGGCTGCCTTTGAAGTTAAACTAGGAATAGGCATGCTCGATGAAGCTGCAAACAACCTGCTAAAATTCAACAAACTGGTTGATGAGAAAAAATTTAGAAAACCTGTATCATTGAATATTATAACCGGAACAGGCATGAGTTTTACCCGAACTGACGGTGTAAATGTAATATCATTGGCCTCATTGGGTAAATAAGTTATGGAAAGAACAATGCCAGTCAATACAGTTGCACAGCAACAAGATGATAGACCAAAGCATAAACTACATACTTGCTAATCCTGTTCGGACAATGATTGTTGTGAAAGCCACCCTCCGCTGGTGCGCAATTGTATCGCGTTCCTCTTTTGGAACAAAAGACAAAACCACACGCACCAGCAAAAACCGTGTAAGGCCTACTGAGCTTGCCTATGCATTCAGTAATTTCCCCCGGCTCCCGCACTGCTTGTCCCGATAACGAATTTTCAATCTCCCACCAAACGGGACAGGCAGTACCTCAGCCCTTAAGGCTGATAATGCTATTACTTAAATGCCAAATGAAAAATACAAAACCAAATTATCTGATTTTAATTTATATCGAAAATTGGAACCTTGGTTCTTTAATTTTTATCTTTATCTTTATCTTCAAATATAAATTTTAGAAATATGCTATCCGAATCAGTAAAAAACGAGATTATTGAATTTTTACGTCCAATTGATCCCGAGATAGTTATTCTGTTTGGCAGTTTTGCCTATGGAATACCCAATACTGACAGCGATATCGATTTATATATCGTTACCAAAGAAAACATTATACCTCAGAACTTCGAGGAAAACTTTCAGGTAAAGAAAAGAGTTTACCAAGCACTAAGCAAATTCAGAAAAAAATATGCTTCAGACATTATCGTTCATACCCTACCCGTTCACCATAAATTCATAGCATTGGGGAGTTCTTTTTCAAAGGAAATAATGCAAAAAGGAATTGTTCTGATTTGATACAACCATGAGAGAAATTACTAAGAAATGGCTTGAAGCTGCAATTTTAGATATTGAAAGCATCACACTGATTATTCAAAATGACCGACTTACCGGACATGTTGTTCCACTCACAACAAGCAATAGAAAAGTCGTTAAAAGCATTAATCGAAGAAAATGAAGAAAGAGTTCCTAAGATACATTCATTAAGTAAACTATTTGATTTATGCTCTTCGTTCATCGATATTCATTTCAATGATGATCTTATTATAGCCTTGGACAGTCTTTATATTGAGTCAAGCTATCCTGGTGGGTTTGGTCTTTTGCCTGAAGGAAAGCCAACACCAAAACAGGCACAAATGTTTTATGACTTCGCAGTTGAAATTTATTCGCTTATAAAAAATGAATTGGAAACAATAAAGTAAAGATGTTTTAATGGCAACCCGGCTCCCGCACTGCTTGTCCCGATAACGGGAATTGTATCGTGTGGTTATTCTTAGATGGAACGCGATACAATTGCGCACCAGCGGGACAATATAATGTGTGTCATTCTGAAAAAGTATTACATTAGTAAAAAAATTACATAAAAAACATAAAAGCATGTCTCAAAAAACTGCATTAATAACCGGAATAACAGGTCAAGACGGCGCTTATTTGGCCGAATATTTGTTGAAAAAAGGCTATATAGTTCACGGTATAAAACGCCGGGCTTCATCCTTTAATACCGAACGGATTGATCATATTTATCAGGATCCACATGTGGAAAGCCCCAACTTAATACTTCACTACGGCGACCTCACCGATAGCATGAACATTACCCGTATTATTCAGGAAGTGCAACCCGACGAGATTTATAATCTGGCCGCCATGAGCCACGTGGCCGTAAGCTTCGAAACGCCTGAATATGTGGCCAATGTTGATGGGATGGGAACACTCCGTATTTTAGAGGCTGTTCGCTTGTTGGGATTAACTAAGAAAACTCGCATTTACCAGGCTTCCACATCGGAGCTTTACGGTTTGGTACAACAAGTACCTCAGAGCGAAAAAACGCCCTTCTACCCTCGCTCTCCCTATGCTGTAGCTAAAATGTATGCTTATTGGATTACGGTAAACTATCGCGAAGCCTACGGAATGCACGCCAGCAATGGGATACTGTTCAACCACGAATCGCCCATCAGGGGCGAAACATTTGTTACCCGCAAAGTAACACGGGCACTGTCGCGCATTGCATTGGGCATGCAGGAAAGCGTGTTCATGGGCAACCTGTCGAGCAAACGTGACTGGGGTCATGCCAAAGATTACATTCGCGCCATGTACCTCATTTTGCAACAAAACAAGCCCGATGATTACGTAATTGCTACCGGTATCACCACCACCATTCGCGACTTTATTGATATGGCAGCGCAGGAAATTGGCTTACACATCGAATTCAGGGGCGAAAATGCCGACGAAATTGGAGTATTGGTTGACGTTGATCAGGATCTTTTTGTTGAGAAAGTGGGCGATAAATACCTCGATCAAATTATTACCCGTGCCGCCGCTAAGGAGGTTTTGATTGGTGTTGACCAACGCTACTACCGCCCCACTGAGGTCGATCTGCTTATTGGCGACCCCACAAAATCGAATACAGTATTAGGATGGAAACCTAAGTACGATTTACCCGCACTTATTGCCGAAATGATGGAAAGCGATGTAAAACTGATGCAAAAAGAAAGCTACTTGAAAGAGGGCGGGTATCATGTGATGAACTATTTTGAGTAAACCATTGTACACGAGTTACACAAAGAAAAAAAAAAATATTATCCATAGATTACGCAAATTTGTATAAAGGATAAAGAAAAAATATTGTCCACGAATTACACAAATTAACACAAAAAAGAAAAACAAAAAAAGAAAATAATTGTCCACAGATTACACAAATTTACACAAAGAAAAAAAAAAGAATAAAAAAAAGAATGTCCACGAATTACACAAATTAACACAAAAAAGAAAAACAAAAAAAGAAAATAATTGTCCACAGATTACACAAATTTACACAAAGAAAAAAAAAGAATAAAAAAAATAATTTGTGAAAATTTGTGCAATTTATGGACAAACATTATTGAGTATGCCAAAAGCCATAATAATAAACTAAAACACAAAAATATGCCTCTAATTTATCCCACTGAATACATTTATAAAGAAGAATGTTATCAGATTATTGGATGTGCAATGGAAGTACATAAGGAACTCGGTAAAGGTTTTTTGGAAGCAGTTTATCAAGAAGCCCTAGAAATTGAATTTAAAAACAATGCTTTACCTTACGAAAGAGAATCTCAACTATCCATCCAATATAAAAATCAAATATTAAAGAAAAAGTATCAAGCTGATTTTATCTGTTATGATAAGATCATTGTAGAATTGAAGGCGATTTCAGAATTAAACGAAAGTTGTTACAATCAAATCATTAATTACCTTAAAGCGACTAAAAAGAGATTGGGCTTAATTATTAATTTCGGAGCTGAATCATTAGAGTACAAACGCGTAATTCTTTGATCACGAATTATATATTAAAAAAATAATTATCCACAGATTACACGAATTAGCACAAAGAAAAATAAAAAATAATTTGTGGAAATTTGTGCAATTTGTGGACAAACATTATTGAGTATGCCAAAGGTGATTTGTAAAAATTCATGGAAGATAAAGAAAAGTACATCCACGAATTACGCAAATTTACACAAAGAAATAAAAAAATTGCCCACAGATTACGCGAATTTATATAAAGGATAAAGAAAAAATATTGTCCACGAATTACACAAATTTACACAAAGGATAAAGAAAAAAGCTATCCACAGATTACGCAAATTTGTATAAAGGATAAAGAAAAAATAAAAAAAATATTGTCCACGAATTACACGAATTAACACAAAGAAAAATAAAAAATAATTTGTGGAAATTTGTGCAATTTGTGGACAAACATTATTGAATATGCCAAAGGTGATTTGTGAAAATTTATGGAAGATAAAGAAAAATACATCCACGAATTACGCAAATTTACACAAAGAAATAAAAAAATTGCCCACAGATTACGCGAATTTGTATAAAGGATAAAGAAAAAATAAAAAAAATATTATCCACGAATTACACGAATTAACACAAAGAAAAAAATAAAATAAAAAAATTAATTTGTGGAAATTTGTGCAATTTGTGGTCACTACAATCCATAAATTAAAATTTAAGGATAATGAAAAAATACAGCAAAATATACATCGCAGGTCATAAAGGCCTTGTGGGTTCAGCCTTGTGGAAAACACTTCTAAAAAAAGGATATACCAAGCTAATTGGGCGAACATCCGAAGAATTAAACCTGATGGATGCCAATGCGGTAAATCAATTCTTTGCAAACGAAAAGCCGGAGTACGTAATATTGGCAGCGGCAAAAGTAGGTGGAATTGTTGCCAACAACACTTACCGGGGACAATTTATTTATGAGAATCTGATGATTCAGAATAATGTCATCCATAACGCTTATGTTCATGGGGTAAAGAAATTGCTGTTTTTAGGAAGTACCTGTATCTACCCTAAAGAGGCCCCACAGCCCATGCCCGAAAATTGTCTGCTCACTTCTCCATTAGAATATACCAACGAGCCCTATGCCATTGCAAAAATTGCTGGTATTAAAATGTGCGAAAGCTATAACCTGCAATACGGCACCAATTTCCTGAGTGTGATGCCCACCAACCTGTATGGGCCAAACGATAATTTTAATTTAGAAACATCGCATGTATTGCCTGCGCTGGTTCGTAAAATACATTTGGGAAAATGTTTAGAAGAAAATAACTGGGAAGCCATACAAGCAGACTTAAATAAAAGACCAATTGAAAATATCGAAGGTAGAGCTTCAAGAGAAAGTATTATTGCAGTACTTTCGAAATATGGCATTTTTACCCCTTCGGGAAAAACTAAGGTGACCGTCGAAATTTGGGGCTCAGGCGCACCAATGCGTGAATTTCTTTGGAGCGAAGAAATGGCGGAAGCCTGTGTTTATGTAATGGAGCATGTGAATTTTGATGATGTGGCTTCGACAAGCTCAGCCACCAATACGATAGCAGAGCCTTTAGAAATACGCAACACCCACATCAACATTGGAACTGGTAAAGAGGTAAGCATTAAACAAGTTGCCGAACTCATTAAAGAAAAAGTTGGATTTAAGGGCAATTTAGTTTTCGATACTTCAAAACCCGATGGCACTATGAAAAAACTCACCGATCCATCAAAAATCCATGCCCTTGGTTGGCATCATAAGATTGAAATTGACAATGGTATCGAAGAACTTTACCGTTGGTACTGCAAAAATCAATAGCAACGAAGCTAATTTACAGATTTACACAAAGGATAAAGAAAAAAGCTATCCGCAAATTGTAAAAAACAAAGAAAAAACTGTCCACAAATTACACAAATTTACACAAAGAAAAAAGAAAGAATAAAAAAATATTGTCCACGAATTACACGAATTAACACAAAGAAATAAAAAAAATAATTTGTGGAAATTTGTTCAATTTGTGGACAAACATTATTGAGTATGCCAAAGGTGATTTGTGAAAATTTATGGAAGATAAAGAAAAATACATCCACGAATTACACAAATTTGCACAAAGAAATAAAAAAATTGCCCACAGATTACGCGAATTTGTATAAAGGATAAAGAAAAAATAAAAAAAATAATTATCCACGAATTACACGAATTAACACAAAGAAATAAAAAAAATAATTTGTGAAAATTCATGGAATTTTTGGACAAACATTATTGAATAGGACGAAGGTAAGATCCATGCTTCTCATCCTAAAAACAAAACTATTAGCGTGTCCATTTCAATCGTAAGCTATTGCTAACAACGCTCACGCTACTGAGGGCCATAGCCGCACCCGCAATCATGGGGTTTAGCAAAAACCCGGTAAAGGGAAACAGCACTCCTGCTGCAAGCGGAATTCCAATTATGTTATAAACAAAAGCCCAAAACAAATTCTGCCGTATGGTTTTTACCGTTTGCTTCGATAAGCGAATGGCCATTGGTATTTTATTAAGGTCGGATGATATAATGGTCATGGCCGCCACATCCATAGCGATATCGCTACCCTGCCCCATGGCTATGCTAACATCGGCTTGAGCCAGCGCGGTACTGTCATTGATGCCATCGCCCACCATCGCCACAATCTTTCCTTTGGCTTGCAAGTGCTTAATAAACTCAGCTTTTTGCACCGGCATTACTTCGGCCAAGTAATTCACAATTCCCACCTTATTGGCAATTGAAGCCGCGGTGCTTTCATTGTCACCCGTGAGCATATACACCTCTACACCCATTTCTTTTAACTGTAAAATTGCACTTTCCGAAGTGTTTTTAATTTGGTCGGCCACTGCAATAACACCCAATACCTCGTTACTGTTAGCAAACCATATCACACTTTTCGACTCACGACTCCAAGCCTCTGCTTTTATGGCCAATCCGGCATCAACATGAATATTATTCTCGAT
>DATERL010000102.1:0-23831 GCA_035271585.1 Prolixibacteraceae bacterium
TTTTTTATTTGTTAAATTAAAAATCTAATCTACAATTATTGATGATAATTTAGAAATAACATGGTCGTCAATTTTATTGAAAATCGAATTATCTAGTACATGATTGGAATCTAACTCTGGAATCCATTTACAAACTAAATAATGTTCATTGTCCACAACTTTAATTACTTCACACGAAATCGAATTACCTTTTTTTAATCTCTTTTTAAGTTGCTTAATCTCTCCTGGTCTTTTGGATGGATAACTTTCATCTAAACTTTCTAATTTGCCTTTAAATGTTTTGTCAATGTCCAGTTCAATAGTTTCATTCTTTAGACTAATCTTTGCTTTTACAATTTTACCGAGCAAATCATAGGGATTACATACGCACCAATTTATCTCGTAAATGTCGTTGTTAAATACATATTGACCGTATTCGTTCAGTTCCCAAAATATAGTTTCAATCTCATCGCCTATATTTATCTTTGATATTTTTTGATCGGTAGAAAAATTAGATTTTGACAACATCCCTTTTATCGATCCACATTTCCAACAGAAATGATGTCCGATATCAATTAATATTGATTGTCTGTATGTTTTTATTACTATCCCTTTGTATTTTTCTCCAATTGTCAAATCAACTGGTTTGAATTGAGGAATCTGTGCATTAAAAATTATAAACAAGGGGTCTTTTTGAAGTTCATGAACCTTACCATAAAATTGTTTGCCTTTTATACTTTTAAAAACAGCAGTCCAATTTTTTTTGTCTTTGTATCTCCATGGCATGTATCCGAATGAAAGAAAAGCAAGAAGTCCTTTTACATTAATTAAAAATCCATTGTCTTTGATTTCTTTAATATGAAATGGAAGATTAATATCCTGCTCGATTAAATTCTCAAGTTGCTCAACTAATTTGGGCAGAAAATCTATTTTTTCAGTCTGCGTATTTGTATTTACGTCAGTTAATTTATTGTCCACTTTTTAATATTGGTTGGCAGTTTTTTATGCATGTTAACTGTTTAATAGTTTGTTGCATTTTTGTTTGTGTCTGCCGAATAGCATATTATCGACACATTTCGTCTTGCTTTAATACTAATATCTAGTAATCTAACGATCTACTAATTATTGAACCAATTATTAATCTCTTCGCATAATTCCATAACACAATATGCTTACGAAATTATCGACCGACATTTCGAGGTTGATTTCGTGATGGCTACCAGTTGAAAGCGGCATTTCGAGCCCACGCATGGCCTGTGTGATGCCAATGGCAGCTAAATTAAGGTCTTCTACATGAAATCTTTCACGACGAACGCCCTCAATCAAAATTCGTTTAATCATCCTAATTTCTTCCTTTTGACTCTTCTCTTTAATCTCTTCGATAAAGCCAATGGCAGTTACATCGTTTTCGAGGGCGTTGTACAAGTTAGACAGTTCGCGAAAAGTAGTCAGTTTAGTCAAAATGTACTCTCTCAATTTTTCTTCCGGATCGAGCGACCTAAAAACGACCTTTTCGAGGGCTTGTTTCAATACATCAACCTCCTTTACAATTACAGCCTGGAACAAATCTTCTTTGCTGTTAAAATAGTAATAAAGAGAACTTTTACCCTTCCGTACTGCGTTGGCAATATCGTCGAGTGTAGTTTTCTTATAACCGTATTTACTGAAAATATCCTGAGCTATTTGTAAAATGGTTTCTCTGTTAATATCCTTTTTATTAGCTCCATTATCGAATGATCCCATTACTTTCCGGTTTAAGTTATTATTGAAAGGCAAATATACAAAAAGATAAAGTCATCGATTTTTGATGACTTTATGAGCTTTAATTATTTTTTTACGCGTTCTGAATACGAATTATCGCGGGTATCAACCTTAATAATATCGCCGGTATTAATAAACATTGGCACCATAATCTGGGCACCAGTTTCGAGCGTTGCGGGTTTTAAAGCAGTTGAACTGGCGGTATTACCTTTATCGCCTGGCTCAGAGTAAGTTACTTCGAGTTCAACAAAAGGAGCCATTTCGAGGGTAAGCGGGGTTTCAGTCTCAGCATGAAAGTTGATTTCCACAACGGCTCCTTCTTTCATCAAACCAGGGTTATCGATTAATTCTTCAGCAATAACAATTTGCTCGAAAGTTTCGGTATGCATGAAATTAAATCCCATATCATCTTTATACAGATATTGATATGCACGACGCTCAATACGTACGATGTTGATTTTAACTCCCGCGTTGAAAGTGTTTTCAATTACTTTCCCGGTTTTAAGATTTTTTAGTTTTGTGCGAACAAATGCGCCACCCTTACCGGGCTTAACATGTTGAAATTGCACGACTGAAAATAATTGATCGTTGTATTCAATACACAAACCATTTTTAATATCTGCGGTATTTGCCATCGTTTTCTCTTAAAATGTATTATTAATTTTTGCAGTACAAAAGTATAAAAAATTATAAAAATAAACGATATTCTGAAACGAACATGTTTAGAGGTAGATCGAAACCAGTCGAAACATTTCAGCAAACAACTACTAATAAGCAACATGCAAGCCATTCAGCCTTTTACAGAACAGACTTTAGAAGCTGTAAAAACAGCTCTTTTCATATAAAATTAATAAAAACCAAAGAATTTAAAGGTTTATAAAACAAGAGATTCGGCAGAAAATTCACCTTCACTGTGATCGAACTTCTGGTTTTATGTCCGTTATTATAAACAGGTAATCACTTCAAAATTAAAAAGCGCACTTTTAAAATAGCTTTGCGAAAAAATGAAAATCAAAAGACATATCACTTCGAATCAGCTTGTTTTAATTCGCACCTCACCGAACCGATAGTAAAATTCAACTCCATCAATACCGGTAATTTTCGAACATCGTTTGTAATCCAAATATTCATGGGGTTCTTCTTATTGAAAAACCTGCCCGATACCTCCAAGGGCTCTAATCGGATACAATCAAAGGTTCCCAACCTGGTTTTTACCTTTTCAATACCCGTGAACTGCATTTTCAAAATGTACCACTCGTCGGTATCCCAAAATGGCATCTCAATTATTTGTTTCAACTTTAAATTTTCGATTTTTCCCGAGTGGCGAAGGTTATAAACCATCGACGATACATCGCAAATACCGTCGTCAACAAAGTACCAACCCGAACGTTCGCTGTGCACTTTATCTTCATCGTGGTAATATTTAACCATATTATAGAATCGGTATTTTTGTTCCTGCAAATACTTTGTTGAATAAAGTGGCAATAAATTGTCGGTCGAAATAACGCTTTCGAACCGATCGTCGACACCATACAGCAATTTAGCAAAGCCCGTTGTGAAGGCATGCAATGTGACATGCAATTTCGAATCGCCATCAATTATGGTGTCACGAGCAACAAAAGTCGCTTCTCCACCCTTTATAAAACCAAACTTTAGGTCGAACGAGAAATTCTCAGGACTAGTTTGAGCCATGGCCGTTTTTAAAATCACCAGTATCAGAATTATTATTCTCAACTTCTTCATTGTATTTATTTTTTTTACCTAAAGCAATTGCCATTCCATTTTCTACATTTATTGAATAGGTGAGAAAATTATTTCACCTTCATTTGTTGTAGCCATTTTTGCCGTACCGATATCTTTCATCAATTGGCAATAATTAGTAATCTACCGACAAAAACCCAACATTTGCAGTATTTACACGTTTGTTGTAACATAATCGACCTACTTTCGTCTTATCTGAAAATAGTTTTAAAGGTGAATTACCATAAAACAAGAATAAACAACAAAAATATATTCAAATTATGAAGAATTTATTTCCTTTTATACTCGTATTATTTGCCATGTTGGTGTCACTCAATTCGAATGCCGATTTTTGGAGAAAATCAGTCAGGGGCAACGGCCATGTAATTAAACAAACACGCGAGGTACAATCGTTTAATGGGATAATTGCCAGCAGCGGTGTTAGTGTTTACCTTTTTCAGGGAAATGAAAATAAAGTGGTGGTTGAAGCCGACGAAAACCTCCAGGAATGCGTAATTGTTAGAGTCGACGGTTCAACCTTGAAATGCTATATCGATTGTGATATCAGGAAATCGAAGGTGTTAAACGTCTATGTAAATTTTACTGCACTGAACAAAATTGAAGCCTCTTCGGGCGCCGATGTTTTTGGCGAAACATTAATTATTACCGACCAATTGCGACTAAATGCCAGCAGTGCTGCCGATATTAAACTTGAAACAATAGTTGGTAATGTTAATGCTAAAGCCAGTAGCGGCGCCAATATTTTGCTTAAAGGAAAGGCCGGAAATTTAAACGCCAATGCCAGCAGCGGCTCCAACATTAATGCAAAAGGACTGGTTGCCAATACCTGTGAGTTAAACGCATCGAGCGGTAGCGATATTATTGCAACTGTGACTGAAAGTATTGATGCCAAAGCCAGTAGCGGCAGTGGTATCGTTTTTTACGGCAACCCGCAAAGACAAAACATTAATGCTTCGAGTGGCGCCGACATAAAAAGAAAATAGATATTTATTGCCCTTTCTGTGTCTCGGATGAGGTTTTGTTAAATTCGTTTTTAAAGCTTTTTCTGAAATTACTCAGGCTTTGAAAACCCGATTTTTTGGCAATTTCACTAACCGATATAATCGTCAATACCCATTTCAGATCCTTCAATTTTATCGTCAATACTGGTTTTAGTGGTCAACGTTATTTAGGCATTGACACATTTTGTCTCAATACTAATATCTAATCCCGAAAACCATTGGGACTAGCGATCCATTTTAAATCATGCTCCATATAAAATAACTTTAGCTATTTTACATTAAATTCGCAGCATGAGTATTGATGTAAATAAAATCAGAAGCCATTTTCCCATTATTCAGAAGTTGGTTTATAACAAGCCCTACGTTTATTTCGATAACGCGGCTACCACCTATCGGCCGTTACAGGTTTTGCAGGCCGAAGAGCAAATTTACCGTGATTTTAATGGCAACCCTCACAGGGGCTCACACTACATGAGCAATCAAACCACCGAGGCCATTGAGTCCGTGCGCGACAAAGTACAACAGCTTCTCAATACCCCCGAGCGCGAAGAAATTATTTTTACCCGTAATGCGACCGAAAGTATTAACCTGGTTGCTTATTCGTTTGCCGAAGCGTTTATTCACCAAGGCGACGAAGTGATTGTTTCCGAAATGGAGCATCATGCCAACATTGTGCCGTGGCAATTGGTTTGCGGGCGCAAAAAAGCGACATTAAAAGTGCTTCCTTTTGACCATAATGGCCGATTAATGGTTGAGAAGTTACCTGAACTCATTAACGAAAAAACAAGAATAGTAGCCGTAACACTTATTTCGAATGTGATGGGTGTGGTGAATCCTGTGCAAGAAATTATCGATATTGCCCATTCGAAAAATGTTCCGGTATTGGTTGATGCGGCGCAGGCCATACAGCATTTCAAAGTTGATGTTCAGCAACTCGATTGTGATTTTTTAGTGTTTTCGGGACATAAAATGTATGGACCAACTGGCGTTGGTGCATTATATGGAAAACGGAAGTGGCTCGAACAAATGCCTCCTTTTCTGGGTGGCGGCGAAATGATTGAAACGGTGAAATTCGTAAAAACCACTTTTAATGTTATTCCTTATAAATTTGAGGCTGGTACACCCAATTTTGCACAAATTATTGGTTTGGGAGCTGCCATCGATTACCTTAACAATATAGGTTTTGACAACATTATGGCTTATGAACACGAATTGCTCGAATATGCTTACAAACAGTTTAAGACCATCGAAGGGATTCGTTTTTTTGGTGAAACCGAAAACCAATCGGGCGTAATTTCTTTTCTTGTGAACAATATTCATCCCTACGATATGGGCATGTTCCTCGATAAAATGGGCTTTGCTGTGCGTACAGGTCATCATTGTGCTGAGCCAGTGATGGATCATTTTGGGATTCAGGGCACCGTGCGTGCATCATTCGCTATTTACAATACGAAAGACGAAATTGATGCTTTTGTGGTGGCGTTAAAAAAAGTATCGGCCTTGTTGTTGTAGTTCGGTTTTACCTTAGTTGAGGTCAAACGTTTTGTTTACATGGAATTGATGGTGACATTTATTTGTAATATCTGAATTTTATTGAAAAATCATCAGCCAAATTATTATTTCAAGATTTTGTATATTTACTAACAGAAAAATTTAATGTCATGACAACAATGTGAGAATTTTGTTGTGGGTTTTGTGAAGTTTTTAGTTTGCAACAACTGCATTTTGTTTCAATAAGAATGCACTCATAAAAACGGCAACGCTTGTTTATACTGACCTTCGTCAAAAATATTTTTTATTTACAATATGGATCAAAAAGAAACAACCATTGCACTTGGGGTTAAAAGTGTATGGCAATTATTATTACAATATGCTATTCCTTCGGTAATTGCCATGACGGCTTCGTCGTTGTACAACATTACCGATAGTATTTTTATTGGTCAGGGAGTTGGTGCGCTTGCCATTTCGGGCTTAGCCATTACGTTTCCGCTAATGAACCTTTCAGCTGCCTTTGGTACTTTGGTAGGTGTTGGTGCAGCCACGTTGATGTCGTTAAGGTTGGGGCAAAAAGATTATGCAACAGCCAATAAAATATTGGGCAACGTTTTTGTGCTCAACCTGGTTTTTGGTTTAGCTTATATGGTGGTGGTGTTGCTTTTTCTTAACCCTATTTTATACTTCTTTGGTGCAAGCGAAAACACCATTCAATACGCCCGCGATTACATGCTTATTATTACTTGTGGAAATGTAATTACTCATTTATATTTTGGTTTGAATGCCCTGTTGCGGGCAACCGGAAAACCAAAGGTATCGATGTATGCCACCATTTATTCAATAATCATCAACGTAATACTTACCGCTATTTTTATTTTTTGGTTTAAATGGGGAATACGCGGTGCAGCTGTGGCAACAGTCATTGCGCAAATTTCAATGTTGATTTGGCAAATAAAAATTTTCAGCAATAAAGACAATATCGTTCATTTTATGCCGGGTACTTTCAAGCTCAAACGTAAAATTGTACGCGACTCCTTATCCATTGGGATGGCTCCATTTTTAATGAACACGGCCATGTCGGCCATTGTGGTAATTATAAACCAACGGTTGATTAAGCATGGAGGCGATTTGGCGGTTGGAGCTTACGGTATTATTAACCGTATTGTGATATTCTTCCCCATGATTGTAATGGGTTTAAACCAAGGCATGCAGCCAATTGCTGGTTATAATTACGGTGCCAACCGCATCGATAGGGTTAACCAAGTGCTTAAACTTACCATATTGCTTGCAAGTGTAGTGATGTTGGTTGGTTTCGCAATTGGACAGCTTTTTCCCCGAACGGTAGCATCCATTTTTACCACCGATAATGAGTTGATTGATATTGCGGCATCGGGTCTGCGTATTGTGTTGATATTTTTTCCATTGGTTGGATTTCAGATGGTGGTATCTAACTTTTTCCAAAGTATTGGTAAAGCGCGTAAGGCAATATTTATGTCGCTTACCCGTCAAATTTTGTTTTTGCTGCCTGGACTGCTAATTTTACCAACTTATTATGGTGTAAAAGGCGTTTGGTATAGCATGCCTTTAGCCGATATTTTATCGAGTACAATAGCGTTTTATATGTTGATAATGTATTACCGTCAATCAAAAACAAACAATAAATTAGCCAAAAGTTAAACTTTGTAACTGTTGAACCATGGAGGAAAAATTTATTATTAGCATTGGACGACAAACCGGTAGCGGTGGGTTAACCATAGCAAAAGAGTTATCGAAACAATTGGGAATACCTTGTTTCGATAAAGAACTTATTCAACTGGCTTCAGAAGAAAGTGGGCTGGGGAAGGAGTTTTTTGAAAACATTGATGAAAAAACAAGCCATAGCCTTTTTGGTGGCTTATTCGGTTTTCGTAATACGCTGGTCGATGAGGTTTATTCGGGCGTTTATTTAAGCAACGAATCCTTGTTTAATATTCAAAGCGATGTAATTAGGGGCTTGGCCGAAAAAGAATCGTCGATATTTATTGGACGTTGTGCCGACTATGTTTTAAAAAACTCCGATAATTGCTTGAATATTTTTATTTGTGCCAATACCAACGACCGAGTACAACGAATTTCAGAGATACGCGAAATTACTGAGAAAAAAGCGCTCGATTTGATTGAAAAGTCTGATAAAACGCGGGCAAGCTATTATAATTATTTCAGTAATAAAGAATGGGGAAAGGCCGAGTCGTACCATCTTTGTATTAATTCATCAGTTTTAGGCATTGACGAAACGGTAGCTTTCATTCTCGAGTTTGCTGCAAAGAAGTTTGGGGATATCGAATCCAATAAGAAGTAAATTAATTTTTTTGTTGTTATTAGTTAAAGCCAGCGGACTTTTTACATCAGCAAGGAGCATTGCCCTTTGTCTTGAAAGTTTAGATGTCATTAAAAACCATTAAAAGGGTGCAAATTTACTAGTTCTGCACAATTGAAATTCTGCCTACAAATAAAATAGTTTAGTTCTGATTATATCCGAACAATTACTTATCTTTGCAATCGATGAATTAAACGATTACGTTTTGAAAATTATCAACAAACATATTTTTGCTAGGTTGATTCGAAAAAATCGAGGAAATTCTAAGCTGATTAAATCAGTGGAGATATTAATTAGCGATATTGAGAAGAGCAATTGGCAAAATCCTCATGATTTGATTGAAACAAGACTTGATGCAGATTGTGTTTATGGAGGAGCGTTTTACTTTTTTGATATTAATATTCATCGGACTTTAATTTTGATTGAATTTGAAGAAAATGGAGATGCTACAATTGTTTGGGCTGGTAATCACGATGATTATGAAATGACATTCAAAAACAATCGAAACGTGATAAAAAAATGGTTGCGAGATAATAGTTGGATTTAAAACAAAGGTAATGAATGATATTTTTGACATAAAAGACATTGAGAACACCGAAAGGCTTGAAAGTGAGTACGATTTACAAAAAGCATCTTTGCTAGAACGTAAATTGCGCTTAATGATTGATGAAAATCCTGGTTTAAAGCCTATTCGTAAAAAACTTCGTGATTTGATTAAAAATTATGAGGATAGAGAATGGTCTGATTTTGAAAACATTTCAGATTCAAAAATTGAAGAATCAGAGAAAGCAGAGGCAGTAATCAGTTTAGAACAGAGGTTCATAAAGAAGCGCAAAGAGACGATAAGAAAAAAACTTAAAGAGTTTGACATGACTCAACAAGATTTAGGAGTAATCTTAGACCACCCAAAATCTTATATGAGCGAATTGATTAATGGAGTGTCTCAATTTGCATTAAAAGATTTAGTGATTATTCATCGGATTTTAGGAATTAACCTAAATATCCTAATACCAACTTATCTTCAATCTGAAACAAGAGATAAAGTAAGACAGTCAATTACGAAACTTAATAAACCAAAACTTGGATTAAGAAAGAAAGAATTAGCTTAACAAAAACGCATATCATTTGCATAAGTAATGGCAAGTAATGTATTAAATGTCAAGGTATGTAGCTTGCTCAAACTGCATAAGGGGTTGATAGAAAAGTAACCCGCAATTTGCCACTACTCATATAATCTACCGTTAAAGATTTAGGGCAAAGCAACTATTTTAATGTTTAATTCGTTTGTAATTAGTATAGTTTGATTTAGTTTTTCATGGAATATTCTTTTTGTGATTTCATTAACTTTCAATGCCATGTTAAAAATAAACCCAAAGTTATTGTTCTGTTTTTTTTTGTTTTTAGTAATAAGCTTTGGCTGTTGCGAGGCACAGCTCGAAAAACAGTTTTTTCTAACGGCAGACCAGAAGTCGATTATCCCATACCAAACGAATGAAACCTTAAATTTTATCACCAACACCGGTTATGCGTTTACGCTAAAAGTCGATAGTGTGTTTACATTTATGGCTAGGGAAAGCTTGGGTGAAGAGAGCTGCCTGTACTATGAATATGAAACCATCGAAGCCTGCCTGTCATCAGTTCACCCCGAACTTAAAATCACAATTTCATCGACAGCTTTGCATGATTTTAACGAAATTTCATTGTATAATTTTAATCTGAGTGTGAACAATAAATATTTTCGGATTAATAACAATAACGACTACGATAGTTTTATTCAGCATAGTTTTCGCGATACCACCATTTTAAACCATTCTTATTCAGATGTTTGGATCTTTGAATTGGGTTTCGATTTCACCTTAAATGATGATAGCCTTGCTTTTTGGTTCGATAAAATTATTTATTCCAAAGAGCATGGTATTGAGCTGATTACCTTTACCAATAACGATTACTATGAATTGGAAGATAATAAGTAAATCATACGGTCTCATTGGAGCGTTTTTATTGCTTTTCTCATCGTGTTGTGTTAATGAAACCGATTCGGAGAGATTGTTATCCAATGAGCAAGCCAATTGGGTTCCCGACTCAAGCTTGACGAGTTTTTTAATGGAAAGTGAAAGTGGTGTAAGAGAGTCGTTTGTTCTAAGTGAGTTTTCCGATACCATTATAAGCTTTGTTGATGATCAGTGCGGTTGCAATGTGGTTTTTCAACGGAAATGGATTAAATACCACTCTACCTTTTCAAGCCACCACAACATCGAAATGGAGCTAAATACCTTAAATTTTGCAAGACTCGATATTGGTTTGAACTGGAATCAGCAGGCTTCGTGGGATTTCACCAATAACGAAAACATACCTCATGCCTATACCAGCAACGATTATCCAAATCCATCGAGTATGTGTTTTGTTAATCGTAAAACCATTAATGGATGCGCGTATTCCAAAGTGCTTACACTGAAGTTTGCCGAATCGGATGTTGCCGAAAATGGCATTATCGAAGCCGATTTTATTCCCAAACAAGGCATTGTTCATTATAAATTGAGAACGGGTATTTCGTATTATCGTAAACCCATGCCTTAATTTATTTTAGTTGAGAGCCAGTTTGAAATCTCGACTAATGTAGTAACTTTGTAATTACATTTTAGAAAATAACACAATGGAAGTTTCGGTTATAAAAATTGGTAATTCAAAGGGAATTCGACTTAGCAAGACTTTGTTGGAAAAGTATGGCATTCAGGACACCGTTGAGCTAATTCTCGAAAAAGAACATATCGTTATAAAGCCATTATCACAACCGCGAAAAGATTGGGAAGAAGCTTTCAAAAAAATGGCCGAAAATGATGATGACAAATTGTTGATTAATGATGTTTTTGAAGATGAAAATATTGAAGAATGGGAATAGATCAATATAAAATCATCTTAGTTAATCTCGATCCGACACTTGGAAGCGAGATTAAGAAGACCCGACCGTGCGTTGTTATTTCTCCCAACGAAATGAATATGTATATAAATACCGTTGTAATTGCTCCCATGACAACAAGTTCTAAAAAATATCCAACTAGAATTAAAATTAAGCATGATAATAAGATGGGGTGGATTGTTTTAGATCAAATTCGAACAATTGATAAACAGAGAATAATTAAAGATTTTGGACAATTAACAAAGTCAGAGATTAATGAGTTAAAGTCAGTGCTAAAGGAAACTTATGTTGATTGATAATCAGTTTCTTCAGTTGGCTTTCTGTTGTTTTGCATTTGGCTACGCTTACATTTAATATCCACAGATCCAACTCGTATTTATTCATCGATATAAATAGTTAGGCAAAATTGGAAGACCCAACGCAACCAGAACGAGTTTAATTCCATCATATTAAAAAACTTAAAAAAAATGAGAAAAAATATTAGTTTACTTGGAATTCTGTTTGTTATTTCATTGATTTCATGCGAGAAAGAAGATGATAATAAAATCATAACTGATTCTTCATTTTATGCAACAAAAAATGATAGCGAGTGGATTTCAACAAGTAGTTGGGCAAACTATTCATTAAATGATAAAAAAATTGTGATTGTTGGTGTAAAAAGAGATTCTGTATATTATCAAGATGAGCAGTTACATTTCACCTTTAAAACTACTGATATTTCGAAATCAAATACAGTGACAAATTTTTACTGTGAATGGGATTTTATTGTTGGTGGAGATGCCATCTCGGACACCTACATTATAGATTCAACCTATAATAATTTGATTAAAATAGATTTGTTTGATACAATAGCGAAACAAATTACAGGGACTTTTGAGATAAAATTGATTAGAGATAAATCTAGGTCTGATTTAGGAGAAGCAATGTTTTATAAAGAAGGAGCATTTAAACTAAACTATAACGAAGAAAAATAATCAGCTTTGCCTAAAACGCAATTTAGCAGAAAGCGATGAAGTGAATAATTGGATCGGTATGAACCCGTTTTATCGCAAATTTTGATCACTATACTTTTACAACAAAAAAAGCCCCATCGTTTCCGACAGGGCTTAATATTTTGATTTCATTATAAACTGTTAGCTGATTAATGAGCCAACAGAAAATGATAAAAAGTGTTTATTGTTCGTCGTGTATTTCCATCAAAATTTCCATGATTTTTTTACCGGCAGTAGCAACGCTCGATCCGGGGCCAAAAATTGCGGCCACACCGGCATCGTACAAGTATTGATAATCCTGATGAGGGATTACACCACCTGCAATTACGATAATGTCTTCGCGTCCCAGTTTTTTCAACTCTGCAATTACCGATGGAATAAGGGTTTTGTGCCCTGCTGCCAACGATGAAACGCCCAATATATGCACGTCGTTTTCAACGGCTTGCTTGGCACTTTCTTCGGGGGTTTGGAACAATGGCCCCATATCTACGTCGAAACCAAGGTCGGCATAACCTGTGGCTACTACTTTAGCGCCTCGGTCGTGTCCATCTTGCCCCATTTTGGCGATCATGATACGAGGTTGACGACCTTCTAATTCGGCAAATTTTTCGACCAACTTTGCAGCCTGGGCAAAGTCACCGTCGTTTTTAGCTTCTGATGAATACACGCCTTCAATGGTTCTGATTACAGCTTTATAACGTCCTACATGTTTTTCGCAAGCGTCGGAAATTTCGCCCAACGAAGCGCGTTGTTTTGCAGCTTCGACGGCCAATTCCAACAAGTTGCCTTTGCCCGATTCAACCGCTTTCGAAATGGCTTCTAATGCGGCCTGACATTCTTTTTCGTTGCGTTCGGCACGTAATTTCCCTAAACGTTCAATTTGAGATAAACGTACTGCCGTGTTGTCAATTTCGAGAATGTCGATTGGATCTTCTTTTTCTAAACGGTATTTGTTTACGCCAACAATAGTTTGCGAGCCTGAGTCAATACGGCCTTGTGTGCGAGCTGCAGCTTCTTCGATGCGCATTTTTGGAACACCGGTTTCAATAGCTTTGGCCATACCACCTAGCTTTTCAACTTCTTCGATTAATGCCCATGCCTTGGTGTAAATTTCTTTGGTGAGGCTTTCAACATAATACGAACCTGCCCATGGGTCAACTTCACGGCAAACTTCGGTTTCTTGTTGAATATAAATTTGAGTGTTACGGGCAATACGTGCCGAAGTGTCGGTTGGTAGCGCAATGGCTTCGTCTAAGGCGTTGGTGTGCAAGCTTTGGGTGTGTCCCAATACCGCCGCCATGGCTTCAACACAGGTGCGCCCTACGTTATTGTAAGGGTCTTGTTCGGTGAGCGACCAACCCGAAGTTTGCGAGTGGGTACGCAAAGCCATCGATTTGGGGTTTTTTGGGTTGAATTGTTTTACCAATTTGGCCCAAATCATACGAGCTGCACGCATTTTGGCAATTTCCATGAAGTGGTTCATGCCAATAGCCCAGAAAAACGACAAACGTGGTGCGAAAGTGTCAATGTCCATGCCTGCGTTAATACCGGCACGGAGATATTCCAATCCATCGGCCAGGGTGTACGCCATTTCGATATCGGCTGTGGCACCAGCTTCTTGCATGTGGTAGCCCGAAATTGAAATTGAGTTGAATTTGGGCATGTTTTTCGATGCATATTCGAAAATATCGGCAATAATTTTCATCGAAAATTTAGGAGGGTAAATGTAAGTGTTACGCACCATAAATTCTTTCAGAATATCGTTTTGGATGGTTCCCGACAGTTGCTCTAAAGTTGCTCCTTGCTCTAATCCGGTAACAATGTAGAAAGCCAAAATTGGTAGCACAGCACCATTCATGGTCATCGATACCGACATTTTGTCCAAGGGTATTTGGTCGAACAAAATTTTCATGTCGAGAATTGAATCGATGGCCACACCAGCTTTACCAACGTCGCCCGTTACGCGTGGGTGATCGCTGTCGTAACCACGGTGAGTGGCCAAATCGAATGCCACCGACAAACCTTTTTGACCGGCGGCCAAGTTGCGTCGATAAAATGCGTTCGATTCTTCGGCAGTCGAAAAACCTGCATACTGGCGTATGGTCCAAGGTTGGAACGCATACATGCCCGAGTAGGGGCCGCGTAAATAGGGCGCCAAACCTGCGGCGTAGTTCAAGTGTTCCATGCCTTCGATATCGGCTTTGGTGTAAACTGGTTTAACAGGAATTTGCTCGGGTGTAACCCAATTCTTTGAAATCCCTTGTTTTTCAACCCACTCCTGTTCACTAACAGAAGCGCTTTCGGCTTTAATATTTATATTTTTAAAATTCGGTTTCATACTTTTAAAGATTTTAGACTTTAGACTTTAGATTTTAGACTTTAGATTTAGATAAGTTATTTTGAAAACTATTCAGCATTCGCAGTATTTCTGAAGTTTTTTCTAGTATCTCTATACTGCAAGATTCTGTAATGAATGTTAAATCATTTGAAAGAATGATCAAAGTTTCCAATTCGAACAAGGAGCCTCTGGCAATATCCAAAAAACGGCTAAAATCTTTATCAGTTCCTCTTCCTGCACCTTCTGCAATATTTGCAGGGATTGAAATAGCAGCTCTTCTAATTTGAGATGTTAAACCGTAGATTTCTTCTTTTGGATATTTTTTGATCAGCAAATAAATCTCTTTTACCAATTTTCGGGAACGTTGCCATATTTTAATTTCCTTGTAGTTATGCATGATAATTGGTTTTACATTATTACTTCAATCTTTCTTCCCTTGTTCGTCTTATCTCTTGTTTTACGTCTCTTGTCTTATGTCTCTTGTCTTGTGTCTTATGATTTTGTGTTTATTTTATTAACTGTTTTTGGTACGACTTCAATTCTTCCAACAAATTGCTGCGAACATGAATGAAGTTAGTAATGCCTTTTGCTTCTAGCTCTTCTTTGCAGGCGGGGTTCCCGGCTACAACAATAATGGGGTCGATGAGCATTTCGGCAGCGGCAGGTGCAAATTCGGCATATTCGTCGTCCGAGCTGCAAATTACCACTATGTCGGCACCAAACTCTACAGCGTCGGCAACTCCATCTTCAACAGTTTTGTAGCCTTGGCCTTCTTGTACTTCGAAACCAGCTACAGCAAAAAAGTTACAGGCAAACTGTGCCCGTGCTTTGCGCATATTCAAACTACCAATGGTTAACATAAATACCAGAGGACGTTTGTTCTCTTTTGAATAAGCATCAGTTGCGGCACGCAGTCGTTCAAAAGCTTGTGCGCCACGGTAGCGGGCAAGTGGTTCGGCAATAGCATCGTCAGCTTTGCTTACTTCTTTATTGAATATTTCGGCATCGAATTCCTTTTGCAGGTATTCTTCGAAGTTAGGAAACTGGTTGGTTCCCAGTAAGTTTTCGCGACGGGTTGCAATTGCTGTATCGAGTTTTGCAGCACTCGCATTCACTTTTTCCTGAATAAATCCGGCTTTGAATGCTTCAATATAACCTCCCTTATCCTCAATTTCGAGGAACACACTCCAAGCTTGTTCAGCAATTTTATCGGTTAATGTTTCGATGTAATAGGAACCAGCAGCAGGGTCGGCAATTTTATCGAAATGCGATTCCTCTTTCAATAGAATTTGTTGGTTGCGGGCAATTCTTTCCGAAAAAGGAGTGCTTTCTTCGTAGATAGCATTAAACGGTAACACGCTCATTGAGTCGGTGCCACCAAGTGCGGCGCTCATGGCTTCGGTTTGTGTGCGCAACAAGTTCACATGTGGATCGTAAACTGTTTTGTTCCAAATGGTATTTTCACTGTGAATGTCCATTTTTGCCGAACTATTGTTTTCGGGTTGGTAGGCTTCAACAAGTTTGGCCCACAACAAACGGGCAGCGCGTAACTTGGCAATTTCCATGAAAAAATTGGTGCCAACTCCAAAGTTGAACTTGATGTTTTTAGCTGCTAAATCAGTTTTTACACCGGCTTCGGTAAGGCGGGTAAGGTATTCGGCACCCATTGCCAACGAAAAGCCAAGTTCTTGTGTAATTAATGAACCGGCATCGCGTAAAAATTTACCATTTACCGAAATAGTGCGGAAGTTATCCAGTGCTGCATTTTCTTCGATTAAAGTTTTTAATTCGGCAAAAATTGTTTGGTCAAAACTCCCATTGCGGTTCATTGTGCCCAGTGGGTCAATTTTTACTGATGCTTTAATGTTTTTGGCATCGGTGCCATATTTACCATTAATGAATTGCGCTAGCAAGCGAGCATACGAGATGCTTTTGCAGCAGCAAATGAGGTTAACTTCGATGGCTTCGAGGCAAATATCTTTCAACAATGCCTCCATGTTGGCCATGGTTGGTTCTTTGCAATCTTCAATAACGAAGCCCAGCGAGTTAACGCCTTTGTTGAGTATTTCGAGTGCTTTTTTATTGGCCTCTTCAATGTTTTTTACTTTAATATCTTGACGGATATTCCATTCGTTACCTTTGGTTTTTACACCGCGGGTATATGGGAATTGACCAGGAAGGGTGTCGAGGTACTGTAACTTTTCCAAATCGTCGTTACGGTAATAGGGTAATACATTAAACCCTTCGTTGGTTCTCCAAACCAGCGTTTTATCAAAATCCCTTCCCTTTAGGTCGGCGTCTATTCTTGCCTTCCACTCGGCATTGGTTGCCGGGGGAAACTCTTCAAAGAGATTAATCTTATTCTCTGCCATATAATAACTGTTTTGAGTATTTTTAAAGGTGGCAAAGGTAGTTGTTTTAAATTAGTTAAGGGAATGAAAGCATCGAAAAACTTGTAGTTTTGAAGTTTATAAACCGAAGATATGAGATTTGTCATTTCTTCAGTAAATAACGAGAAGGCTTACTTCGTTTTTTGCGATTGACTTACCATTTAAAAAGAAAACGCGCTTAGATTACTAAAATCCAAGCGCATTTGTTATAAGATTAAAAATATTGCTTATTCGTTTCCTAATTCGATAATCAGTTGAATAATTTCTTCGAATTTACCTTCGGGTATTTCTCCTTTGTAAATTGCACGGCACACCCTATTTTTATCAATAATTACCATGGTGTAACTGTCTTTGGGCAGTCCCCATAGCGTTTGTAAAGTGGCTTTGTAGTCGAATAAAATGGTGGTGTTGAATTTTTTGGCTTTGTTACCGGCAATGGTACGAATCAACATGTTGGGTTTCCATGTCGATTTAGTGTCAACAATTCCAAAACCTTTGAATTTTTCGCCATCAATGCGTTTATCAACTTCTTTGGCTTTTTTAATGGCATCGTTTGCCGCATCGTTAAGATCCGAAACATCGGGATCAACATAGTTAATTTGCAATACACTGCCTTGCCATGAACTCATACTGAATTCCTTACCATCGGCATCGGTAAATACCCAGTCGGGTGCTTTTGTCCCAACTGCTAAGTTTACGTTTTGTGCATTGACTGACAGCAAACCTGCTGTAATCAAAAAAATGCTTAAAATCAGTTTCTTCATCGTTTAAAATATTTAGTTGTGCTAAAGTAAAGCATTTTTTTCAAATTGAAATGCCCCATTTGTATCAGTCGTTTTTGAATCAATAAAAAAAGGCAGACAATTTAATGTCCACCTTTTTAATATTTAATTTTGAATATTTAATTGTTTCTCGATCCGTTTCGCCCGTGTTGCCCGTTTTCTCCTTTGTTGTTGTTGTTGTTGTTGTTGTTGTTGTTGTTGTTAGCGTTTTCATTTTTGTTCTGATTATTTTGACCTTGACCTTGACCATTTCCATTTTTACTGTTTTCCATAGCCATAATTACATCAAAATCTTCTTGTGATAATACTTGTGGTGCATATGCAACTCCTTTGGATGCCAGTGTGTTTACAAATGCATTAAGATGATGACGCGAACCATTCAATAAATTTGAATATACTTTTCTAATATCGCTGTTTTCTGTTTCTGCAATGCTATTTATTAAGTCTTCAATATCGGTTTCTTCAATTAATGCACCTATTGATAATGCTGCTTCAAGCGATTCTTCACCCATTGCAGTTAGTTGATTGTAAAGTGCTTGTAGATCGGTGTTGTTGAATTGTCCGGCTTCGGTGGCCGATTGTTCTTCAATGTTAAAATAAACAAGTAAGCGGTTTATCGCATCGCCATGTTTTGCTTCACTACTGGCAATTTTGTTGAAAATTGACTCGCCAAATAAGGTATAAAAATGAACGTAGACATCGTACGCCAGTTTTTCTTCCTCTTTCATAAACTGAAGACTTTCAAAATCACTTGCCGATAAATCATCAATTGTGCTTGTGAAAACAGAATCTGGGCAATAGGTTTCGATATAAACACTTTTTTCGAAGTTGCTGTTCATTGTTGCTGTGTCGAGCAAATTATCACTACAACTGCTTAGGTATAAACCGGCAATTATTAGGCTGGAAATTAAAATCTTTGTTTTCATAATTTATTAATTTAAATAAGTGAATACATCTGTTGTTTATATTCTATCCGTTTCATTTCAGTTTCACCCTACTTTTTTCAAATATTTTTTTCATCTTTGGATATGGAAAATCGCTTACAACGACCACTTTCAAAATGTATGGCCCTGTGCAGCAGGTCAGAAAAGTGTGTTTTCGATATTCAAAAGAAATTGAGTGAATGGGAAATTGATGAAAAAGATGCCCTGCAAATTATAGATGAACTTAAGGAACAACGTTTTTTAAACGATGAGCGTTATGCGGTGATTTTTGCTCGCGATAAGTTTCGGTTTAATCATTGGGGAAGAGTTAAAATTGCGTATCACTTAAAGAATAAAAACATTGAGCAAAAAATTATATTTGATGCCCTCGACGAGATTGGTGACGATGAGTACTTCGAAAAACTAACAGAGATGCTAAAACAGAAAAGCCGTTCGGTTAAAGGGGCGTCCGATTATGAGAAAAAAGCAAAGCTAATTAGGTTTGCCCAAGGGCGTGGGTTCGAATATGAAATTATTAAAAAAGCGCTACAATAATTTTAATGCAATATTTCGTTATATTTTTATAGCCAGTCGATTATTTATAAATTGAAAAACACTTATCAATTCGTATGACATATACAATATCAAAGTGTTAGTATTTGTCTCAATACCCATATCTTATCCCGAAAACCATCGGGACTACTGATCTATTGTATAGGTTACAATATCATTAAACTGATTATCTTACAAGGCTGAAAGCATTTGAATGTGTTTAATTTTTACTTTTTTAGTGTTTTACACAGAATATTTAACTATTAACAATCAAATAATCATGAAGAATTTACTGTTTGTTAGCCTTTTTGTATTGGCTTTTTTTTCAGGATGTAATGGTCTTAAAACGGAAAAGGCTGAATCGATGGTTGAGCGGATACCGCAAGTTGAGAAGCTTTTAAAACAAATGACATTGGAAGAAAAAGTAGGGCAAATGGCGCAAATTACCGCCGATGTAATAACTGTTGGCGCAAATCAATACCATACTGCTTTACCGGTTCGGATCGATACGGCAATGTTGCGTAAAGCGCTTGTCGAATATCATGTAGGTTCAGTGCTTAATATTCCCGCCGGAAAAGCTTGCTCGGTTGAGTTATGGTACGAAATGATTAGTCAAATACAAGATGTTGCAGTTAATGAAACCCGTTTAGGCATTCCTGTTATTTATGGTGTTGATGCCATTCATGGTGTGACTTACACTAAAGGAGCTACGTTTTTTCCTCAACAAATAGGCCAAGCCGCAAGCTGGAATCGCGAATTGGTGCGTAAAGGCGGCGAGATCACTGCCTATGAAACCCGTGCTTCAAATATTCCCTGGAACTTTTCGCCCGTTCTTGATATGGGACGCGATCCCCGCTTCCCACGTATTTGGGAATCGTTTGGCGAAGATGTTTACCTGGCCAGTCAAATGGGTGTTGAGCTGCTTAAAGGATACGAAGGCGATAATAATGAAATTGGCGATCCAACTCGTGTTGCTTCGTGTATCAAGCACTATTTGGGTTATGGCTCACCCGTATCGGGTAAAGATCGTACGCCCGCATTGATTCCCGAAATTGAATTGCGCGAACGCCACTTGCCTGCTTTCGAAGCAGCTGTAAAAGCTGGTGCTTTAACTTTAATGGCCAACTCGGGCTTAATTAATGGAGTGCCCGTTCATGCCAGTCACCGTTTGTTAACCAAGTTGTTGAAAGACGAATTGGGTTTTACTGGTTTTGTGGTCACCGATTGGCAAGATATCGAGAACATTTACACGCGCGACCATGTGGCATCATCGGAAAAAGAGGCGGTTAAATTGGCCATCAATGCTGGAGTCGATATGTCGATGATTCCTTATAACTTCGATTTTTGCGATTACTTGGTCGAACTGGTTAACGAAGGTGAAGTGCCTGTTTGGCGTATCGACGATGCTGTTCGGCGTATTTTAAATGTTAAATACAAATTGAATTTGTTCGAAAAACCCAATACCCATTTTAAGGATTATCCGAAATTTGGAAGCCAGGAGTTTCAGGATGTAGCTTACCTTACCGCCCAGGAGTCGCTTACTTTATTGAAAAACGAAAAAAATGTTTTGCCACTTTCGAAAAATGCCAAAGTGTTGGTAAGCGGTCCCAATGCCAATAGCATGCGTGCGCTTAACGGTGGCTGGACTTATACTTGGCAAGGTACAAACGAAGCTGAGTATGTTGATGGTTATTCGACCATACTTGATGCTATAATTCAAAAAATAGGTATTTCGAATGTTGTTTTTTACGAAGGTGTGGCGTATAATAACGACGCCCGCTACTGGGTCGATGAGCCAATTGATATTGCCGATGCCGTGAGGGCTGCCGTTGATGTTGATTATATTATTTTGGCGCTTGGCGAAAATAGCTATACCGAAAAACCGGGCGATTTGCACGATCTTACACTTTCGGAAAACCAGTTGGCACTGGCCGAAGCCTTATCAAAAACTGGAAAACCAATAATTTTGGTTTTAAACGAAGGCCGTCCGCGTATTATTCGCACCATTGAGCCTTTTATGAGCGCAGTGATCAATGCTTATTTGCCGGGTAATTACGGCGGTCTGGCCATTGCCGATGTGCTTTTTGGCGATGTTAACCCCAGTGGCAAACTTCCCTATACTTATCCTTTGTATGTTAATTCGCTAATAACTTACGATCACAAACCTTCGGAACATCAGGCTAAAATGGCTGGCATGTACGATTATGAGTCCGATTTTGCTATTCAATACCCTTTCGGCTTTGGTTTGAGCTATACTACTTTTGAATACGGTAAGTTGAGCTTATCCGATACTGTTTTAACTGCAAATGGTTGTCTCGTAATTAGTGTCGATGTGAAAAATACAGGTGAAGTCGCAGGTAAAGAAGTTGTACAACTTTATTCTTCCGATTTGTTTGCCTCAATTACTCCCGATGTGAGACGTTTGCGTGGGTTTGAAAAAATAAACCTAAGCCCAGGTGAGCAAACAACAGTTTCGTTTTCGATTAGCCCAATTGATGTTTCGTTTATTAATGAACAAAACAAAAGGGTAACTGAATCTGGCGTTTTTGAATTGCAAGTGAATGACTTAAAAGCAAAGTTTACTTATGTAGAGTAAAAGCGAACATATTAGAACATTAAAAACCGCTGGCATTTCGATGCTGGCGGTTTTTTTATGCTCGCTCCGAATGATAAATAAAGCGCATTATTTGTATCTTAGACGCCATATAAAATTTGAATTTTATGAGCACAATCAACAATACAAGAGACATTAAAAATGTAATGGTACGCAAAGCATCGGGCGAGGAAGAAAAGTTTTCAACCAAAAAACTCATAGCTTCGTTGGAACGTGCTGGTGCCGATTTCGACGTGATTGACCACATTGTAAACGATGTGCATTCGTGGATTTTTGATGGCGTTACTACTCGTAAAATTTACGACCGGGCGTTTTCACTATTACGTTCAAATAAATTTGCCACCGCATCGCGTTATGGCTTAAAAAAAGCCATATTGGAAATGGGACCTACTGGATATCCCTTCGAACATCTTATTAGCAGAGTAATGGAACTCGGCGGCTATTCAACTCAAACCGGAATTGTTGTTGATGGCTTTTGTGTGACCCACGAGGTTGATGTGATTGCCACTAAAAACAAACAGCAGGTGTTGGTCGAATGTAAATACGGACAAAGTGCTGGTCGGGTTGTAAGTGTTAAAGTGCCCCTTTATATCCATTCAAGGGTGAACGATATTATTCGTAAACGTCAAACGCTCCCCGAATTTGAAGGCTTTTCGTTTCAGGGCTGCATTGCCACCAATACCCGTTTTACCACCGATGCTATTGATTATGCAAAATGTAATAATATGTGGCTGTTGGCATGGGATTATCCCGTGGGACAAGGATTGAAAGATATTATCGACCGCGAAAGAATATATCCTATCACGGTGTTGAATAACCTTAATAAAGCTCAAAAACAGCAACTCATGGAAGTGGGCGTAGTGGTTTGTCGTCAAATTCATGCCGAACCTAAGGTTCTGGACTCATTGCAACTAACTAGCCGCAAGCTCAGTGCTTTGCTCAACGAAGTGAAAAATATTTGTGGCTAAAGTGAAATCTCACAATTTGTCAATTTGCTTGGTTTTTGATAATTTTACAGTTTTAATTGATTTGTTTTGTAGTAGTATTGAAAATTGATAAATTTTAAATCAAAAATTATGAGTAATCAAAAATTCACAGTGACCTTTTGTTTGTTAATAATGATGTCGGGATTTGTGTTTTATGGCTGTGAGAACAAAACCAACTGCGATCCTTTTTCCGTTTCGGCAATTGATGAGTTTTCAGCAGTCGAAAAGGAGGGCTTTTCTCCTTTTTACATTCACCGTGGTGTTAATGCTTTGGCTGTAAACTCCGAAATGTTCGAAAACGATTATGCTATTGCCGAATACAAATTTCAACAGAAAAAAGGAGAGTACAACATCAAAATTACGACTGTTCTTGAGGTTGATGGTGAATCAACCTATCTGCTTTTCATCAACAATAAGCAAGTTGCTCAACTTGTAAACGAAGAAACTGAGGTCGATTTGGTTGAGAAAACTTATGACTTTGGTAAGTTTAAATTGCATCAAGACGATGTGATTGGAATTGCTTTTAATAATATATCGAACGAAAAAATAATCGAGAACGAAGGCCAATTTGCTTTTGCACGTGGTCGATGGAAAAATCTGATTTTCGAAAGAGTATGTAATTAATTGATTGATTGAGGCCAATAACAAGGCAAAAAAAAAGTCATTAGAGATGAATTCCCAATGACTTTTTTTTGTTTAGTTTGTTGCGCTTTTGTTTATCGTTGATAAACATTGCATTATTGCTTTTGCATTTAGGCCGTTATGATTTTTTGTGTAAAAACATTTTATTTTATTTCAATCCAAATATCCAACAATCTAATAATCTAACAATCTATTGAAGAGCGGCGTAATGGACATTTTTCAGGCTATTTATTAGACATTTTGCTTTAATGGACATTTTTCAGGCTATTTATTTTTAGTGTTTTTCGTATTCTATTTTATTAAACTCGATATTTGAAAAGTCAAGTAAGCGGAATCAGGCTCT
>DATERL010000103.1:0-14792 GCA_035271585.1 Prolixibacteraceae bacterium
GGTGTGTATAAGGCCGTTCTATTTTATTTTCATTTCGGGTTTCCAAAAATCATTGTTGCTTAGGCCACATTTAACAATTATTTCTTCGGCAAAATACGGTGGTGGAAAGTTTTTGTCGATATTGTTGGTGCCAATGGTAAACAAAATTCCCTCGGCTTTGGCCAGTTTCACAAATTTCTCCGATGGTATTTTAAAGCGGTTGTTGATTTCGATGGCAATGTTATTCATCTTTGCGGCTTTAATAACTTGCATCATTCGTTCGTTTGTCCACAACTCATCGTAACGTTCTTCTAGTTGTGCCGGTAAAAAAGTAGGGTTCACATAAATGTCGATGGGCTCGGTGTTAATAATTTGCACAATGGTTTCAACCAGATAGTTCATGAATTCTTGCTCGTCGTCAACCCATGTTTCCTCTTCAATCCAAATGCGGTTTCGTCGGCCTTTGGCATCGGTAAAGGTCAACGCGTCGGTAAAAATATAGTCGAATTTGGCCATGGCCTCGGGCGAAAACAAGTTGAGCCACTCACGTCCTTCGGCTTGCATTCCCACATAAAATTGAGGGTAGTTTTGCATTTCAGCTATGTATTCTGAAATTTGCTCGTCGGTTTGAATTGGAAAACCCAGGCCGCAGTTTGCCGCAATACCATAACGTACACCTTCGGTTTCCGATTTCTTAATGGCTTCGTCAATGGTTAAATCGCCTTTTAAGTGAATGTGTAAATCGATGAGTTCAACATTGTGTGTCTTTTTATTGTTACATCCAAATAGTAAAATTAATGCGGTAATAATCATTAAGTGTTTCATATTTAGATTGTTATTGTTTAAATTTGTGTATATTAAAGGTAAGCTGGTTTTGCTTAAGGTCAAAATGATAAATACAGTTGTACTAAAAAAATCTTGATCCAAAATAATAAATTATTTTATCTTTGAATGTACTTAAAATTATAAGTTGAATAGAATGAAGAAAGTTTTCAAGTTTCTTTCATCGCCATTGCTGATGACATTTTTATTGGTATTGCTAATTGTTGTGTTGGCGCTTGCCACATTTGTTGAAAACGATTTTGGTACGGCCTATGCTCGTTTTAAAGTATATAACACGCTCTGGTTCGAAGTTTTACTGCTTCTGTTGTCAATTAATATTACCGTTCGTGTAATTTGGTTAAAACTTTATCGCTTCGAAAAGCTATCGGTTTTTTTGTTCCACATCGCTTTTGTGGTCATGATTATTGGAGCAGGAGTTACCCGCTATTTTGGCCAAGAAGGCACCATGCATATTCGTGAATCTGCTTCGTCGTCAACCGTAACGGTAAACGAAAGGGTAATTACTACAGCCTTTTTCGATAATGATGTTGAGGTAAAACGTCAACAATTTCGAAGCGCAATTGAAATGAAACAACTGTTTAGCGAACAGGTAAAATATAACCATTCAAATTACCGGGTTAAACTCGAAAAATATTACCAGGGTATTGAGAAAAAGGCAGTTGCCGATGAGGAGGGAGAGCCAGTAATAGGGTTTGTTGTTTTGGGAAATACATTCAGGGGTTTTAATTATTTAAGCCAAGGGAACGATGCCAGTTATGGCGGGTTCACAATTTCGTTTAATAAAACAGAAGCCATTGGCGATGATTTGCAGCTAATAAGTGTTGGCGAAAAAATACTGATTTCGTCGCCTTATAAAATTAGTGCTTTTGATATGGGCGCCGATGATTATGGCGAAGAAGTTACGGCGTGGTCCGAAATACAAGAGCGCAAAATATACAGGGTAAACGACTTTTCGTTTGTGTTGCAGGAATACTACCCCAAAGCCCTGTTTAAGGCCGCTATGCCAACAGGAGAAAATGGTGTGCAGCTAATGCAGGCCTTGGTTTTTTCGATTGAAAATGAAAACCAAAAAACTCAGCTTACCTTATTCGAAGATGAATGGAACGGCGCTTTAAAAAACTTTAAGTTGGGCGACCAAAGCATGGCAATTGCTTATGGAAACCGCAGTATTGAACTGCCATTCAGCCTTTATCTTAACAATTTTGTGATTGAACGTTATCCAGGGTCCAACAGCCCTTCGTCATATTCGAGCCATGTGAGCATTCATGAGCCGGGAAAAGCTGTTCAGCCTTATCATATCTACATGAATAATATCTTGAAATATCGTGGTTATCGCTTTTTTCAGTCGTCGTACGATGATGATGAACTGGGTACCATTTTATCGGTTAACCACGATTGGTGGGGAACAGCCATCACTTATTTTAGTTATTTACTACTGGTGTTAGGTATTTTGTGGTCATTGCTTAACCCGCGTACATTTTTTCGCCGTACGGTAATTGGCAAAAAAGCATTATCGCTTATGGTAATGTTGGTATTGGTCTCGAGCACAAGCACTTTTGCACAGCAGCAGTCAAGTTTAAACAATTTACCTCCTGTTGATAAAAAACATGCCGAGCAGTTTGGTAAAATGTATGTGCAAAATTACAAGGGTCGAACAGAGCCTTTGTACAGTTATGCGTCAGAAATATTGCGTAAACTGGCGCGTTCCGAAAGGCACTTAGGCTTGACTCCAACACAGGTTTTGCTCGAAATGAGCGCTAATCCAACACTTTGGATGGATGTGCCCATAATAAAAGTGACCAATGGCGAATTGCGTTCATTTTTAGGGATGAGCGGAAAGTTTGCTTCGTATAACGATTTTATCACCTCGCAAAACGGATATGTGCTGCAAAGTGCAGTAAATAAGGTTTATACCAAACCTGCCGCTCTGCGCGATAAGTTCGATAAGGCCATTATGAAAACCGACGAGAAAGTGAATATTTGCTATGCTATTTTTTCGCGCAACTTATTGAAAATTTTACCGGTACCCGGTAACGCTGACAGTACAAAATGGTATTCCTCAACCGAAGCTTACAAATTGGCACAAAGTTCTTCAGATTCGGCCTTGCTGGTCAATTTTATGCCTCTTTACTTTAGTGCAATCGACAAAGCAAAACAGGATGGCGATTATACCCAAGCCAAACAATACCTGGCCGAAATTGCCAGTTTTCAACAAAAATATGCCGGATATGAATTGCCTTTGGAAGCTAAAACGATGGTTGAAATTTTTTATCAGAAGCTTAACCCGTTTAAAAAGCTGTTTCCTTATTTCCTAACACTTGGAATGCTTTACCTGATTTTGTTGATAACCTTCATTGTAATTGGGAAAAAAATTTCAAAACCAGTTGGTTGTTTCTTTTACTATGCTGTATTGCTTGGTTTTATTGTGCAAAGTGTGGGCATAGCATCTCGTTGGTATGTTTCGGGTCATGCCCCAATGAGCAATGGCTACGAGAGCATGATTTTTATTTCGTGGGTAACCGTTTTGGCCGGTTTTATTTTTAACCGCAGGTCGCCGTTTGCACTCACAGCAACAGCGGTATTGGCCGGATTAACCCTTATGGTGGCCAATCTCAGCTTTATGGATCCCGAAATAACACCTTTGGTTCCGGTACTGCAATCGTATTGGTTAACTATTCATGTTTCGGTAATTACGGCCAGTTACGGTTTTCTGGGCTTAGGCGCTTTGTTGGGAATCATTAACCAAGTACTCATTGTTTTACGAAACTCAAAAAATAATCAAAGGGTGTGGGACACCATTAATAATCTTACCGTTATTAATCACAAAACGCTCATCATTGGACTTTACCTCTTAACCATTGGTACTTTTTTAGGGGCAGTTTGGGCCAACGAGTCGTGGGGCCGTTATTGGGGCTGGGATCCCAAAGAAACCTGGGCACTCATTTCAATTTTGGTTTACACCTTGGTTACACATGCCCGAATGATTCCCGGTATGCGGGGAGTTTTTACTTTTAACGTGTTATCGTTGTATGGCTTTGCATCGATATTGATGACCTACTTTGGAGTGAATTACTATTTGTCGGGTTTGCACTCCTATGCAGGCGGCGATCCTGTTCCAGTACCCACGTTTGTTTATTTTACATTGGCCCTATTTGTGATGCTCACTTTACTGGCTTCTATTCGTTTCGAAAAATTTACTGACAAAACTCAAAAAATAAAACTCCAAAAAAATAGTAATCCATAAATCCATAAATCTGACAATCCGAGAATCCGTTAATCCAATAATGTGTCTTTTTTAGCGGCTACTTTCTATAAAATTTGTATTTTGCAAAGCTTTTTAAAGAACAGCTATATAATCTGTTTTTAAAGAACGAATGGTTAGTTTTAAATCATCGTTTTAATTCATTTTTTATAAAAGTGTACAAGCAAGTATTTAAGTTTGATTTTAAAGATAAGGATAAAGACATTACAATGGGATTGATTAAACCTTCATATAAAATTGTTTTTCCCACACGTAATGGGAGTTTTAAAAATCAGTGGGAGAGTTGTTTAGAGCAACTTCAATCCATTTCGGCCAATCCGAAAGAAAGCCTAACAAGGGTAAATGTTTTTGTACATTCCGATAATCAAGCCGATTACTTGGTTAAACAAGATATTGTAAGCTCCATGTTCAGAGATTCTTACGGTGAATTTTGCCCCCCTTTTGGTGTAGTAATGCAAGAACCCGAAGATCCCTATATGGTAATTTGTGAAGTTGGTTTTGTCGAGAATCAAAATGCGAAAGTTAGCTATGGAATGTTCAAAGAAATCCCGTATTGCATTGTTGATACCAGTAATTACAAAGAATACTGGACGGTTGGCGCTCATTCAGTGAATCCCGAAATGGGTATTCTCCAACAATCGAATGCTGCCTTTTCGTACCTGAATGAACTATACCTGCATTTAGGACTCAGCTTAAACAACATTGTTCGCCAATGGAATTATGTAGGCGAAATTTTAAACAACGAGAAAAGCGAAGGTCGTTTGCGCCAGCATTATCAAATGTTTAACGAAGTCCGGAGCGAGTATTATGGGAAATTCCGTACACGCACCGATTTCCCTGCAGCAACAGGCATCGGAATGTTATTTCGTGGCGTTTGTATCGACAGTTTTGCTGTTTCGGGCGACGATAAGCTGAAAATTATTCCGATAAGCAACCCGGTTCAGAGCGAATCTTATTGTTACAGCCAGGAAGTATTAGTTGGCCATCCCAATCAAAACCGAAATCAAAACCAACCACCTCAATTTGAGAGGGCTAAGTTGTTGGTGTTGAATGGTGTGTCGCGCTTGTTTGTTTCTGGAACAGCCTCAATTGTTGGCCAAAAAACAATTGGTATTGGCGATGTTGAGGAGCAAACCCGTGTTACCATCGAAAACATTAAGCGTCTGGCCGATCCGGTACATTTGCGTAACCTTTGCCCCGAAATAATTAATTTTCCTGATAAGTACACTTATATTAGGGTTTACATTAAATCTAAAAACGACATATCGAAGGTGAAAACAATTTGCAAAAAGTTTTTTGAAGATGTTCCGGCTACTTATGTTGTGGCCGATATTTGCCGCAACGATTTGCTCGTCGAAATTGAGGCCGAACTGATTTCATAAAACAGATTGTTCTTTTTGATGCTGAAAAAGTGAACTATGGTATCAAATCGAAATTTCAATATTCAAACTAATAAAAATCATAATTTAACCCGATATAATGAAAGCAAAAAAGCTAAATACAATATTAGGATGGGGTGTTTTCCTTATCTCATTAATTGTTTATTGGTTAACCATTGAACCAAGCGTTAGTTTTTGGGATTGTGGCGAATTTATTTCTTCGTCGTACAAACTTCAGGTAGGCCATCCCCCTGGCGCTCCATTTTTCCAGATTATTCAACGTGTTTTTTCGTTGTTAGCTCCAAACGAAATGTATGTTGCCTACATGATGAACCTGTTTTCGGCCATTTCCAGTGCTGCCACTATTCTGTTTCTGTATTGGACCATCGTGCTGCTGGCCATGCGCATTCCTTCGAAAAACGAAGGTAAACCGAATAGTAACATTTTGATTTATGCTGCCGGAGCAATCGGTTCGTTAACATTTGCCTTTACCGATACCTTCTGGTTTTCAACAGTCGAAGCCGAAGTTTATGCGCTTTCGTCGTTATTTACTGCAGTTGTATTTTGGGCCATCCTGAAATGGGAGCGGGTGGCCGATGAACCTCATTCCAGTCGTTGGGTTTTACTTATTATGTACCTGATTGGCTTGTCGATAGGTGTTCACTTGTTGAACCTTTTGGCCATACCCGCCATTGCGCTAATTTGGTATTTTAAAAAGCACAAAACAACAATTAAAGGGGTTTTGGTAACCTTGGTCTTATCAGCCATCATTATATTGTTCATCATGTTTGGAATGGTACAAGGAACACCTCAATTGGCTGAAAGCTTCGATGTGTTTTTTGTAAATACATTAGGCTTGCCCTACAATAGCGGTTTGCTTTTTTTAATTGTATTATTAATTGCTGTAATTGTAGCGTTAATTGTTTATTCGCACAAAGCCAAACGGGTTGTTTTAAACATGCTAACTATTTCGGTAGCCCTTATTTATATTGGATTCTTTTCATATACTTTGATAATTATTCGTGCAGGAGCTAATCCTCCCATGAACGAGAATAATCCTGCAAATGCCTATAGCTTAATGCAATATCTTAATCGCTCGCAATATGGAACTACGCCTGTTGTAAGTGGTTACTACTATAATGCGCCCGCCACCTCGGTAAAAGCCGGAAAGCCGGTTTATTATCCCCAAGATGGAAAATATGTAAAGATTGAAGGTGAATCGGTTTACTCCTTCGACGATCGGTTTAAAACCGTATTTCCACGTATGTTCAGCTCTCAAGATAGTCATGTTCAGGGTTATGGGAGTTGGGGTAAAGTAAAAGGAAGGCCTGTTTTAATCAATGGCGAAACCGAAATGTTACCTAAGTTTTCTGAAAATTTGCGCTATTTCTTTTCCTATCAGCTCAACCACATGTATATACGCTATTTTATGTGGAATTTTTCGGGGCGGCAAAACGATATTCAAGGACATGGCGATATTTTTAACGGTAACTGGTTAAGCGGTATTGGTTTTATCGATAAAGCTCGTTTGGGGCACAATGGCTCTCAACCGGCATCGATGAGCAATCCCGAAACAACCAACCGGTATTTTATGTTGCCCTTTTTGTTGGGATTGATTGGTTTATTGTATCAATTACAACGAAATAAGAAAGACTTTTGGGTAGTGATGGCCTTGTTTTTTATGACTGGTATTGCCATTGTGCTTTACCTGAACCAACCACCATATCAACCCCGTGAGCGAGACTATGCTTATGCGGGATCGTTTTACACCTTTGCCATTTGGATTGGACTGGGTGTGATGTCGATTCACGATTTTTTTAGCAAATGGATGAAAAACAAAGCAATCATTCCGGCAGTTTTACTCACCTTGGTTGTACCGATATTGGTTTTGGCACAAAACTACAACGATCACGATCGCTCGGGACGATATGTTGTACGTGATTTGGGTAAAAATTACCTAAATAGTTGTGAGAAAAACGCCATTTTGTTTACTTATGGCGATAACGATACTTTCCCGCTGTGGTATGTTCAAGATGTTGAAAATGAACGGCCCGATGTGAGAATTTGCAACGTAACTTTGCTGAACAGCGATTGGTACATTGAGCAAATGACACGCAAAGTTTACGATTCGGATCCGCTTCCAATTTCGATGCAGAAAGCTCAATATGCTAATAATCTACGAAGTGCAATTTTTGTTCGCGACGAAATTAAAAAACCGGTTGAGCTGTCGACCCTGATTAGTTTTGCACTAAACGATAATCCACGTTCTAAGGTGCAAACCCAGGCAGGACGCTCCTACGATTTTTTTCCTACCCAACAGTTTAAAATTACGGTTGATAAGGCAAAAGTGCTGAGCACCGGAACGGTACCTGCTCATAAAGCCCATCTCATCGAAGATTCTCTAATTATTACCTCCAGTGGAAGTTATTTGGGGAAAAGCGATTTGGCCATCTTAGATATTTTGGCCAATAATAATTGGGAACGCCCCATTTATTTCGATTTGAGTGTGATACAAACCACAAGTTTAAAACTCGAAAATTATTTACAAAACGAAGGATTGGCCTTTCGCTTTGTGCCCATTTTTAGCGGTTCTTACGAACGTGCTTTCGATACCGATTTATTATATGGGCGCTTAATGGAAGATTTCAATTGGGAAAACTTTGGTGATAGGAACATTCTTATTGACGACAATTTGCACCGTACCACCGAAATAATTCGCATCAAACGCAATTTTCATAATTTATCCGAAGCATTGGCGCGCGAAGGTAAAATCGATAGCGCAATTCAAGTACTCGACCGGGTTTACGAAATTATGCCCATCGATCGCTATTATACCTCGTACAACGATGTGATGCTGGCCATTGATTATTTCAATGTTGATGAAAATAATAAAGCGACCGAGATTTTAAAAGTTGTGGCTAATGATGGATTAGATAAAATTGAGTTTTATCTTTCATTGGGAAGCGAATACGTGGGTTTTTACCAACGTGAATCAAACCGCGAAATCAGCATTGTGCGCGAGATATTAAGTATAACTCAGCAGTTCAAAATGACCGAGTTGAATAATCAGTTGGGCGAAAAGTTAAACACCTTGCTTAAATTATACGAGTGATCAGAAAACAAAAAAAGGCAATCCTTCACCAGATTGCCTTTTTTTATGTTTTAAAAATCTTTATGCGATGTTGGTAAATACCTGTTGTACATCGTCGTCTTCTTCAATTCTATCGAGTAATTTATCTACTTCTTCCATTTGTTCTTCGCTAAGTTCAATGGGGTCGGTGGGTATGCGTTGCAGGTTGGCTTTGGTAATTTCAATGCCCAATTCTTCAATGGTTTTGGTCAATAATCCAAAGTCGGTATAATCGGCGTAGGCATACATGATGCCTTCGTTTTCAACCAATTCTTCCAAGCCACCATCAATTAATTCCATTTCAAGTTCTTCAATGTCTTTACCTTCAGGCTTTGGAAATTCGACCACCGCCTTGCGCGAAAACATAAACTCCATCGATCCCGATGAAACTAAACCAGCTCCCCATTTGTTGAAAACCCATTTCATATTGGCAACAGTACGGGCATGGTTGTCGGTCATGCATTCAACCATAAACATGGTGCCATTAGGGCCTTTCCCTTCGTAAAGTTCTTCGACGAAGTTTTCGGCATCTTTGCCAAATGCTCGCTTTATAGCATTGTCGATATTAATTTTGGGCATGTTTTGTGCCTTGGCGTTTTGGATGGCTGTCCGAAGTGATGAGTTCAGATCGGGATCTTCGCCACCAGCTTTAGCCGCTACGGTAATTGCTTTTCCTAATTTTGGAAAAATGCGCGACATCTTGTCCCATCGTTTTTCTTTGGCTGCTCTTCGGTATTCAAATGCTCTTCCCATGATATTTTATTTCTTCTGTTTTTATGTGTTTTTTTAAGGCTACGAAAATATAAACAGTTATTTGATTTTCATTGCTAAAATTCAATTTTTAGGATGCAAAGATAAGCAAAGTTGACGACGTTTGTTTATTGGTTGTTAAATTGTGGGCATTGAATTGATGGAGAACGCTTACGCTAAAAAAATTCAGTTATATTTGCAAAAAATTTATTTTAAATTTAAATATACGGAATATCAACGTTTTAGCAAATGAAGCACATACGCAATTTTTGTATTATAGCACATATTGACCATGGAAAGAGCACTTTGGCCGATCGATTATTACAGTTAACTGGAACTGTTAGTGATCGCGACATGACCGAACAGATACTCGATAGCATGGATTTGGAAAAAGAAAGAGGCATTACCATAAAAAGTCATGTCATTCAAATGAAATATAACCATGATGGGGTCGATTATCTTTTTAACCTGATTGATACCCCCGGACATGTCGATTTTTCGTATGAGGTTTCACGCTCTATTGCTGCCTGCGAAGGCGCTTTGTTGATTATAGACTCAACGCAAGGCATTCAGGCTCAGACTATTTCGAATTTATACCTGGCCATTGAACACGATTTGGAGATTATTCCAATTATGAATAAAATGGATTTGCCCAATGCCATGCCCGAAATGGTCGAAGACCAAATTATAGAATTAATTGGTTGTAAACGCGAAGATATTATTCGTGCCAGTGGTAAAACAGGCGAAGGTGTAGCCGAAATCCTAACCCGCATCGCAAAAGATGTTCCGTCGCCAAAAGGCGATATCAATGCTCCTTTACAAGCACTTGTTTTCGATTCGGTATTTAATACTTTTAGGGGCGTTATTGCTCATTTTAAAATTGAAAACGGAGTTTTACGAAAAGGCGATCGCATACGTTTTTTTGCAACCGACAAGGAATATGTAGCCGACGAAATTGGTATTTTGAGCATGGGGCTCAATCCACGTAGTGAGTTAACTGCTGGCAACGTAGGTTATATAATTTCAAATATTAAAACTGCAAAAGAAGTAAAAGTAGGTGATACCATTACCCATGTTAAAGGCGGATGTGCCAAGCGAATCGATGGTTTCCAAGAAGTGAAACCCATGGTGTTTGCCGGCGTTTATCCAATTGATAGCGACGATTATGAAGATTTGCGCAACGCCATGGAAAAGTTACAGTTGAACGATGCTTCGCTTACTTATGAACCCGAATCGTCGGTAGCTTTGGGCTTTGGCTTTCGCTGCGGATTTTTAGGGCTTTTGCACATGGAAATTGTTCAAGAACGTCTCGATCGTGAGTTCAATATGAACGTGATTACTACCGTACCTAACGTGGAGTACACCATTAATACTAAAAAAGGAGAAGTATTTACCATATACAATCCATCGGGGATGCCTTCGTTAATGACTGTCGAAACGATTGAAGAACCCTATATCAGAGCACAGGTTATTACCAAAACAGAATACATTGGCTCCATAATGACTCTTTGTTTGGGGAAACGTGGAATTCTTATCAATCAGAATTATATTAGTACCGATAGGGCCGAATTATCGTTCGATATGCCATTGGCCGAAATTGTGTTCGATTTTTACGATAAACTGAAAAGCATTTCGAAAGGATATGCTTCTTTCGATTACCATGTTATCGATCATCGTCCTTCAAAATTAGTAAGGCTCGATATTTTGCTTAATGGCGAAACAGTCGATGCGCTTTCGTCGTTGATTCACCAAGATAATGCCCAAAACTTTGGCCGTCGCATGTGCGAAAAGCTAAAGGAACTCATTCCGAGGCAACAGTACGATGTAGCAATACAGGCCGCTATTGGTGCGAAAATTATTGCACGCGAAACGGTAAAAGCGGTGCGCAAAGATGTTACTGCCAAATGTTATGGTGGCGATATTAGTCGTAAGCGCAAATTGTTGGAGAAACAAAAGGCCGGTAAAAAGCGAATGAAACAAGTGGGCAACGTCGAAGTACCCCAAAAAGCATTCTTAGCAGTATTGAAGCTCGATTAAGAAAGAGCTTCAAACTCTTTAATTTTCTTTTTTATTCTGATAAAAAGAAGGATACCTGCCGTAGCCAGGCCGGTAGCAAATCCATACCAAATACCTTTTGGTCCAAGATTTAGGGTGAAAGCAAATACATAACTTATTGGTATTCCTATTATTAGATAGGATATGGTTGCGATTAGCATGGGCATTTTTACATCGGAAAAACCGCGCAAAATACCCAAGCCTACAACCTGCAAACCGTCGAATACCTGAAATAGCGCGGCAATAATCAATAACGATGCGCTAAGTTTAATAACTTCGGGATCGAGCGTAAACAGCAGCGGTAATTGATGACGAGCAAGCATAAACAGTAAGCCACATAATAACATATAGCCCAATACTAGGTGCATGGCCGAAAAAGCCACTTTCCCCATACTTTTATAATCTTTTTGTCCCAATTGGTAGCTGGTTCGTATGGTTGCGGCCATTGCTACCCCGTTGGCAATCATGAAAGTAAAGCTGGCCATTCCCATGGCAACTTGATGAGCAGCCAGAGGAACATCGCCCATCCATCCCATCATAATAGCACTGAATGCAAATGCCGAAACTTCAAAAAGCATTTGTAAAGCAATGGGCAAGCCAATAACCAATATTTTCTTTATTTCAACAAAATTTGCTTTTTGACTTGGAGCCTGCTTGAAATAATGATTGATTTTTTTGATTGATTTGAAACCAAAATAAATTAAAAACGGCATGGTGATGCGGCTGATTAGCGTGGCTAGTCCTGCGCCGTAAAGTCCCATTTCGGGAAATCCCATTTTACCAAAAATTAATACATAGTTCAACCCAATGTTGATAATGTTCGATGCAATGGTTGCCACCATGGCCAACATGGTATTGTTAAGTCCTTCGCCTACTTGTTTGAAAAACATGAAAAGTAAAAATGGCAATAACGAAAATGTAAGCAAACGATAGTAGGGGATGGCCATTTTCCATACTTCGTCGGGTTGATTCATATAAGGCATGAAAAACGAAATGGCATACGCACTAAGGGTAAGCAACACCATGATTACTAGGGTTAAAATGAAACCGTTTTTTATAATTCCGGCAACTTTGTGGTCGTTGCTAGATCCTAAAGCATGACCAATTAAGGGAGTTAGCCCCAGAAATATACCAATTCCAAAAACCAGTACAACCACAAAAACACTATTGGCAAATGCTGCTGCTGCCAACTCTGTTGTTCCAACCCTACCAACCATTGCATTATCAACCAATTGTACTATGGTTTGACCCGCTTGTGTTAAAACCAACGGAAAAGCTAATTTGAGCAAGCGTCGATAAAAAGGAAGATAAGATTTAAATATACCGCTAATGTACATAGTGTTTAAACGCATTTATTTTTTAAACGGTTTGCAAAGATAAACGCTTTTTCGATAAATCGATGGCTGACAGCTAATGGCTGATAGCTTATGGCAGATCGCCCGTAATTCGCAGTTCACAGCCAACAGCCTGCAGCCAATGGCTTATGGCTGATAGCTGATAGCTTATGGCAGATAGCTGGTATTCGCTGTCAACAGCCAACAGCCAACAGCCAATAGCCAATAGCCAATAGCTTATTGCAGATAGCCGGTATTCGCAGTTCACAGCCAATAGCTTGCAGCCAAAAGCTATTTATAAATAATAAATTACTTAACTTAGCATCCTTATACGAAAAACATTTCAAACAATGAAATATCAAACTAATCCTGAACTTAATCTGGCCTTCGATTTTTTGCAATATACCAATCAAAACGTTTTTCTGACCGGGAAAGCAGGTACCGGAAAAACCACTTTTTTGAAAAACTTAAAAGATCATACGCCTAAACGCATGATTATAGTCGCGCCAACTGGTGTAGCAGCCATTAATGCCGGTGGGGTTACCATTCATTCGTTTTTTCAAATGTCGTTTGGCCCGCAAATACCGATCGATCATAATCGTCCAACTCAATTCAACGATGCCCGTAATAACAGTGTTGCTATTAAGCGTTTCAATTCCGAAAAAATCAATATTATTCGTAGCCTCGATTTGCTGGTTATTGATGAGGTGAGTATGGTTAGGGCCGATATTCTCGACGGAATTGACGAGGTGTTGCGTCGTTATAAAAACCGCTATCAACCCTTTGGAGGCGTTCAGCTATTGATGATTGGCGACTTGCAGCAGTTGGCTCCCGTGGTAAAAGACGAAGACTGGTCTATTCTGCGTAATTATTACGATACTTGTTACTTTTTTAGCAGCAGGGCTTTGCAGCAATCTACTTTTGTGGGTGTGGAGCTAAAACAAATTTTTCGGCAAACCGATCAGCAGTTTATTGACCTGCTCAACCGTGTTCGCGAAAACAAAATCGATATCCAATTATTAGCACAACTCAATTGCCGTTATATCCCCAATTTTAATCCTTCAGACGACGAAGGTTACATTACACTTACCACGCATAATTATCAGGCTAAAAGCATAAACGACCGCAAAATTGAGGCGCTCAACACTTCGCTTAAGAAATACCATGCCCGTATTGTTGACGAATTTCCCGAATATGCTTATCCCACCGATCAAGTTTTGGAACTAAAAGTAGGTGCTCAAGTCATGTTTGTGAAAAACGATCCCTCGTACGCAAAACGTTACTATAATGGTAAAATTGGTAAGGTAATAGAAGCCAATAACGATTTTGTGATGGTGCAATGTCCTGGTGAAATTGAGCGCATTAGGGTGGAACCCGATATTTGGGAAAACGTAAAATTTAGCTTGAATAATCAATCTCAAGAAATTGAAGAACAGCTTATTGGCCAATTTATTCAAATGCCATTGAAATTGGCTTGGGCCATTACCATTCATAAAAGTCAGGGATTAACATTCGAAAAAGCAATTATCGATGCCCGCCAATCGTTTGCCCACGGACAGGTTTATGTTGCCCTGAGCCGTTGTAAAAACCTCGAGGGCTTGGTGCTCAGTTCGCCCATTGGAAATAACAGTGTAATTAGCGACAATACCGTAACCGGTTTTTCTAATAGTGTAGCGCAAAACCAGCCAGGCGAAAAAGAGTTGAGTCAGGCACGCCTGAAATACGAAATACAGCTTATTGCCGATTTATTCGATTTCAACCCCATGATGCGTCAAATTCAGTACCTCTTGAAATTGTGGACCGAACATGGCCCGCTTTTAATGGGAAATCTACGCGAAACGCTTCAAAATATGCTGATTCCAGTAAACAATGAAATGATTACTGTTGCCGGTAATTTTAATCCGCAAGTGGAGCAGTTGATTTATCATTTTGGACATGCCGATAACAACCCCCGTTTGCAAGAACGATTGAAAAGTGGTGCTGCTTATTTTATGGGTAAATTGAACGAAATTATTGAAACTCCCTTTAATTCAGCTGCTTTTCAAACCGATAACAAAGCC
>DATERL010000104.1:0-2430 GCA_035271585.1 Prolixibacteraceae bacterium
AAAAAGCTCCAATTTGTCAAGTTGCTAAAAAACCGTCTTTAGGACGGGTCATGGTTGCCCATAACTAGTTTATATCAACAAATATAGACCACTTTTGCAAAAGTTTTATGGGTTTAACTTTTTATTTTTCAACAAATCCGAATCGTTATTAACAATAAAACGATCTAAGGGACTCGTTATCGCCTTGGTGGCCTGAGGACTGATGTGCGTATAAATCATGGTGGTATTAATGCTCTGATGTCCCAATAGTTTCTGAATATACCGAATATCGGTGCCGCCTTCCAATAAATGGGTCGCAAAACTATGACGTAAGGTGTGTACAGTGGCTTTCTTTTCGAGCCCGGCTTTCTCTACCGCCCTACGCATTACTACTTGCACTGTTGTGGCACTGATGGGCTCTCCCTTAAATTGACCAGGAAAAACCCAAGTATCGTCGGGAAATATTTCGCGGTACATTTGTAAAAAGCTCACAATCGAAAAAGGCAACATCACCATCCGATCCTTGTTTCCCTTGCTTTGTTTAAGGTGAATTTTATGCTCATCGAATAAAATATCACACCATTGAAGCGATATTATTTCACTTCGCCTGAGTCCCGCACCATATCCAATCAACAGCATTAAGCGATGCTTCGGATTTTCAACATTTTGGAATATACGAGCACACTCTTCCATGGTGAGTACTGGAGGCAAACGCTTCTCCGCACGTGGTCTAGGTATCTTTACTTCAAACGTTTCGCGTTTTAAAACCGTACGGTAATAAAATTGCAAAGCATTAATTAACATGTTAAGCGACGATACCGAAAGCCCTGTTTCATTCATGCGCGACAAATGCGAAATAATTTGTCGTTCGCTTAATTCATCGGGGTTTTGATACTGGTTAACACGCTGAAACGTATTAAATGCAGCGACATAAGCACGAATCGAATTGGGACTGTAATTCATGGCCAACATGTAATCAATCATTGCCAAAGTGTAAGTTTTTGCCGTATCGGGAACCTGAACCAATAAGTTCTCTTTTACATTTCGCAGTTTTATGGCTTTACGGTTGATGGCATTTTTACGGAGAATGTATTTTTCGGGCAAAGTTATCCGAAGAGGAATATTCAATTCGGTAGCCAGTTTTTCGATATTTTGCAATACCGACGGCGTAGCATTCAATAAATAAGTTTGATGGGTTTTGCTGAAACGGCTTCCTTCCCACCGTTTTACCTGTTCAATTAAATACGGAATGGGCGGACAAACCATGATCATCCACTTCCTATCGTCGGGATATTCTTTTAACTCGATGCGCGTATTGGGGTTCACCACTACTTTTTCGAGATTGTAATAATTCTTGGGAAAAATATCGCCAATACCCAACAATACCTCAACACGCAATTTCACATTCACATGCCGAAGGACAAAAAAGGCTTGCTGCTTTTTATTCCAATAAACCCCTTTGATTTCCATCAACTTGGGAGTTATTTGATCGTTATAGCGTACTTTTAAAACCCAATACTTACCCACCGTACCTGAAAAAACAATCTTGCTGGCCAATTCAGGAATTACTTCCTTATGTTCGGTCTCGTCAACGAGCCGAAGTTCACCGACAGTATCGGTTATGTGAACAATTTCATGCAATATTTCAGCAGGTTCAGTATGCCGCTGATTGTTTTCATCATTAACAATTTCGATATCAGCAAATGTACGTTTTAATTCAGTATAGTTCTGATTGTTATACAACACGTACCAACAGCGGTGGGTTTGACTCCAAAAAGCACCCATTTTCCGAACTTTGGCCTTGGCATCCAAATCGTCATAGTCAATAACGATCCCAATTCGCCAGGCTCCCCTATGATGAATCTTCTTCAATGTAACCATGGGAATAGTTTTTAGATAAAGTTTGATAAATTTGGCAAATTAATTTGTCAAAATCCAAATTTTAGCCATAAATCATGTTCTCCTGCATTTGGAGTAGGTGTTGTAAAACTTGCTTAGCAGTTTTCTGTCCTGTTATTTCGCTTTTCTTTATTTTCTTTGTGTGCTGCCCCTTTTTTACCCGCAAAATCTTTATCCAAAGCAATAATACCATTGTAATCCAACCTATCGGTTAAACGTTTTTTACTGTCAGGAGCAAGAAATTTCAAAGGTGGCAATACGAAAAACGGGGGGGAAGACGGAGCGATTCTCTATCAAGGTACAATGAACCTGAGGCAAATTAAAACCCTTGAAAAACCAATTAAACCTCAGTTTTTCATATTACATGCGTACAGCTTTTATTTATTTTCCATTTTTTTTATTATTTCTCTCAACAAATCATTATGTTCTTTTTTTAAAGAAATAAATTTATTCACCCAGGTGTAAAACAAATAGAAAACACCAATTATCATCGCTAAATAGAACAAAATCATCAAAATCGGAAAGAACGGAAAAATCCCCATAATAAGAAGT
>DATERL010000105.1:0-29242 GCA_035271585.1 Prolixibacteraceae bacterium
TGCGACAACGATGAGCTGCCATACATTCGCGATATTCAACGTTTAATTTCAATGCGTATCGATGTTGTAAAAGATCATCCTTACGTGCTTGAAATAAACAACCAGCCAACACCGAAAGAAGCCAGCAAGAAACAAAACCAAAACCCCGACCGAAGGAAGCAGGGTAATAATTTCAATAATGCCCGAAACTCCCGAAGCAAAAGCACAACTACAAGCTCAAGCAAACGCTCATCGAGACGATAGAATAACAAAACGGACATTTTTTTATTTTATAAAAGCTACATAATTAAGTAATTACATGATTTTTTTTTGTTTTGCTTGAAAATAAATATTATCTTTATATTCAAATTTAAAAACAACTATCATGAAACTACTAAACATCGCTATTGCTGGCATGTTTTTATTCCTTTTATCGTGCAATGTTGATGACCCCGTCAACCCAAAAAACAGTGAGCATAATATTAAAAAGGAAGTATTATCGGGATATGTTCAGAAGGGCCCGTTCATCAATGGAACATCGATCGTTATTTTTGAGCTCGATTCAAACTTAATTCAAACAGGGCGAACGTTTAATACCCAAATTAATAACAACACGGGTATTTTTGAGATCAAAGGGATAGAACTCGTTTCGCCTTTTGTTGAAATAAAAGCCGACGGTTTTTACTTTAACGAAAACACAGGCGAAATTTCGTCCGAAAGAATTATCTTAAATGCCTTAAGTAACCTTAACGAACAAAACACGGTAAATATTAACGTGTTAACCACACTCGAAAAACACAGGCTCACTTATCTTTCTGAACAAGGAATTGCATTTAATGAAGCAAAAAAGCAAGCTCAACAAGAAGTGTTGACCCTATTCGAAATGGCCAAGCCCGAAATAAATAACTCCGAAAACCTGAACATAGCCGAACAAGGTGATGATAATGCCATTTTACTGGCAGCTTCGGTAATACTTCAAAGCGACCGTTCAGTGTCAGAATTAGCTGAATTATTGGCCAATATTAGCTTCGATTTAAAAACTGATGGTATTTTAAACAGCCCGGCTTTTGGCTCACAATTGATAAATAGCATTAAAAACATGGAACTGCTTAAGGTGCGCAACAATATCCTGAGCAGGTATGCCTCTCTTGACATGAATGTTGAACTGCCCGATTTTGAAAGTAAAATAAACCACTTTATAACAAACACTCCTTTTGAATATACATTGAGTATCCAATATCCCGATTCGGGCAAATACGGCAAAAACATTTTATCGTTAAACGATGGCGATATTATCGCAACACACCAGTTTTACAGTTTAAACGCACTTATACCTAAAGGATGCAAGTTAAAAGTAGCTTACCAAAAAACCTCTACCAGCATTTACGGCGACCTTATCAGGTATGCGCTAATGGGCGACATTGCAACATGGCAAACCCCCGTTTACAGCAATATTGAATTTACCGAGTGGTTATCGAAGGAAGAATTCAACAATGCCGACTCTAAAAACATATTTGAAGGTGTGGGTTCGTGTACATTTGATATTTACGAAAACGAAGTGCAGATTCCAACCCGTTCAATTACCGTAAGCTGGGATTTTGTAAACGAAAGTGCTTTTGTTTTTCCCGATATGGGGTTAAACGGTGAGAACTTATTTGCTATGGAAAACAATACTGTTCTTGATAAATCAAAAAAATACAGCCTTGCCTTAACAGTACCTACTCTTGGGTCTCTTAACAACTACTATATTGTAGTTGAAAATACAAGCGACACAGGCGACATAAAACACTCATCAGCAATTGGTTGGGAATACATCGAACCCAACAAAAATAATAATTTTTTCTTCAAAACAGTATCCAGCAGTCAAGCAGATGCTACGATACAACTTGAGGGTGAAGGTACTTTAAAACTCTTTATTGAAGATAGTACATATAAACAAATAATTGTATGTAAAACATTCAGTTGGAAATAACTAAGTGCTTATTATTCATGCCTCACATAAATAATTGATACAGCAATAAAAAAAATTACACCAACTTAAGTGCAGATTAGAGCCTGCACTTTTTTTGATCAAACAAATTCGAAGATCAAAAAAACATTTTAGTTCGCGATAAATAATTTCATACATTTGAACTCATGACCAATAGACAACTATAAATGTGGATTAAGCTGGGCATATTATTAACAGGGTTTACCTACGCAGGGCTACTGCCCTACTTCATAAAAAAAACACTAAAAATCGTTGATTTCGATTTAAAACTAGAAACCCTTAGTTTTTTAAGCAATAAAAAACTGTATGGTGCTGATTTTGAAAAAGGTTACAAGCGTCTTCTGTTTGTTACCGCCATTTTAAACTATATCTTTTTTTGGCTTTTATCGGTTTTCTACGATTTGGGCGAGCACGAAAACCTGATGCGGTATATTGACTACAGCTTTGCTTTTTTAACTTTGCTGGCTTTTGTACCCCACAACATGGGCAAATATAGTTTTGAACATTTGGGGAAAAGCCTGAAACGAATTATTCATAATTTTTTGGCCGTTTTAGTTTTTTTGATTTTGCCTCTTTTGATTATTAATTTTCAGGTTGCCATATACAATAACCACTTAATACAAGGCATTACCGGCCTTATCATTATTTCGATAACAGTAATATTAACTGCTTGGTCGATACTTAGCAATGGATTAAACGGGGTTTCGGAAATGATTTTCATAAACGGGATCAGTATATGGAGCATATTGACCACAATAATAACTTTGATTCGGTAAATAACAAACACACCGAAACCAGCATTAAAGCCGATTCCGGTGTGTTCTTATTCTTATGATCAAAATTACTAAACTGATCTTTCTATATTCCAAACGAAGGCCCTTACGCCCACATCTTTATTTCGATTATCGAGCTTACGTACTGTTTTCAGCAGCAAATCAACTTGGTCGTCTTCAACCATAGTAATAATTGCCGAGTTCATTTCGGGCCAGGTGTGAGTTCCCCTGCGGGGCTCACCAGTTTTGCTACCACGGCCTTGTACCTGTTCAAAAAAGGTAAACCCTCGAATATCAAGTTGCTCGAGCATGTACTCAACACGTTCGGTATTGGCCTGGTTAAATACTATAAATACTGACTTCATATCTAATTTTTATTTTCTTCGTTATTGTTGTCTGACAATTGTAAAAAGATGAATTCCTTACGTTCTTTTTCCTCTTTATCACGCTCGCCATGGCGCGACATAATACCATAGAGTACAGGAACAACAATTAGTGTAACAAAAGTTGAAACGAATAATCCACCCATTACAACAATACCCATTGGACGCCACATCTCGGAACCTTCACCTTGGCTTAAAGCCATTGGTAACATACCCAAAATTGTGGTAAATGCTGTCATTAGCACTGGGCGCAAACGCGATGCCCCTGCAAGAGCAATGGCCTCGTAAAGAGCGTGGCCACGGTCGCGCATTAGGTTAATGTAGTCAACCAATACAATACCGTTTTTAACCACAATTCCCACCAACATAATAGCGCCTAAACCACCAATCATATCAAAAGTAGTTCCTGTAACAAGGAGAGAAAGAATTACTCCCGTAATGGCGAATGGAACAGACATCATAATGATAAACGGTTTTGTGAATGACTCGAACTGCGAGGCCATAACAATGTAAACCAACATTACGATTAGTAGCATTAACATTCCCATATCGGCAAAAGTTTCCTGTTGTTCTTTGTAGTCTCCTGCAATCCTAATGGTTGCACCTTGCGGAACCTCAACATTTTTTATTGCCTCTTCAATTGACACAGCCAGTTCGCCAAGCGATGTTTTGTACGGAGTAACCTCAACAGTTACTATACGTTGCCTGCTTTTACGCATAATGTCTGGTAGCGACCAGTACTCTTCTACAGAAGCAATTTCGCGAAGTTTTATTTTGCCGCCCATTGGCGTTGGAATGGTTAAGTCCTCAATAGTTGTAATGGAGTTACGATTCTTTTCTTCCATTCGAACTACAATATCATACTCATCTCCATCTTCTTTCAGATACCCTGTAGGCATGCCAGAAACCCTGTTACGAACGTATGTAGCGGCAGTTGCAGCGTTAAGCCCATGCAATGCAAGTTTTTCTTTGTCGAAAACAACTTTAAGCTCAGCACGTTCTTCCTTGCGGCTAATGGTAATGTCACGAGCACTTTTCACGTTGTCCTTAATGGTTAGCCTAATATTCTCAGCTAGAACGTTGGTCATGTCAAAGTCGTAACCATAAATCTCCACTTCAACCTTGTTTGAACCCATTCCCCCACCTGAAACCTTGGCTTGGTAGTCTATAATTTCGGGGTATTCCTCCATTTCTTTTCGGAGTACCTCGGCAATTTCGAATATGGAACGTTCGCGATCAGATTTATTAGAACAAACAACGCTCATACTGATGGTGTTGTTTGTTGTTGAAGTAAATAGTGCAGATACACTGGCCTCGTCGCTTGAACCTGCAGTAGTTGATAGCATACGAATTTCTGGAGCTAACACCATAAAACGCTTTTCAAGCTCACGAGCAGTCTCTAAGGTTTCCTCGATACGTGTTCCGCGGTTTAGTTCAATCATAACATTAAGGCGACCATCGTCGGTTTGTTGCATAAAGTCGGTTCCTATCCATCCTAATCCTAGGGGTAATAGTGACACAACAAAAATTACAACTGCTGTTATTACAGTCACCGTTTTGTGATTTAAGCAATATCTGAGTGCTTGGGCATACCAGGTATCAAAGTTGTCCATAAGTTTTATGGCTGATTTCTGGTACCAACTTACCTTTTCTTCGCTTTTTAAAATTTTGCCATTCTCATCAATCTTAACCTTTTTAGATTTTAGCAGCTTAGATGCTAACATTGGGGTTAACGATATGGCAACAATGGTTGATGTAACTACCACAATGGTAACAATCCATCCAAGTTCTTTAAATAGTGTTCCAGCCATTCCTGAAAGCATTGTAAGCGGAACAAATACGGCTACAATAACAAGTGTAGTGGCAATAACCGAAACCCAAACCTCGTTGGTTGCGTATTTTGCCGCCTCACGCGGGCTGGCCCCTCGTTCAATGTGCCGTGTAATATTCTCGAGTACCACAATGGCATCGTCCACCACCATTCCAATGGCCACCGTGAGTGAGCTGAGCGATATGATGTTGAGCGAACTACCCACCAATGCCAGGTATACAAACGAAACAATAAGTGCAATAGGGATAGTAATGGCAATAATTAACGTAGCGCGCCATTTACCTAGGAAGAATAGTACCACTAGGACTACAAAGATTAGCGCATATAATATTGACTGTTGAAGACTATTGATAGAATCCTTTATATCAAGTGAAGAGTCGTAAATAACTTCAATTTTAATGTCGGCGGGAAGTATTTTATCCATTTTCGCCATTTCTTTTCGTACATCCTCACAAATTTGTACTGTATTGGCACCCGATTGTTTGGAGATTATGATTTTAACCCCATCCTGTCCGTTAACCTTTTCGTCAAGCGATAAGTCCTTAATTGTATCTCGCACCTGAGCAATATCACGTATGTATATAGTTTTGCCATCAGGTGTACTTGACACAACTAAATTTTCAATCTCCGCACTCTCAATAAATTCAGTCCTAACCTGAAGCTGATACTGCTCTTTTTTCATTTTTACAGTACCCGACGAAAGGTTTAGGTTATTGCTGCTTACAGCGGCTCCAACTGCTTCAAGAGGTAGGTTGTAGGCATCGAGTTTCTCCTGATTCAAATCAATATAGATATAGCGTTCAGGAGCACCAGAAGTGGATATATTACCAATCCCATTAACCATGTTAAGTCGAGGGATAACACTTTCTTCCAGTATTTTATCAAGTCCAGCATAGCTCTCCTTTGCTGTTACAGCAAACTGAATAATGGGCATTGCGCTGAAGTTAAACTTAAAGATGAAGGGATTCGATGCCCCCTTGGGCAACTGTTCCCTCACCATATCCAGATGTGAGCGCACATCATTTATTACCTCATCAAGGTCTGTTCCCCAATTAAGTTCGAGGAAAACCATTGACATATTGTCCTTTGATGACGAACTTAATTCTTTTAATCCCTCGACAGCGTTTAGCCTGTTTTCGAGTGGGCGGGTTATGTTGGTCTCTATCTCGTTGGCACTTGCCCCGGGATAAGCGGTCATAACGGATATGAATGGAATTTCTAATTCGGGGAATAGGTCAATAGGTAGCCTCAAGAATGAAAATATACCTATTATTACTACACCAACAAAAACTAAAAGGGTAGTAACTGGTTTAGCTATAGCTGTTTTGTAAATACTCATTTTCTGATATTTAAACTATTTCTTATCATAACGCAATTGTAAATACTAAATATTTTCAATGCAATTCTATCTATTTAACAATATCGAGTTTGACACCATTAACAAGTTTTCCTTGTCCAACAGTTACAATCTCATCTCCTTCTTTAATGCCGTTGGCCTTTATTTCAATCAAATCGTCGAAACGTTGTCCCATAGTAACCTCAACGCGTTTGGCTACGCCATTATCATTGAGAAAAACATATCGGTTATTTGAACCTATCAGTTTTAGTACGGCTTGGTATGGAGCAATAAAGGCTTCAAATTCACCCAAATGAAGGGTTGTACGCATAAACATACCCGGACGGAGTAGTTCTTTAGCATTTGGAATTTTCAGTTTAGCCTGAAAAGTATGAGTAGAAGCATCAATTGTTGGATAAATAATTTCAATTATTGCTTCAAAAGCTTGATTTGGGTAAATATCGGAGTATAAATTTATCTTCATACCTTTTTGCACCAATGGGAAGTAGGACTCTGGAATATTTACAATCGCTTTTAGCATATGAATTTGCGTAAGCATAAGAATAGGTGTTCCAGCATAGAGTTCGCCATCCTCATAATTTTTTGCAGCAATAACACCTGACATACGAGCTTTCACAAAGGTGTTTTCTTCTAAAAACCCTAAACTCTCTTTAGTTTGATCGTAGCTCAACTTTATTTGATCATAGTTTTGTTGTGATACGGTTTCGGTTTCGCGCAGTTTTTTCATGCGCTGGTACTCAACGCCCAAATTTGCAAAAACGAGTTTAGTGCTATTTAATTGGTTTTGATCCATGCGAACTAACATATCGCCAGATTTTACTTTTGAACCCACTTCAACATAAATGTGTTCAATTTTACCACTTACCGATGGCGAAATATTCATGGTTTCGTAACCTTGCAAAGTAGTAGAGAGTTCTAAGTGTCTTGCGATTGACGTTATTTCTAGCTTTGTAACTTTCACCTTTTCGACACGTTCATCGGCAACTTGGTTTTTTGATTTATCGGAGTTTAAGCCACAACCTGTAATGGCTACCAATAAAGCGGAAATGGTGAGAATTCTGAATAAATTGTTCATATTTTTATAGATTATATTTTTTACTAATTGATGTTATTATTGAGTAATTCTTCGAGTGCCACCTGGGCGGTAACAAGCTCCATAAGGGCCTGAACATAGTTGCTTTGCGCCAAAATTAAATTAGTTCCCGAGTTGGTTACATCGAGACTCGAGGCCATTCCTTCTTGGTATTTGAGCGAAATATTGTTGAAAACCCTTTGACTTACCTCAATGTTTTTCTTTTGCGTATCGTAACCGTCGAAAGCGGTGCTTAAATTATATTGCAACTGACGGTGCTGAATAGCAAGCGATTCTTTGGTATCGGCCATAACGTTAAGCTGTTTTTGGTGTTCAATTTTTGCTTCGGTTACAGCCCTGTAACGACTACCACTTGAGAAAACTGGTACGTTCAACGATACTCCAATCATATTGGGAGGGGTCATATCGAAAGTTGGTTCATCGCTAAAATATTCTTTTTTCGAAAATTGATGAAAAGCACTGATTGATGGTAAATAAGCCCATTTTTTGATATCGACCTGTTTTTCGATAAGCGTGATATTTTGTTTTAAAAGCTGATAATTGAAGTTGTTATCAAGTATAAATTGCTCGCCAATTAATGACATTGCTTTTTCGAAGTTCATTAACTCCTCGACTGATTGCGTCAATTGGATTTCAGTATCGGCATCAACCCCCAATTGCAAGCGCATTGAATTATAAAGCATTTCTAACGAACGCTTGGTTGAACGAACGGTATTCCCCATTGATGCCACTTGAACGCTAATTTGATCGGCATCGGTTTGCTCGGCAATACCTACTTCGACCGATTGCAGGGTATGCTGCTGAAGTTTATTAAGATTTTCGAGGTTTTTTTGCAACAAACCTACTGTTTGCTCCATTACCAGTACCGAATAATAAATGGTTTTAACCTGATTGGTAATTTGCTGCTCTGTTTTTCTCAGGGTAATATCGGTCATTTCCATAGCGATACTATTGATCTGCAATCCAATTATTTGCGCAGCACTTAGCATAACCGAGGAAGTTAAACTAAAAGTAGCATTGGGGGGCATTGCAATATCCATTCCCGAAAAATTCAATTTATGTCCCAACATATTGGCATAATCGAACGCTCCGTTGACCTGTGGTAACATCGTAGCAATAGATTGCCAACGGCTGGCCTCGATTTTCTGAATGTCGAGCGATGCATTTTTCAAAGTACGATTATGCTCAATGGCATAATCGCGAGCCTGTGCTAGGGATAAGCTCATTTTTTCTTGTGAAAAAATTTGCCCGCCAACCAACAAGGCCAGAGTAAGTAATAATAATTTGTGTCTCATTTTATTTTCTTTATAATCTATTACATATCAACTAAAAACAGTTTGAGTGAAAACTATTTTATTGTCAAGAGTTTTTATATTCTTCGTATATTTTCTTCAACATCTCATTTCCTTTATCGGTACATAAACCCCTTAAATACGGAAGATGAACCCATTCGGACACAAGAGCGAGCGAACACTCTATTTGATCTTCGTATTTTGGGAAAAAATCTAAAGTATGATGAATGAACAGATTAACGATCTCAATGTTTATTTCCTTTCTAAAAATCCCTTCATTAACCCCTCGCTTCAAAAGCGTATAAGTAATCTCATAATTCCTGAATTGGTCCGATTTCAATACCTTATCGAAAACCTGACTATGGTATTTTTTTATATCGATAAAAAAAAGCGGATTAATACTTCCATACATTTTTTGATGAAAATTTCCGATTAAAAAAAGAGCCTCTATTACGTTTGCCGATGTCTCAATTATTTTTAGTGCCTCTTTTTTATTCGATATAATGCCTTCGGTTAGCACATTGTATAAAAGATCATTTTTATCTTTAAAATTCTCATAAACTGTTCTTTTTGAAGCACCTATTGATTTTGAAATGGCATCCATTGTAATTTGCTTTACGCCATTTTCAATAAACAACCTACCTGCAGTTCGCATTATTTTTTCACGTATCTCCATTCATTTTTAATGAGTAGGCAAAAGTAGAAAACTATTACACTAAAAATAGTTTCTAGTGGTAATAGTGTATAAATAACCGGAAAGCAAACGATTATTTAAGATTAGCCATTTTTTTGTGTTTCATATTAATTTAAGCTTTTGTAATATTGTAGTCACTAACTAAGTTATAAAAATGAAGACCCGTACCATATTAATAATAACACTTTTGTTTTGGGGTTTGTTGACCAACGCCCAAAAAATTCATTTTTCGAAAGGCGACGGAGGTTTCTGGATCAAAGAAAACGGGCAGAATATTCTATTTTTTAACCGCAATCTGAACGACTCAATTCCTTCACATGCCCGCTGTAATTACTTTCATCCGGTTTACGACCTAAAAGGAAATTGTATAACCGAAGATTTTCCAGCCGATCATCTACATCATCGGGGGATTTTTTGGGCCTGGCTACAAATAATTATCGACGGGCAAAATGTGGCCGACGGCTGGCACCTGCAAAATTTCGGACAAGATATTGACCAAGTTGAATTTGTAACCGATGCTAATGGTAACGGCGTTTTCAACTACAGTTCGTTTTGGCATACTACCGATAAACCAGATAACCCACTAATGCGCGAAAACACAAAGGTTGTTGTTTATCCACGGGCATTAAATTATCGACAGATTGATTTCACCATTGAACTGAGGGCACTCGAAAATGAGCTCCAAATTGGGGGTTCAACCAGTGAAAAGGGCTATGGAGGTTTCAGTATTCGACTTAAAACCGATGAGCACACTCAATTTACCGATAGCAAAAAAGAAAAAGTTATTCCAATTAATCTTTCAATTGCTTCGGACCGGTTAATGAACATCTCGAACCCCAAACAAAAAAGTGGGGTGACCATTATTGCTTGGGAACAAAATCCCGGAACAAGCGAGTGGATTCTCCGTCAGGAGGGAAGCGCACAAAATGTAGCCTGGCCCGGACAAACACCAGTTGATGTTTTAATTACAAAACCGCTTGTATTAAAATATACTATTTTATTGCACAATGGAAAACCTAAGCGACTACCATTGAAATATTTTTTGGAAAAAACCGCTAAATAAAAAAAGTAAGGCGTCACCGAATTAACGATAACGCCTACCTCAAAAGTTTATAAAAAACTTCTTATTGCAACAGTGAACGAACTTTTTCGGAGATGGCTTTACCATGGGCCTTACCGGCCAATTGTTTGGTGGCAAGCCCCATCACTTTTCCCATATCTTTAGAACCAGAAGCTCCGGTTTGTTCAATTATCAGTTTTAATGCCTTCTCTAAAGCTTCGTCGGAAAGCATTTCGGGAAGGAAAGTTTCAAAAACAGCTACTTGTTCGAGTTCAACCGAAGCTAAATCATCGCGATTTTGCTCTTGGTAAATTGTAGCCGAATCTTTACCCTGCTTAGCCAGTTTTGAAATTATTTTGATGGCTTCGGCATCGCTAAGTTCGCCCCTAGCACCAACGGCTGTATTCGCCTCGAGCATAACTTTTTTAATGCCTCTCAAAGCTTCGAGCCTCACTTTATCCCTGGCCTTCATGGCCTCTTTTATTCCATTATTTACTTCGTCGAAAATTGTCATAATATTGGGTTTTAATCTACATTATCGTGTAAGTAGCTATTGTTATCGCTAAAAAAAACATCGTTATTCTCGTCGCTCGAGAGGGAGAAACGCGAAACTTTACGTTCTTCTTTATTCTCGGGTTTCCGATTAATGAAACGCCTTTTGTAAGCAGGAGTGTTTTCGAGGTTTTCAATTTCTTCATCTTGAGTACCGGCAAAATCTACATCAAAATCTACTTTACGTGCACTTTGATCATCGTTGTTGTTTTTGTTTCCCGGGGAATGAATGTTTTCATATAAGCTATCGAAATCGTCGCGTGGGCGCCCCGGTTCAAAATGAATTGATTTTTGTTGAGCAGGTGATGTTTTTCGAGCCGCCGGGATGTTGGGTTTTGATGAGCCTGCAGCGCTTACAGCTTGCTCATCGAGGGTATGATAGGTTTTTTCGACCTTTCGGTTGGCCAGCACTTCGGGAATTGAACTGGTACTGAACCCGGTGGCCACCACGGTAACACAAATTTCGTCACCCAAGGATTCGTCGGTACCGTTACCCCAAATCAGGTCGGCATCGTAGCCAGCACGCGATTGAACAAAGTCGGTAATTTGCCCAATTTCGTCCATGGTAATTTCATTTTCGCCCGATGTAACGTTAAGCAAAATATTACGGGCGCCCTTAATGTTGTTGTTATTAAGCAAAGGAGAATTCAGCGCTTCTTCGATGGCTTCAATTGCACGGTTTTCGCCACTGGCCCTGGCCGATCCCATAATAGCCACACCGCTTTGACGCATTACGGTTTCAACATCGGCAAAGTCAACATTAATATAGCCATGCACGGTGATAATTTCGGCAATACCTTTAGCAGCTGTGGCTAGTATATCGTCGGCCTTAGCAAAGGCTTCCGATATGCGAAAGTCGCCATACATTTCGCGTATGCGTTCGTTGTTAATAATCAGTAAGGAATCGACATGCGCTTCCATTTCCTGAATCCCCTCTATGGCTTGTTGAATGCGCCTTCGGCCTTCGTTTCTGAACGGTAAAGTAACAATGCCTATGGTAAGCAAATCAAGTTCGCGGCAAGCTTTGGCAATTACCGGCCCTGCACCAGTTCCTGTGCCACCACCCATACCAGCAGTAATAAACACCATTTTTGTTTTTTCACCAATGGCCTTTTTAACATCTTCGATATTTTCCATGGCGGCATGTTTACCCACCTCGGGTTTATTGCCTGCGCCCCTGCCTCCGGTAAGCGACGAGCCAAGATGAACTTTATTAATTACTGAACTATTGGCCAAGGCTTGCGAATCGGTATTGCAAATAATAAAATCGACATCTTTAATGCCTTTTAGACACATGTGGTTCACCGCGTTACTACCACCACCACCAACACCTATCACTTTAATAATGGCCCCTTCGTTAAGGGGTATATTGAAACTATTCATTATATCATTTTCCATGTCCTTCGTTTTACTGATTGAGATCGGCACTTTTTTCTTCAAAAAACAAATCGAGCTGACGTTTTAGCCAACCTTCTTTCTCGGGTTTTTTCTTATTTACTTTTTTCGGAACAGGCATTTTAATACTTTTTTCCTCGTTGTTCCTTTTTGACTCATCATCTAATTCATTAGTTTCATTTTCGTCCGTAATGAAAAGCTCCTCTGCATTGATATCGAAGGCTATTTTTTCATCAGGCAACTGGTCTCTTTTTTGTAAAATAGCCGACGGGTTTTTCTTAAACCCTGTAGCAATAATGGTTACACTAATTTGCTCTCCAAGATGCTGATCGTAACCGTTTCCCCAAATTATATTGGCATCGGCGCCTGCTTTCTTTTGTAAAAGCTCTATTATTTCACCAATTTCACCAATGGTGATTTCCTCTTTACCCGAAGTTATATTGAGCAGAATTTCGTTGGTTCCATAAATATCGTTGCTATCGAGCAATGGCGATTCCAAAGCATCTTCTACGGCACGAAGGGCACGACCTTCGCCCTCGGCAAATCCGGTTCCCATAATAAAAACCTTACTGCCGGACATCACCGTACTCACATCGGCAAAGTCGATGTTAATATTGCCATGCAGGGTAATAATTTCGGCAATTCCTTTAACAGCCGTGGTCAAAATTTGGTCGGCTTTCGAAAAAGCTTTCGAAGCGGGCAGATCGCCATAAATTTTTCTTATTTTCTCGTTGTCAATTACCAGTAAGCTATCAACGTGTTGCTGAATTTCGTCAATACCGGCCAAAGCCTGATCGTAGCGTTTATGGCCTTCGGATTTTGAGGGAACGGTTACCACCGCAATGGTGAGAATGTTTAGCTCACGGCAAAGTTGAGCCACCACGGGTGCCGCACCAGTTCCAGTGCCTCCTCCCATGCAAGCCGTAATAAATACCATATCGGTTGTGCCCTCGAGCATTGAACGGATTTGATCGAAACTCTCTTCGGCAGCTTTTCGACCCAGTTCGGGCATATTGCCTGCGCCGCGGCCTTCGGTTGCTTTGCCTCCTAATTGAATTTTCAAAGGTACGGGACTGTTGGCCAAGGCTTGAGCATCGGTATTACACAGCATAAAGCCCACATCGGCAATTCCCTTGCGGTACATGTAGTTCACCGCATTACCACCACCACCACCAACACCAATTACTTTTATCTGGGCAGCGCTATTGGGCTCGTTATTGAAATTTAACAACTCGTTTATCATACTCGTTGGTTTTAAAATTCAGCATCTTGTTCTTCGTTAAAAAACAACGACAGTTTTTGAATAATGGCTTCGCCATAATTTGTTTTAGGCTTTTTTTGCCTGGGTTTTTTATTTATCAATTCGTCGTTTTGTGCATTTTCATTCTTAACAGCTTTTTTCAATAATCCAAAGGCCGTTGCAAACTGAGGAGAATCAATCACTTTGTCGCTCTCAGAAATAAATCCGTTAATTGGAGAACCAATTCGAACATCGAGCCCGGTTTTGAAGAGCACCAGTTGTCTGATTCCTAAAAGTTTGGCACCACCACCTGTTACAACAACACCTGCACCCAATTTATCGGCATATCCACTTTTTTCAACTTGATAATAAACGCTTTCGATAATTTCTTCCATTCGGGCCTGAATGATGTAGGCCAAGCTCTTAAATGAGATTTCTTTGGGTTCCCAGCCGTTGAGACCTGGAATGGTAACTACACGGTTATCGGGAACATGCTCGCCCATGGCAGCTCCATACTGCACTTTGAGCGACTCGGCCTGGCGCAGTAAAATTGAACATCCCTCACGTATATCGTTGGTTACCACATTACCGCCAAAGGGAATCATTCCCAAATGACGCAAAACATTATCATGATAAATTGAAATTGAAGTGGTTCCACCACCCAAATCGACCACCACAACGCCGGCTTCTTTTTCGTCGTCGGACAAAACGGCCTCGGCTGCTGCCACAGGGTTAACCACGCACTTTACCAATTCAAAACCAGCTATTTCGAGACTTTTCTTTAAGGTGTTCTCGTAACTCGAAGGACCAATAATGAGCCGGTACTCGGCAACAAGTTCGCTACCTGTAATTCCTATTGGGTTATTGACCCCGGTTTCACCATCTACCGTGTACGATTGATTAATAACGTGATACACTTTTTCGCCCTCTTGGAGCGGAGTTACCCGGGCCTCCTCAAAAAGTTGTTTTATATCAGCTTTAGATATTATTTTGCCGACTTCGATTTTTTTGGTCAGTTTGCGTTCAACAGTGTGCAAATTGTGGCCGGCCACGTTTACATACAATTTTTTGACCGATACACTCAAATCCTTTTTGGCTTTATCGACTGCTCGTTCTACGGCAACAGCCACTTCTTCGACATTTAGAACTACGCCACGGCGCACTCCGGACGAAGCCACAATAGAATGTCCCAATATTTCAATTTTATTATCACCGGTATCGTGCCCGATTATACAAATCGCGGTATTGGTTCCGATGTCGATGGCTGCAAAAATGTTTCGTTCACTCATTTTAGGCAAAATTTAGTCATTGTATAACAGGTTATCTTAGGGTACAAACAACCTGGTTTTTATTTTTTAATGATACTGTTCGGTATTTACTCCATGCGTCACCTTTAAAACCTTCTGTATAAACCAGTTTCAAGTTTCGCAGTTTTAATTCAATATTTTCGGCTTTTCCAAAATCAATTTGATGGTCGCCAATACGAGGTATTAAAATCAATTCGCCATTTGGCTCAACCTGTACTTGTTGAAATAATGCTTTCCAAAAAGGATCGGCATTAATGAAATTAACAAAGGGCAACAATTGTTGCTGTAATTTTATATCGCTGATGCTACCAGTAAATACAGGAACACTGACAGTATGATGACTGGAAATGGGCATTTTTTTCCCATTAACATTAAGATAAAAGCCACCATTATCATCAACAACACGCATGACCGGTTTTTCTTGTTCAATGCGAATCCGCAAGCGACCTTTATTACTCAGGCTGTCATTAAATACATACGTTTTAAACACTTCGGCATTTTTAACCCACGCCAGTTCTTCAATTTTATTTTCAATACTTCGCGTGTTAATCGTATCGATTTGAGCGCCTCTAAGCCCTTTAAATTTTCGAGAAACCAAGCTTTCGATTTCGGCTTCGTTAATAAAACGATAAGGCTCGTCAAACACAATCTGCAAATTGTTCAATAATATTTTTTTTCGTTCGGCAGCTGTAAACCCGAGGGTTACCCCGATAAAAACCAGAATAAAAAGCAATCCTATTGTATTATATAAGAATCGTCGTTTCATTTTGATTTATATTTATTATTCAACATTTGAACCAGCAAAACAGACAACTGGTCGATGCTTCCGGCGCCCATTGTCAATAAAACATCAAACTTTCTATCTTTTAATACATCGACTACTTCGGCCAGTGAGCACATCGTTTTTTGTTCTATTTTCATTTTATCGAGAATAGTTTTTGATGTCACACCTGGTATTGGATGCTCCCTTGCTGGGTAAATATCAAGCAAAATGGCTTCGTCGAGCAAGTCGAGACTCTGGGCAAAACCATCGGCAAAATCGTTGGTTCGCGAATAAAGGTGCGGCTGAAAAATTCCCAATACTTTTTTATCGGCGTAAAGCTCTTTAATCGAATTAATGGTTGCCTCCAATTCGCGCGGATGATGAGCATAATCGTCGATATAAGTCACCTCGTTGTTGGCAAATAACACATCAAACCGACGTATAACGCCTTTGAACGATTCAACAGCAGCGCAAACAGCCATCGGATCCGATCCGGCCAAAATTGCCGCTGCAGCTGCTGCTACCATATTTTCAACATTGACCTTTCCGGGATATCCCATTTTCACCGCCGGTATTATCATGTAAGGGGTATGAAAATCGAAAATGTACTTTTGGTTCTCAACTCTCAGGTTTTGAATATGGAAATCGGCATCATTTTCAATCGAGTAGGTATATACTTTTAAATAGTTGGGCAAAAACTGCAACAAATTAACCCGCTGGTTAATCAACGCAATTCCATCATCGTCAACATTATTCAAAAAAGCACCGAATGCCTCCCTTACTTTCTCGTAAGTGCCATAAATATCGAGGTGATCGGGATCAACGCTAGTAATTACAGCGATGGAGGGTTTCAACTGCAAAAACGACCGATCGTACTCGTCGGCTTCAATTACCACGGTATTGTTCTCGGGTGCAGGCAAAACAAGGTTTGAATTAAAGTTGCGCGAAATTCCCCCCAAAAATGCACCAGCATTATTTCCAGTTTGGTGCAAAAGGTGGGCAATCATTGTTGTAACCGAAGTTTTCCCATGTGTTCCGGCCACAGCGATACTAAAACGCGAATTGGTTAAAAAACCCAATAATTGACTCCGCTTAACAATATTGTATTGCCGGCTTTGGAGTACCTGAAGCTCGTTAAGATTTTCAGGCACAGCCGGTGTACGCACTACCAATGTATTGGCAGGCAAAAAAGTATTTGGTAATTGATTGATATTATCGGTATAATGAACGGCAATACCCTCGGTTTCGATTTGGCGAGTAAGCGGCGTAGCGGTGAGATCGTACCCACACACGTGTTTGCCTTGTGCTTTGGCAAACCTGGCCAGTGCACTCATGCCTATACCTCCAATACCGAGGAAATACAAATTTTCTATGTTGTTAAAATCTATCATTTTTTCTTTGCCAGTTCAAGAATCAAAGTTACAATATCGGCAGCTGCGTTGGGTTTGGCCAACAAACTGATATTATGGCTTAAACTACTCAACTGCTGTTCGTTATTTAGTAAATTAAGGGCTTCCGAAACCAAGAGTAAAGGCGCATCGGCATCGGAAATCATTAGTGCTGCATTTTGTTCAACCAAAGCCATCGCGTTTTTTGCTTGGTGGTCTTCGGCCACATTAGGCGAGGGAACCAATATGGTTGGACAACCAGTTAAACACAACTCCGAAATGGTACCGGCTCCGGCACGTGAAACCACCAAATCGGCCACGGCATAAGCTAAATCCATGCGCGACAAAAATTGGTGAATATGAATATTGGGGAGCTCCATATTGGCTGTTTTTTCCAATATTGAATTGTAATAGTATTTTCCGGTTTGCCAAATCACCTCAACGTTGCTATTTTTCAGCATTTCGATATTTTGAAATAAGCTGTCATTCAAAGTACGTGCACCCAGACTTCCGCCTACAACCAGCAAAACCTTTTTATTTTTATCGAGTTGATAAAAAGCACGGGCTTCTTCAATTCTATTTTTAACATTGAGCAGATCCTTTCTCACAGGATTTCCGGTGTAGACGATTTTTCCAGCAGGAAAATATTTTTCCATGTTATTGTAGGCCACACAAATTTTATCCGCCTTTTTTGCCAGTAAACGATTAGTTAAACCGGCATAAGAGTTTTGTTCCTGAATTAATGAGGGGAACTTTAATTTGTTAGCTTTTCGTAACACGGGACCACTGGCGTAACCGCCTACACCCACCACAACATCGGGTTTGAATTGCTTAATCAACCGATGAGCACGTCGCAAACTTTCAGCCAGCTTCATAAAAAACGTAACTGTTTTAATTCCCGGCTTGCGCGGAAATCCCATAATTGGTAATCCAATTATTTTGTATCCGGCCGAGGGGACCCGTTCCATTTCCATCCTGCCTTCGGCGCCAACAAATAAAATTTCGCAATTGGGTTCTCTTTCGCGAATTTCGTTAGCAATCGATATGGCCGGGAAGATATGGCCTCCAGTACCTCCGCCACTTATTATTATTTTTAATTTTTCGTTCATTGTTATTCTATTCAATTGCCCCAACATCGGCAAAAGCCTGATCTTCGTCGGGTATTATATTATCAACTTCGTTGATTGATGTATCATCTGAATCGACCAGTTTATTCTGATAACTGGCTCTTAATATGAACCCTATTGACATGGCGGTGAAAATAGTCGATGTTCCGCCCATACTGACCCAAGGCAATGTTTGCCCTGTAACTGGCAATAGCCCAACCGAAACGCCCATATTAATAAGTGCCTGCATCACCAGCATCGACGAGAGGCCGGCCACCATGAACGCGGGAAAAGTTCGCTGGCTTTGGTTGATAATTATGGCTGCACGGCTTGCAAAAATGAGGTAAGCCAGAACCACTATAAAACTGAACCATCCGTATTCTTCGACCAATATTGCAAAAATAAAATCGTTGTATGCTGCGGCCATAAAGTTGCGCACTTCGCTCCCACCCGGGCCTCGGCCAAATTGCCCACCACGATAAACAGCCATCTCAGCATAATCGGACTGGGTCATCCCAATTTCGGAATTGGGGTCACCATGAATGTAACGATCAATACGGCCACGCATGGTATCCATTCGGCCCAAATCGATATTGGCCGATAAAAGGTAAAACAAAACAACCACGGAAATACCGGCACCAAACGTTATCAATAAATATTTAAAAGGTACCCTTCCAACAAAAAGCAAAATAATAATGGTTGCAAAAAGAAGTGCAGCCGTGGAAAAGTTAGCCATCGATATGGCCAAACAAACCACACCGCTAACCCCCATTATCCAAAGGAAAGTTTTACGCGAAGGCCTGTGGTCTTTGTCTTGATTGTTGGCCAACAACCTTGAAACAAAAAGCACCAACGATATTTTGGCCAATTCGGCAGGTTGAAACGATATGGGACCTAAACTAAAGGTACGCCCAGTAGCTTCGCCCCCTACTTTTAGGAACAATGCCGTTACAATAAAAATGAGCGATACACCCAGCAATATTGGTGAAAAAATAGACAAATACTTAATGGGCAAAAAATTGACGATAAGAATAATAACACCAAAGCCCACCAATATCATCACCATTTGCCTCAATAAATAGAAAAATGTATTTCCACCCATTTGCCGATAGGCCAACGACCCCGTTGAGCTGTAAACAATCAACAGCGAAAACATCGACAAAATGATGAGGACAATCCAAATTCCCCGGTCACCTTTTAATATGCTAAGTAATTTATTCATTTCACTTTTTAAACCTTATAAATTTCGAACAGCAGTTTTAAACTGTTGTCCACGGTCTTCGTAATTCTTAAATAAATCGAAACTTGCGCAGGCAGGCGACAGTAACACCACACTACCTTTTTCAGCCATAAAGTAGGCGGATTTCACTGCGTGTTCCATACTTTGAGTTTCAACAATATTGGGAACAACCCCACTGAAAGCACTAATTATTTTCGAATTATCGATACCAAGACAAATAATTGCTTTCACTTTGGCACGTACCAAATCGGTTAATTGCGAATAATCGTTGCCTTTGTCGGTTCCGCCAACAATCCAAACAATTGGCTTGGTCATTGACTCCAGCGCGTACCAGCTTGAATTAATATTGGTTGCTTTCGAATCGTTAATAAATTCGATACCATGTACCGAAATGTATTTTTCCAAACGATGCTCAACCCCGCTAAACTCGGCCAGGCACTCGCGTATAAACTCGTTCCTGATACCTGAAACCTTACCCACAATAGCAGCAGCCATTGAGTTACAGGTATTGTGCTTGCCTTGCAAGGCTAAATCGTAAATTGACATTTCAAAATGGTTTTCGTTAACACTGATTTTTATTTTATTATCATCGGCATTTGCTCCGTTGCCGCTTAGTTGGGCATCGAGGGTAAATGGTAATTTTATTGATTTAATGTTGCGTTTTTCAAGCTCGTGTTGAATAATAATATCGTCGTTAAAATAAACGAATGCATCGTCAGCAGTTTGGTTTTGGATAATACGGAACTTTGAATCGATGTAGTTTTGCATGTTGTACCCGTAACGATCGAGGTGATCGGGAGTAACATTCATCAAAACGGCCACATCGGCTTTAAAATCGAACATCCCATCGAGCTGAAAACTGCTCAATTCAATCACATAATGAGTGTGGTTTTCGAGCGCCACCTGACGGGCAAAACTTTGGCCTACATTCCCGGCCAACCCAACATTAAAACCAGCCATTTTGAATAATTCATAAATGAGCATGGTGGTGGTGGTTTTGCCATTGCTTCCGGTAATGCAAATGGTTTTGGCCGAAGTATATTTTCCGGCAAATTCAATTTCCGAAATTACCGAGATATTCAGTTGATTTAGTTTTGTAATAATTGGTGCATTATCAGGTATGCCGGGGCTTTTCATTACCAAATCGGCATTTAAAATCAACGCTTCGGTGTGTTTGCCTTCCTCAAATTCGATATCGTTCACCAACAGCTCGTTTCGATATTCAGTATTAATATTACCGAAATCGGAAACGAACACATCGAACCCTTTGGCCTTACCTAAAATGGCTGTTCCCACACCGCTTTCGCCGGCTCCTAATATGACCAAGCGTTTATTCATTTCATTAATATTGTATAATATCTGTTCATACTTATTTCGTTAACGTACTTTAAGGGTAACAATGCTAATAACAGCCAGCAAAATGGCAACAATCCAAAAACGGGCAACAATTTTGGGTTCATGGTACCCTTTTTTCTGATAATGGTGATGAAGCGGCGCCATGAGGAAAATTCGTTTTCCCTCGCCATACTTGCGTTTGGTAAATTTAAAGTAGCTCACCTGCATCACAACCGATAAGTTTTCGACAACAAAAATCCCGCAGAAAATTGGTATCATAATTTCTTTGCGAATGATGATGGCAAACACGGCCAAAATACCGCCCAAGGCCAAACTTCCGGTATCGCCCATGAAAACTTGTGCCGGATAAGCATTGTACCAAAGAAAACCCACGGTGGCTCCAATAAACGCAGCAACAAAAACCGCTAGCTCACCAATATTAGGGATGTACATTATATTGAGGTAATCGGCCAGCATAATGTGACCGCTCACGTAAGCCAATGCTCCAATGGTTGCCCCGCTGATAGCGGTGGTTCCAGCCGCCAGACCATCGAGTCCGTCGGTTAAATTGGTCGCATTTGATAAGGCGGTTATGATAAAAATAATGACAAGAATATAAAGCACCCAAACGCCAGAATCTTGCCAAGTTTTAGGCAAGAAACCAACCAGCACCTTATAATTAAGCTCTTGATTTTTAACAAATGGAATTGTGGTAACAGTCGATTTTACATCCTCGGTTTTATAACGAATTTCTTGCTGTCCGGTTTCGTGATTGATTACCACTTCGGTAATATATTTTCCATTTTCGTCGGTAATCCTTTCGCGTACCACTACATCGTCGCTAAAATAAAGTGTTCCTGCAACAATTAATCCCAGCGATACTTGCCCTATTATTTTAAATTTTCCGGCAAGTCCATGTTTATCTTTCAAAAAAACCTTAATGTAATCGTCAATAAAACCTATAACACCAAGCCATACTGTAGTAATAATCATTAACCAGATATAGATATTATCGAGGCGGGCAAAAAGCAATGTTGGAATTAAAATAGATGCAATAATAATAACTCCTCCCATTGTAGGTGTGCCTTTTTTCTGCAATTGTCCTTCGAGGCCCAAATCGCGTATCTCTTCACCAATTTGTTTACGTTGTAAAAGTCGAATTATTTTTTTACCAAAAATCATGGTAATAACCAAGGATATAATCAATGCAGCAGCAGCCCTGAAGGTGATGTATTGCATAACACCCAACCCAGGTATATTCCAACTTTTTATTAAATCAAAGAGGTGGTATAACATTTTCTATTTTTTTAAATTAAACCAAACGCTTTTTTAACTTCTTCCTTATCGTCGAAGTGGTGTTTTACACCGTTAATCTCCTGATAGTCTTCGTGCCCTTTACCAGCTATAAGAATAATATCGCCGGGGTGGGCCAGCATAACTGCTGTTTTTATGGCTTCGTGTCTATTTTCAATTACCAGCGTATTTTTTTGATGCAAAGTATCGACTCCGGCATACATATCGTCTAAAATTGAAGTCGGGTTTTCGGTACGCGGGTTATCGGAGGTCAATATCACTTTCGAACTGTATTTACAGGCTATGGCAGCCATCTCGGGACGTTTTGTTTTGTCGCGATCGCCACCGGCACCGGCAACACAAATCAATTGATCGTTTCGGTCACGCATTTCATCAATGGTTGAAAGCACATTTTCGAGCGCATCGGGGGTATGAGCATAATCGACTACTGCATATACACCCAAGCCAGAACGAATAATCTCGAACCTGCCCGATACCGGTTTTAGCTTACTCAGTTCAACCAACACATCGTCTTTTTCGAACCCAGCCAAAATTGCCGCACCGTAAACGGCCAATAAATTATAGGCGTTAAACTTCCCCACAAAATGGGTCCACACTTCGTTCCCATCAATGTTCAACAAAGTACCATCAAAGTGCGATTCAATAATTTTTGCTTTAAAATCGGCCATGGCGCGCAACGAATAATTACGACAATTGGCTTTGGTATTTTGAAGCATTACCCGTCCGTTTTTATCGTCGATGTTTGTTAAAGCGAAAGCTTCGGGCTTCAAAAAATCAAAAAACTGCTTTTTAGCTTTAATGTATGCGCCAAAAGTTTCGTGATAATCGAGGTGATCGTGAGTGATGTTCGAAAATATGGCCACATCGAAATCGAGTCCGGCAATACGTTGCTGATCGATAGCATGCGAGCTCACTTCCATAAAACAGTATTTGCAACCTGCCTCCACCATTTCGCTCATTAAGCGGTTAAGCTGCAATTGGTCGGGCGTAGTTCGCGACGAAGAATATTCTTTGTTATTAATTTTATAATTGATGGTAGAAATTAGCCCGGCATTGTGCCCTAAGCTTAGAGCCATTTGATGAAGCAATGAAACGGTAGTTGTTTTACCGTTAGTTCCGGTAATACCAACAAGTTTCATTTTTTGTGAAGGATAGCCGTAAAAAGCAGATGCAGCGAGTCCTAACGTTTTGGCTGAGTCGATGACCTGCACGTAGGTAACAGCACTACTGATTTCGGAAGGAAGTATTTCGCACACAACGGCCACAGCACCTAACTCAAGGGCTTTCGAAATATAGTTGTGCCCATCGGTGAGTGTTCCTTTTACAGCGAAAAACACGCTACCTTTGGCAACCTTACGCGAATCGAATTCCAGACTTTTGGCTTCAAGGGCTAAACTTCCTTCAACTTTTACGGTACTTACTTCATTTAATAATTCACTTAATTTCATAATTTTTGTTCAACTGTTGCATTGGTAAAAATCAACTCAAATCGATATAAATCAACTGCCCATTCCGACACAACGATCCCGGTTCGGGAGATTGTTTTCGCACTTTCCCCACCCCTTTCAACTTCACTTTTAATCCCGCTTTTTCGATCAAAAAGATGGCATCAGCAGCTCCCATACCCAACACATTAGGCATTTGGTTTTCAACCAACATACGAGGTTTCATGTTGATAGTTTCATTGTCGATATAAGTATAAAACCAATCGGCACTTTTATCGGCAGCTTTATACTTGATATCAAGTTCGTCGCACACCAACATGGTTTCGTTCACTAATCCGTTGAACATGTTCGGCACTTGATGATTATCTTGATTGTTTTGATTTTCGGTTAGATTGAGGGTAAAATCAGAAGTAAAAACGCAGTCGGCAATTTCACGAAAAACCGGACCTGCAACCGATCCACCATAAAAGGAACCTTTGGGCTCCGAAATGACCACAATACATGAATATTTTGGATGATCGACAGGAAAATAGCCGGCAAAAGAAGCCCTGTACTTATTGTGTGAATAACCCGATTTTATATCGAGCGCCTTAGCCGTACCGGTTTTTCCGGCAAACTTATATTGTTTTGATCTTAAATTACGAGCAGTACCATTTTCGACTACCCCTTCGAGCAAAGCCTGAACTTTGCCCAGCGTTTCCTTTGAACATATTGATGATTTCAACACTTCGGGCTTAAATTTTTTCACCAATTCGCCATTGGAACGAATGGCCTCAACAAACATGGGTTTCATCAATTTACCATTATTTGCCACCGCGTTGTAGTAGGATAACATCTGCATGGGCGAAACCTGAATTTCGTAACCGTGCGAAATGTAAGCCAACGATGTTCCCCACCAATTTTTGTCGGTAGGATATTTTACATAAGGACTTGCTTCGCCCCTGAACCCCATATCCAAAGGTTTGTTGAGCCCCATGCTGTACAAGCGGTCGATGAAGTCTTTTTCGCGTCCACGATAATGTTTATCAATCATTTTGGCAAAACCCACGTTCGATGAGCGTTCAAAAATTTCGCGCACCGTCATTTTGCCATGTTGTCCGTGTCCGTAATCGCTGTCATAAATGGTTTTATCGTATATTTTCCATTTGCCATCTTCTGTATCAAAAACATCCGAAGTATCTATTTTTGATTCATCGAGGGCAACCATCAGGCTTAGCAATTTAAAGGTTGAACCCGGTTCGGTACAGCCCTCATGACCAATTGCATAATTGTATATTTCGTTATAATTTCCGCTTTGAAGGCCAAGGTTAACAATGGCCCTAATTTTTCCGGTTTTAACCTCCATTAAAATAGCAGTTCCATATTCGGCGTTACTTTTCACCAATTGATTGCGAAGGGCACTTTCAACCACATCCTGCAAATAAATATCAATGGTTGTGATCACATCCTTGCCCGTTTCGGGTTCAACGCTACTCACGTTAACCCAACGCCCCGAGAGGTTTTGTCGGATGGCCAAACCTTCTTTACCACGCAAGTAGCCCTCGTATTTACCTTCGATACCCGAAATACCAACGCTACCATGCAAACCGCCATAAGCGCCTTTATTCATAATACCAATAGTACGGTAAGCCAGACTGCCGTGAGGGGTATAGCGAACATATTCTTGTTCAACAATAAAACCGCCTTTGTACTGTCCACGATTGAAAATAGGAAATTTTTTAATGCGTTGCAGCTCGTCGTAATTCACTTTGCGGGGATGCACCAAATAATAACGAGCACTTTTCTTATACGCATCTTGTAATTGTTTTTTGAATTCCCAACGCGAACGATCGGTAAACACTTTTGACAACTCGTGCGCCAAGTTATCTACTTCTTTATTAAACACTTCTTTGACCCCGGGCGCAGCCAGGTCGAAGCGTATTTCGTAAAAAGGAACCGACGAGGCCATTATACGACCATTGGCACTGCACACATTACCACGGTTCCCTCTAATTATTTCTGTTTTATTTTCGAGCGACTGAAGTTGTCCATCCCACTTATCGCCAGTGGTGAACTGGATATAGACAATGCGCCCGGCGATGGCTAACGAAAACATCAGCACAACCGCTAAAAACACGGCATAACGGGCTAATATGATACGGCGCAAGTCCATTTTATTTTTTTACTTTTATTTTAACAGGTGGAACAGCGGGTTGCTTTAGCTCCACCCCTTTAGTTTTCAATCGTTTAAGTACTTCGGAATAACGGCTCATATTCATTAACTCGGCTTCAAGCGTTGCCGATTCCGAACGCAATTCTTTCAAATCGTCCTGAACAACCACCGTTTCGCGAAGTATTTTTTCACCCCTGAAACGATTTGTAATCATCAACAATCCAAGCAACACCAACAAACTAACAATGGGCAACCAACGTAAAACCTCCTTATTCAAGAAGATACTGCCTAGCAAAACCTGCCGAACTCCTACCTTTTTTTTATGTTGATTTTGTGTTGCCATTATATTTTTTCTGCAATTCTTAGTTTTGCACTTCGTGCCCTTGAGTTACGACCTATTTCATCGTTATCGGGTACAATAAATTTTTTACCAACCGGCTTAAATTTCAATTGTATATTTCCAAAAAAATCTTTTTCAATTTCGCCTTCTACATCACCTCGCTGAATGAAATTTTTCACCAAACGATCTTCGAGCGAGTGATAACTGAGAACGACCAAACGCCCACCTGGCTTTAAAACCTGATAAGCATTATTTAAAAAATCTTTCAGCACATCAAGTTCACGATTAACTTCAATACGAAGTGCCTGGAAAACCTGGGCCTGAAATTTTGAATTCATTTTTTGTGGCACCAAACCATTAAGCAAGCCACACAACTGTCCGGTTGTTTCAATTTTCTCATTGGAACGAGCACTCACAATCAGCGCGGCTGTTTTTCGGGCGTTACTGATTTCGCCATAATCGCGAAAAATTTTCATCAGCTCTTCTTCGGTGTACCCATTAATCACATTGGCAGCCGTTAACGTGGCCGTTTGGTTCATTCGCATATCGAGCGCACCATCGAAACGGGTTGAAAAACCACGTTCGGCCACATCAAAATCGTGCGACGAAACACCCAAGTCGGCTAAAATGCCATCAACTTGTTCAAAGCCATAGTAATCGAGAAAATTTCGTAGGTATTTGAAATTCTGCTGAACAAATATCAAGCGATCGTCGGCAGGCAGGTTATTCAACACGTCGGAATCCTGATCGAAAGCGATCAACTTACCCTTATCGAGTTTTTCCAAAATTTTGGACGAATGTCCACCCCCGCCATAGGTCACATCGACATAAATCCCGTTCGGATCGATGTTTAAACCTTCAATTGACTCGTTGAGCAATACAGGTATGTGGTAAGTTTCATTCATCAGCTACCAAAATTAGACAAGCCGCCTCCCAAAAACTCTTCAAATAAACCCGAGTAATCATCGTCGGGCAACATAACCCTACTGTACTCTTCGGCATCCCACAACCTAATACGATCGCCCTGACCGGTAAACACAACCTCTTTGGAAATCCCCATCTTATCAAAAAAACTATTGGGAATATTCATTCTGCCATTTTCGGCTAAGGCAATTTTCGCAAAACTTTGGTAAAATTTGTCGAGCAAACGGCTCTGACGTGGATCATTAGGATTTAAGCGGGAATGGATAAATGCCAGGCGTTTCTCCCACGACGACGATGGATAGAGATTCAAGCACTTCTCGTAAGGATCGATTTCAACAATCAAACCCCGATCGAAAGCCTCTCCCAATTCGCGTTTATAAACAGCAGGAAGCACAACGCGCTTCTTGTCGTCGATGGTTGCATTGTATAGATTGGAAAAAACCGGCATATTTTTACTTAATAATTAAGTCCAAAAGTAAAACATATTCCACTTTATTCCAATTCCATTCCACTTTATTCCACTCCAAAAACAAAGAAAACCCCAAAAACTTATCAACAACTTGTTTAAAAAGCCTTTGGGATCCTATACTTATCAACTAAACATTAATATCTCAAGTTTCGCAGTTCATTAAATAGTTGAAAATTAATGTAATAAGAATAAAAAAGCAGCATGAATATTTGGCTAATAATCTAATTATTAGTATATTAGCAAAGTTTCCAAACACAAATATCATGCTGCACTGTAAAGATATAAATAAGATTTCAGAATTAAAAAACGGTTTTACCCATAGTTGGCTTGAACCGGATTTTATTTCCAGTTCTTTGAAATGTTTTACATTTTCGAACCTCTGTAAAGTTGTATCAGAAGTTAAAGTTAAGGGATATAGTTTTGAGTGGATCATGACTATCCTGCTTTCAATGCCATTCCTTACTGCCAATACAGTAAATTCAATGTTAAACGGTTGTGTTAAACACCATATTGAAGCGAGAAAAGATACTTTTTACCGACTAAAAAACAATCAATCAATATGTTGGAGGATATTGTTGTGGCTATTTGCTGCCAAATCTAAAGCACTGACCAATAGTTGTTTAGGGGAAGTAGGAAGACCAAGATGCATGATCTTTGACGACACCATCCTCCCAAAAACAGGAAAGAACATTGAAAAAGTATCGAGGGTGTTCGACCACGTTACACAGCGGTGCATGCTTGGGTTTAAGCTATTGCTAATGGGGTATTGGGACGGGGCTTCTTTTATACCCCTTGATTTTTCAATACACCGCGAAAAGGGGCAAAACAAAGAGAAACCCTTTGGCTTAAAAAAGAAGGAGCTAAAGAAGCAACACAAAACAAAAAGGCAAAAAGGTTCATTTTCAGATGAGCGGGCACAGGAAGCCGACATGTCAAAAATTGATTGCGCTATAAAAATGTTTCTAAGAGCCATATCGCAAGGTTTTATGGTCGATTATGTTTTGATGGATAGTTGGTTTACCTGTGAAGCTTTTATCAATGCGGTACTTTCAGTAAAAAAACAAACAGTGCACCTTATTGGAATGTACAAAATAGCAAAGACCAAGTTCCTTTTTAATAACGGGATGTACACGCACAAACAGATACGGAACATGACCGGTAAGCCCAAGCGTTGCCGCAAACTTGGGTTTTATTACACCGAAGCCCTCGTTGATTTCAAAGGAAAACCTATCAAGTTATTTTTTAGCAAACATGGCAAAAATGGTAAATGGAAAGTATTCCTTTGTACCGATACGCAATTATCATTTATCAAGATGATTGAAATATATCAAACGCGCTGGACTATAGAGGTATTTTTTAAAGAGTCAAAGCAGTTATTGGGTTTGGGCAAATGTCAATCTAACAGTTTTGATGCTCAAATTGCTGATGCTACCATTACGATGATCCAGCACATTTTATTAACCATGAGATACCGAATTGAAAACTACGAATCAATTCCAGGGCTGTTTTCTGAATTAAAAGAAGCTACCGTTAAACAGCGCCTCGATCAACGATTATGGGGCTTATTTATAGAATTATTACAAGTTATTGCAAAATTAATCGAAGATCTTGACGAGCAGGAACTGCTCGAAAAAATCTTTCAAAACGAACAAGTAAGCCAAATGATCAACCATATCCTAAGAGGTGATCCCGATAGGTATAAAAAAGCTGCTTAACGAAAATGGAAAATATAAACCACAGTCGAACAGGAGCATAAACAAATGTCAGTTATTGCACATCGCTGACAATGAAAAACATAAAAAGATGTGCGAAACTTGAGT
>DATERL010000106.1:0-2322 GCA_035271585.1 Prolixibacteraceae bacterium
GATTGATTGATATTGTTGATTATATCAACTTGAATCAGCCATTAAGCGATCAATTTGATGAACAATTCGACGAACATGAAAATATTACAGCCGAATTCACCAATGTCGATTTTGAAGACATTTGAAAAGTATAATAAACCACAATAAAAAAGGTAGCCACTTAAAATTGCTACCTTTTTTATTGATATGATTATGTAATGCTCAAAAAATCAATCTTTAACCTCAATTGTAAATGGTCAATTAGACTTAGTTCAGTCCTCTTTTATTCAACAATGGCTCAATTGAAGGTTCACTGCCCCTAAATTTTTCATACAACGACATGGGGTCTTGAGTGCCACCTTTCGAAAGGATATTCTCCCTGAACGAAGCGGCTATTTCTTTGTTAAACAAATCGCCCGATTCTAAAAATGATGCAAAAGCATCGGCATCGAGAACTTCGGCCCAAATATAACTGTAATAACCTGCTGAGTATCCACCCGACCAAATGTGACTAAAATAACTTGATTTATAGCGTGGTATAATTTCGTCAATTAAGCCAATTTTGTCCATGCTTGCATTTTCAAAACTTTCAACATCGATGCCTTTAGTATTCGTAACGGTATGAAAATCCATGTCGAGAAATGAAGCTGCAAGGTATTCAACGGTTGTAAAACCTTGGTTAAATTTCGATGAAGCAACAATTTTATCAATAAGTTCCTGAGGAATAACTTCTCCTGTTTGATAATGCTTTGCAAAAAGCCTGAGCATTTCAGGTTGCGAGCACCAGTTTTCCATAATTTGCGAGGGTAACTCAACAAAATCGCGAGCAACAGAGGTCCCCGATAAACTATTGAAATTACAATCGGACAGTAAACCGTGCAAGGCATGCCCAAACTCGTGGAAAAGTGTGGTTACTTCGTCAAAACTTAATAAAGCGGGTGTGTTGCCACTTGGTTTCGAAAAATTGCAAACATTGGTTATCACCGGAGCAATGTTTTTACCATCGATGGTGCGCGACTGTTTACGATAGCTGCTCATCCATGCTCCACCTCGCTTGCTCATCCTTGGGAAATAATCGGCATAATAAACACCCACATGGCTTCCATCGGCATCTTTTACTTCAAAAGCAATGGCTTCGGGGTGGGGAACCGGAACATTTTCAAGTTTGATAAATTGTAAGCCCCAAAGTTTATTGGCCAAAAGGAAGGCGCCTTGGCGAACGTTGTTCAGTTCAAAATAGGGACGAATGGCCGATTCGTCAAGTTCATATTTTTCTTTTCTGATTTTTTCGGCATAATACCACCAGTCCCAACTTTCGAGATCGAAATTACCAACTTCGCGGTCAATCATTTCTTGCATTAATTTAGCTTCTTGTTTGGCATTGTTTAAAGCAGGAATCCAAAGTTGGTTCAGTAAATCGTAAACACGTTCAGGGGTTTTGGCCATTCTGTCGTCCAATGCAAAAGCGGCATGGCTTTCAAATCCCATAATATTTGCCTTGCGGGTGCGAAGATCTAGTATTTGAAGAATAATTTCTTTGTTATCGTATTCGTTGTTATTATTGCTGCGCATGTACATGGCTTTATACAACTGCTCCCTTAAATCGCGATTTTCGGCATACTGCAAAAAGGGTTCCCAGCTTGGTTTTTGGAGCGTAAAAACCCATTTGCCTTTTTCTCCAGCTTCTTCGGCTGCAGCAGCTATTTGTGATTCGGACAATCCGGCAAGATCGGCTTCGTTTTCAATAACTAATTTATAATTATTGGTTTCGGCCAACATATTATCGCCAAACTGAAGGGTGAGCAGCGAGAGTTGTTCGTTTATATTTTTTAATTCTTCTTTTTTATCGGCCGATAGGTTTGCGCCACTTCGAACAAAGTTTTTGTAAGTTTCTTCAAGTAGTTTATACTCTTCGCTATTCAATGCTAATTGATCTTTTTGTTCGTAAACAGTTTTTACTTTTTCAAAAAGTTGAGGGTTCATTGTAATTTCATCACCATGTTTTGATAATGCAGGATAGATGTCTTTTGCTAAACTTTGCAGTTGCTCGTTGGTTTTTGCACTTAATAAGTTGCCAAATACACTGCTGACTTTATCAATGGTTTCTCCTGAATATTCAAGCGCCAAAATAGTATTTTTGAAAGTTGGAGCTTCGGTATTTGATACAATGGCTTCAATTTCGGCCAAATTTTGGTCAATTCCCTTTTGAAACGCGGGTAAATAATGTTCCGTTTTGATTTGATCAAATGGTGGAACACCAAAAGGAGTTTCGTACTCGGCAAAAAATGGATTTTCGCCAACATTTGTTTTTTGGGCACACGATGAAATAATGGCCATAAGCGT
>DATERL010000107.1:0-9381 GCA_035271585.1 Prolixibacteraceae bacterium
ATTTTGGACTGTTGAGGTTGTGTTCACCAAAACATCGCTGATGGTTGCCGATGTTTGTGCCGAAGTGCTTTCACCTGTCACATTAGCGTTTGCTGTTGCAATCCATGAATAACCAGAAGGGACAACACTTGTCAAGGCCAAGCTGACATTGGCACCGCTGCATATTGTTTTAGCATTGGCACTGCTCATGGTTGGCGATGGGTTAACGGTAACTGTTACTTCATTCGATACGATTGCACTTCCACAAGTAGGAGTTGAGGTACATACAACATACCATGTACCTGAGCCAAAGCTTGTCCCTGATGGGGTGTAGGTTGATCCGGTTTCCCCTGAAATAGAAGTTATTGCTCCCCCAGAAGTGGATCGTTTGCCCCATTGCCGGGCAGTAATTGTTCCTCCACCTGTTTCGGATGCGGTTAATTGGCTACCCAAACTACTCTCGCAGAATGATTGTGATGTAGTGGGACTAATGCTGACGGCTGAAAGGTTGGGGTTTACCGTTACTGATGCATTCACACAACTTGTGGTATTACATTCTCCTTTCTTTGCAGTATAATAAGTGGTTGACGAGGTTGGTGAAACTACAATGGAGCTACCTGTACCGATTATTGGTCTGTCAGCTAAAGTTATAAAATCAATATCCATCGTTACTCCGCTTGCTGAACACCAGTCAAAACGCCAGCCTGTAATTGTACCGCTCCAGTTTGCACTTGTCGACATATCTACATTCACAACATGCCATGCATTGTCACTTATTAAATTGGCTTTTACTACTTGTGTTTCGGATAAATCTGTACCGTTTGTTTTTGAATAATATATCTGAACCTCTCCTGCAGTACCGTTTGTTACTTTGTATTTTATCTGAATATATTTATAGGTGGAAGCATTAAATGAACCAACACTGGTCATATTTATTCCAGGGTCAGCATTCTTTGATGTAACATTTAAAATACCATCATTGAAGGTCTGTTCCATATTACCTATTGTGTATGGTTGTGTATTCCATTCTTCTGTAAATGCTTCCGACACGCAAGCACCTTCGTACCATACATCCTCAGCTCCACCACCTAAACTCCCTCCATTAGTTGTTAAAGTAGTTGAGCTGCCTGAGCATATAGTTTTTGTCCCTGATATAGAAGTAGGGGCTGAAGATGATGAGTAAACAGTTACATTAAATGGTGTTGCATTAGCTGTTTTGTTACCGTTTTTAAGTACACATTTAATGCTTTTTGATCCCGATGTGGAATATGAAACAGCCACATTATCAGTAGTGGCTGTCGCGGGAGTTGCATCTGTTCCAAAATCCCATGTTCCACTTTCAACATTATCTTGATTTGAGAGTGTAAACGTAACCGTTTCTCCAACACAAGGTGTAGCTTTGTCTGCACTAATAGTTCCTGAAGGTTTCCCTGCCCCACATCCGTATGCTTGTTTTACTGAAGGGAAAAGCAGAATCATAGAAAATAGAATGATAAGCCCAGGTTTCTTCCATTTTAAATTATTGGAATTGCTGCGGTAAAATAATCCAGATTCGATTTTTTTTAATAAATATTCCATAATCAACTTTCTATTTTAGGAATATTAATCACAATTGATTTTTTCTTCAATAATTCACGGCAGATTATTAATACACTAGCAGCAAGAGCTATTATTCCCAAATAATTGCCCATTGCGCTAGCAAATGTTTTGCTTTTATTGAGCAGAATTTCCTGTTTCAAAAAACCAGGCTGCTTACTATCTGTTTGTTCAACAATTTCCCCCTTTTGGTTAATAAAAGCCGAAACTCCCAAATTGGAGGAATGAGCAATGCTGCGCCGATTTTCAATGGCCCTGATCACAGATAGTTGCAAAAACTGGCGTGGTACTTTAGGGTCATTGTACCATCCTTCGTTTAGCAAAACAAAAAATGCTTCTGCTCCTTGGCGTGCTGCCTTAGAAAATATTTTGCCATAAACCACTTCATAGCAAATTAATGCGGCTACTTTCTGTTTTTTTTCGTTGATGAAAACATTGCGATTATTCTCGCGCCTCGAAAACTGAAAATCAATCCCCACGGGCGAGATATAAGGTAGTGCTTTTGAGTAGGGCGCATACTCTTGATAAGGAACCAGCCCTTCTTTTACTCTTATTTGTGTTGGCTGCGTATGACTTATTTGCAATGCGGCATTGTAGGTGTAGTACCAAGTAAGGTATTTTTCAGAATAATGGATACTCGGTATTTTTTTATAGTTTTTAATTTTTTCAACGTCTGGGATATTTTCGTAGGTAATGGCTCCAGTAATTAATTTCAAATTGGGATAATTGGCTGTTTTTTCACGAAAATGTTGAAATACTAGGTTGCGGTTGTATTCCGATACCCATCCGGCATTGGTAATGGCCGTTTCGGGTAGCACAACATATTCGGTATTTTCACTTAATGCTGGCAACATAATGTCGAGGTAAATGTCCATCAATTCGTAAATGTTTAGCCTGTATTTTACATCGCTGTTATCGGTACTGGGGTGAATAACCAAAACCTCGGATTTTGTTCCTTTTTCGTTGTAAGTATTGAAAATTAGTAGCGAGACCAGGATAGGAATAATGACCACAGCAGCAAGTGCTACTGCTTTTTTTACTACTACTTTCTGTTTTTTTACAATGGTTTTTGTAAGGGAAAAAAGTAGAAAGTTGATGCACAAAATCCAAAGCGTTCCTCCGGCAGCACCTGTATATTCGTACCATTGAATCAGTTTTGGCGCAATGCCCAAGCTATGTCCAAGATTGTAAAACGGAGTTCCTAGTTCAAAATAGTTTTGAATCAACTCGGCAGTAAGCCAAGCCACAATAAAATATACCGGGGCTAATTTTCTTTGTTTTTTGAGGAACAACACATAAGGAGAGAGTAAAAGCAGAAAAGGAATAACGAGTACAAAGCCGATTAAAAACCCTAGGTTTGCTGCTTCAAGTACCCAATGGCCTACCCATAAGTAAAACACCACCAAAAAAATTAAAATTTGAAGTGCAAAAAGCAAAAGCGGTTTTTTCTTTTTGAGTGTTGCTTCGGCAGCAAATAGCAAAGGAACCAATGCCACAAAATTCAGAAACCATACTTTTGAAGGTATGGCCGATATAGCCAGCAAAACCCCTGAAAGTACAGATAATGCAATAAGGATAAGTGCCTTATTTTTATTGTTGCTTATTTCCCTTTTTTTAACCACAATTTAAATTTAACCACAAAGGTACACAATACAACAATTTTTCTTTGCGCCTTAGCGTCTTTGCTGTGTGTTTTTTATTTAAACCCTTTTTGTTGAAAATAAAGGAGCATAAGTTGTGACTTAAAAAAATATAAAACACAAAATACGCCCCTTTAATCAATTGTTTTCCTCAATTTTAATTTTTAAGCATTTGCTACACACAAAAATAAGAAAATATAGCCAATTAAAAAAAATATAAATACAAGTTAATCTTTTTTTTGTAAATATTAAAAAAAATCTGGGTGAGGATTTTTAACACGATCCCATACAACTGTTTTGTCAGTTACAAAATAGTTGTCATCCTGATCCCGATGGTTTATCGGGAGAAGGATCTGTTCGTACTCGTTAGAGATTTCCCGCTTCACGGGACTACGCTTCGTCTTCGTCAGCTGCCGAATCAGAATGACATATAGTGCGTGTCATTTTTTTCTGTGTCATCCGCGGCATCTGCGTGAACTATTTTTTGTTTCACGCTGATTCCGCAAATCCCGCAGATTTTTTATGATTTATCTGTTTGTTTTTTATTTTTTTATCTGCGTCATCTGTGCTATCTGCGAGAAACCTTAACTACGCTCCCGCACAACTGTTTTTGTCAGTTACAAAATAGTTGTCATCCTGATCCCGATGGTTTATCGGGAGAAGGATCTGTTCGTACACGTTAGAGATTTCCCGCTTCACGGGACTACGCTTCTTCTTCGTCAGCTTACGAATCAGAATAACATATAGTGCGTGCCATTTTTTCTGTGTCATCCGCGGCATCTGCGTGAGTTCCTTTTTGTTTCGCGCTGATTCCACCGAATCTGGCAGATATTTTATGATTTGTCTATTTTTTTTATCTGCGTCATCTGTGTTATCTGCGTGAAACCTTAACTACGCTCCCGCACAACTGTTTTTGTCAGTTACAAAATAGTTGTCATCCTGATCCCGATGGTTTATCGGGAGAAGGATCTGTTCGTACACGTTAGGGATTTCCCGCTTCACGGGACTACGCTTCGTCTTCGTCAGCTGATAGATCAGAATAAGGTATAGGTCGTGTCATTTTTTATCTGCGTAATCCGCGTCATCTGCGTGAAACTTTTAACCAGTTAGGGAACGCGATACAATCGCGCACCAGCAATGGTCATTTTTTATCTGCGTCATCTGTGTTATCTGCGAGAAACTTTTACTTGCTGGAGAACGCAACATAATGGCGCGGCAGCAAAGTGTTTATTGTAGGATTTTTCCTCAATCATTAGCATCTTTGCAGCATTAAAAAGTAAAAACTTAGCATGGCAAAAATTCTCTGTCTCGAAACCTCAACCGAAGTTTGTTCGGTGGTCATTGCTGAAAATGGCAAAGTAAGCGATGTACGCGAAGACCAAAGTGGCTTAAATCACTCGCGTTTACTTACCGTGTTTATCGATGAGCTACTGAAGTCGAATAATTTATCGGTTTCCAATTTCGATGCCGTGGCCGTTAGCGAGGGGCCTGGTTCTTATACTGGCCTTCGTATTGGAGTTTCGGTGGCGAAGGGTTTATGCTTTGGTGCTACGGTTCCGCTTATTGCCATCAGTCCGCTCAAGGCCATGGCCGCTGCGGTAATAGCCAAATCTGCCAATTTAGGGCTTCAATTAACTGAAACCGATTGGCTAGTTCCCATGATCGATGCCCGTAGGATGGAGGTTTACCGTACAATTTATTCTTTTCAGCTCAAAGAATTGAGCAAAGTAGATGCCGTGGTAATTGATGAAAACACTTTTGCAGATGCTTTAAATGATCACCGCTTGATTTTTTTTGGCAATGGCGCCGAAAAATGTAAACCTGTAATTGAGCACGCCAACGCATATTTTATTGAAGGAATTATTACTTCGGCAGCTAACATGACAACATTGGCCAATGAAAAATTCATAGCAGGGCAGTTTGCCGATTTGGCCTATTTTGAGCCTTTCTATCTCAAAGATTTTGTGGCTACAATAGCAAAGAACAGTGTTCTAAAAGGCTTATAGGAATTTTATGCTTAGGGATTTCCCGCTTCACGGGACTACGCTTCGTCTTTGTCCGCTGATAGATGAGAATAAGGTATAGGTCGTGTCATTTTTTATCTGCGTAATCCGCGTCATCTGCGTGAACTCCTTTTCGTTTCACGCTGATTCCGCTAATCCAGCAGATTTTTTATGATTTGTTTGTTTGTTTTTATCTGCGATATCTGTGTAATCTGCGTGAACCCTTTAATCAACAACTCCAATTTAAAATAATTGTTAAGCTGAAAAAATAAAAGACAAAAAGGTTTCTTATTTCAAAATCATTGTTTATTTTTGTACTATCAAATTAAGTTAGATAAATGAAAATTCGCAATCAAAATATTATTTCTTCTTTTTTCATGGGCAGCATGGCCATGATGATGCGAATGCTCGTGCGCATGAGCAAATAATTTATATTGTCTATTTGTGTACATGCGCTTCATAAATTAATTTTTTCGAAACTTTTTTAATCATTTTTTAATTTCGTTTGTTGAATGCACAATACATAAGTTGTTGTATTAACACGAACATATTAAATTTGAATACTAACACCATAAAAAATAAAATTATGTCAAAAAATTACCGTTACGAAACTTTGCAGATCCATGCTGGTCATACCCCCGACGAAACTACACTTTCGCGTGCAGTACCTTTGTATCAAACTACATCGTACCAGTTTAAAAACTCCGAACATGGGGCCAACTTGTTTGGTTTGAAAGAGTTTGGCAATATATACACCCGCCTAATGAACCCCACCACCGATGTGTTTGAAAAACGTCTTGCCGCACTCGAAGGCGGTGTGGCCGCTGTTGCAACTGCATCGGGACACTCGGCGCAATTCTTAGCTTTAAATAATATACTTGAGGTTGGCGATAACTTTGTGACTTCGCCGTTTTTATACGGAGGATCTTTCAATCAATTTAAAGTATCATTTAAACGTTTGGGTGTCGATGCGCGTTTTGCAAAAGACGATACAGCCGAAGAAATCGAAAAGTTGATCGATGCCAAAACCAAAGCTATTTATGTTGAGAATCTAGGAAATCCCAATTTCAACATACCCGATTGGGAAAAAGTTTCGGCAGTAGCTAAAAAGCACGATATCCCCTTAATAGTTGATAATACCTTTGGCGCAGCCGGCTACTTGTTCCGCCCCATCGATTATGGTGCTAACGTAGTTGTTGAATCGGCAACCAAATGGATTGGCGGTCATGGAACCAGCTTGGGTGGCATTGTTATCGATGCCGGGAACTACAATTGGGGTAATGGCAAATTCCGTGCATTTAGCGAGCCTTCCGAAGGTTATCATGGACTGGTATTTTCCGATGTATTTGGTGTGGGTAGCCCCTTTGGCAACATTGCTTTTGCCATTCGCTTACGGGTTGAAGGTTTGCGCGATTTTGGCCCAGCCATCAGTCCGTTTAACTCGTGGCAGTTGATACAGGGTATCGAAACACTATCGTTGAGGGTGCAGCGCACAGTCGATAATGCGCTTGAAATTGCACGTTGGCTAGAGAAGCACCCCGATGTTGAGACGGTAAATTATACTGGCTTGGAGAGCTGTAAATATCACCAATTGGCCACAAAATATCTGAAAAATGGTTTTGGTGGTGTGCTTACTTTTAGGTTGAAAGCTGGAAAAGCTGCCGCTTCGAAATTTGTTGATAACGTAAAGTTAATCAGTCACCTCGCTAATGTTGGCGATGCTAAAACTTTGATTATTCACCCGGCATCAACCACGCATTCGCAATTAAACGAAGCCGAACTGTCGTTGGCCGGCGTTTTGCCCGATCAATTGCGTTTATCGATTGGCATTGAGCACATCGACGATATTAAAGAAGATTTGCAACAAGCATTTGACAGTTTGAAATAAAAAGGCTGAGGCTAAGACTGAGGCTGAGATTTAGGTAAAGGTTAAGACTGAGGTTTAGGTTAAGGCTAATGTAGTGGCAAAGGCTTAATATGAGCAGCTATTTCATAGTTTATAATCTTATTCTTAAACTTTATCTTTTTCTCAACTTTAACCTCAGTCTTAACCTTTATCTTTATTTTTTTCTTAACCTTTATGTCTTTCTTAATCTTAATCCTTTTTTTAACCTTTTTATTATGCCAGTAAACATACCCGATACCCTGCCTGCCATTGAAGCTTTGCGAAAGGAAAACATTTTTGTGATGGATCGTACCCGTGCGAACCATCAGGATATTCGGCCTTTGCGTATTGCCGTACTCAACCTGATGCCGGTAAAAGTCACCACCGAAACCGATCTGATACGTATTTTATCGAATACGCCTTTACAGCTTGAACTCAATTTGATTAAGGTGATGGGGCATACTCCAAAAAACACACCCGAAGAACACATGCAGGCTTTTTATACCGATTTTGACCTCATTAAGCATCAAAAATTTGATGGGCTTATTGTGACCGGAGCTCCTGTTGAGAAAATGGAATTTGAGGATGTTAACTATTGGGACGAGCTAAAAGTGATTTTCGATTGGGCAGAGCACAACGTGCAATCGTCACTTTTCATTTGTTGGGCCTCGATGGCAGCTTTATACCACTATTACAGCGTACCAAAGTATCCACTCGACGAAAAAATGTTCGGGGTATTTCAACACCTACCGTCCGATCGTACGCTGCCTATTTTTCGTGGTTTCGACGATGAATTTCATATGCCTCACTCTCGTCACACAGAAATTAAGAAAGAAGACATCGAAAGTGTGAATGAATTGGAATTGATTGCTGCATCTGACGAGGCTGGTGTAGGTATTGTTCAGGAAAAAGGGGGTCGTAAGATTTTTGTTACCGGGCATTTTGAGTATTCGAGCTTAAATTTACACGAGGAGTATCAGCGAGATCTAGCAAAAGGCTTGACCATTGATATTCCCAAACATTATTATCGTAAAAATGATGCAAAGCGAGAACCGGTGGTGCGTTGGCGTGGACATGCCAACTTGTTTTTTCAGAATTGGTTGAACTATTTGGTGTACCAAGAGACACCTTTCAATATCAATGATATTAAATAAGGGTAAAATAAAAAACCGCATTACCCCTATTGAATAAAACCCCGAAATTACAGGATTTGAGTGCCTGATCATTTTGACTTCCATCGGTAGTAAAGTACTACTCATCGCGCCGAAGCGTGACTACAAGGCCTGCCATCATAACCATAAGCTTTCTCGTTTAAAGTAGACTGTTGAGTTTACCAATATCAGGAAAGTAATGCGGTTAAGCTTTATCTTTTATATTTTAGAACGTTGTGTTTATATCTCAAATTTAAACACGAACAAGCACAAAAGCAAGTTTTATAGGGGTTTTAGCGTTTTATTTTTTTAGGTGTTGGTCTAAAGTCGCTATAGTCAATCCTTTAAGTGGATTTTGTTTTTGAACATTGAACTAGAAGTTTAAATTCATTGAGTGTTCTGTTTAATTACTACTAATCAGATGCTTAGTAAAATGTTGTTCTTTTTTAAGTAAATATTTCGGATTTATTTTGCAAAAGAGGCGAAACGATATATATTTGCACGCACAATTGAGAAAGCAAGTCAATTGTTGATTACAAGTTCTGGCAAAAAAGTGGATTAAATGACAAATGCTTTAATTTAGTCTCATGCCTTTTTGGAGAGGTGGGTGAGTGGCTAAAACCACCAGTTTGCTAAACTGACGTACGGGTAACTGTACCGGGGGTTCGAATCCCCCTCTCTCCGCGTTCTTTTAAAAATATTTTCGGGGTATAGCACAGTCCGGTAGTGTACCTGGTTTGGGACCAGGGGGTCCTAGGTTCGAATCCTAGTGCCCCGACAATTTAAAGAGGAAATTGGAGAAATCTGATTTCCTCTTTTTTTACGATAAAACTCTAGTTATCAGTTACAAATAAAGTACAACGAACAATAAGGAATAAAGATTTCTCTTCCTCATAGCAAAGAACTACGGAACAGTCCGGTATTGTATCACGCTTTTGGCGTGAGGGTACTAGGTTCGAATCCTAGTGCCCCAACAATTCCCACTACCCCTTCTATGTTGTAATCCAAATTTTCGAAGTACTATTTTTATTTATTTTATTTCTTTAGTCTTTTAATTTTAAGTGTGTTATCTTTAATTCTTGTAAAGAGGAAGAGGACACTGGCTCTGCCGGGGGGCAACTAGTTAG
>DATERL010000108.1:0-3711 GCA_035271585.1 Prolixibacteraceae bacterium
TTATTCGCCGCAAACAGCATTTTCTCCGCAAAACATGCTTTGATTATCACGTTTTAACTCCGCACTGCTGTTTTTCATGCTTGGCAGTAACAATAGTTCGTTATATTTTTATAACCAGTTAATTACTACCAAATTGAAATAATCTGGTCAATTGGCCTAACATACACAATAACAAAGTGTTACTATCTGTCTCAAGACTCATATCTCATCCCAATCCGTCAGCTGACGGATCGGGACTACCAATCTATTGTTACTCACAACCCGGAAAAAAACCGGGTTGTTTTCATTTCCATTAAACCTTTATGTATTCTCTACGTCTATATTAATGTTTTTATTTAAGTTTGCGCCTGAAACCCAACAACACATTAACCTTATTGTACAGTGCAGAGATATTTTTGTTTTATACTTTTTATATTGCTCTTTTCCAACGCAAAAGCACAACCAGAAGCTTCATTTGGCATTGATTCAAGCTACAGCAATATTACGTTCGAACAGTTTACAAATAAGCTCCAACTCGAACACGGCTTAAAAACCATTTACAAAACTGAGTGGACATCGTTAATTTTAACACCCGAGATTAACCAAGCAATCTCACTTGAAAGTTTTCTGACACAAACACTTACCCCACACGGCTTTCATTTTATTTATTTTCAACAAAATATTATTTTAATGCCCGGCAGTTTTATTTCGTACGAAACAAACAACGAGAAACAGAAAACAATAATTGGCAACCCTGTTGATAAAGGAAAATACAAAACCGCTCTTTTATCGGGCACCGTTTTCGAAGGAAAAACCAACACTCCAATACCCGGCGTTCAGGTTATCTTCGAAGAGCTATCAAAATCTGCGGCTACCAATAATAATGGCATTTTCAATATTGAAATCCCTACTGGAGCGCACCAAGTGCGTTTTTCGTTTATGGGACTCGAAGACGAAATACGCGATTTTATTATCTATAGCAATGGTGAAATAGACATTGAGCTTTACGAGAAATCCATTTCACTCGACGAAATAAATATCAGTGCAGAGAAACCCGAAGATAACTTTCGTTCCACATCAATGGGAATGGTTAAGCTGAGTATGAAATCAATCAACAAACTTTCGGTATTGATGGGTGAAGCCGATATTATAAAAAGTATGGTTTTATTACCGGGAGTACAATCAACCGGTGAAAATGCGTCGGGATTTAACGTTCGAGGCGGAAATGCCGATCAAAACCTCATTTTAATTCACGATGCCCCTATTTTTAACACTTCGCACCTTTTTGGTTTCTTCTCGATGCTCGATCCAGGTATTGTAAACGATGTAACACTTTTTAAATCGGGCGTTCCATCGCGCTACGGAGGTCGTGTTTCGTCGGTTATGAATATCGATTTAAGAAAAGGACAAAGTGAAAAATTAAAAGTAAACGGTGGCATTGGCATTATCAATAGCCGCATAGCAGCCGAGGGACCAATTGGCAAAAAACTCTCCTTTATGTTAGGTGCCAGAACAACTTATTCGGACTGGATTTTAGGCTTATTAAAAAACTACGAGTTGAAAAATAGTTCAGCTAATTTTTACGATTTCAATGCCAAGCTCGACTATAACATTAACGCCCGCAACCGTTTAAGCTTATTCGGTTATGGAAGCTACGATAATTTCGACTACTTCGAAAACGCCAAATACAGCTATGGTAATCTAATTGGCGCCGGCCGCTGGAACCACATTTTCAATAATAACAACTCAGGTTTATTAAGTTTCAGCATCAGTAATTACGATGCAAATATTGTTGATTTCAGCCATAAGAATGTTGAATACAACCTTTACACCGGAATTAATCAACAACAAGTAAGCTACCATTTCTCATCAAACATTATTGCGCGGCACAAATTCAACGCCGGAGCAAACCTTGTTCGTTATCAAATTGAACCGGGGCAATCGAGTCCCTACACCGATGCCTCAATTGCAAGAACATTCGACATGCCAAATGAACATGCCATTGAACAAGGCATATATATTGAAGACGAATTCGACATTACACCCGAATTGGCAATTATTGGCGGCTTACGCTATTCTGGATTTGAATTACTGGGTCCCGAAAATATCAATCAATATACCGAAAACGAACCTCTTAACGAAGAAACCCTAAGCGGGACAAAGAATATTGAGACAGGAAAAACGGCCTCATTTTACCATGGTGCAGAACCACGTGTTGCATTACGTTACGAATTTCGAAATTCAAGCTCAATTAAAATTGGTTATAGCCGAACCAACCAATACATCCGACAAATTTCGAACACCGCATCAATTACACCCGCCGATTACTGGAAAGCAAGCGATTATTTCATGAAACCACTCCAAGCCGATCAATACTCAATCGGATTCTTTAAAAACATGAAAAGTAATATGTACGAAGCTTCGGTCGAATTATATTATAAAGACATTTATAACGAAGTAGATTATAAAAACGGGGCTCAAATTGTTCTGAATCCTAATATTGAACAAGTATTAATTCACGGAATTGGTAAAGCATACGGTCTTGAGTTGCTTGTTAAAAAATCGAAAGGTGCCCTTACCGGATGGCTTGCCTACACCTATTCCCGATCATTCAAACAAATAGACGGTGCTTTTGACGAAGAGAAAATTAACCGTGGTGAGTGGTACAAATCGAATTACGATAAACCACACGACTTTACCTTGGTTGTTAACTACATATTATCGCGAAGATTTACCTTTTCGTCCAATTTCACCTATAGTACAGGTAGGCCTGCAACCTATCCTGAGCAAAAATACACATTGGGAAATTACGAGATAATTAGCTTTAGCGATCGGAATAAATACCGACTGCCCGATTATCACCGCCTCGACATGGCCATTACCTACGAAGGCAGCTTGCTAAAACATCAAAAATGGAGAAGCAATTGGACTTTTTCGGTTTACAATGTATATGGACGTAATAATGCATTTTCGGTTTTTTATGAAAAACAAAAACCTTCGCCCATTAATAACTATAGAAATTATGCGCTTTTTAAATTTGCAGTAGTTGGGGTTCCTATTCCATCGTTTACTTATAATTTTTGGTTTTAATTGTTTTTGAAAATGAAAATAAGATACAACATATTAGCATTAATAATTACACTATCAACACTTTGCGGATGCGAAGAATATTATTCGCCTGAAATTGAAGACCTTTCGGGCGCTTTAGTTGTAGAAGCAATGCTTACCGATCAACCCGACTATTTTACCATAAAATTAAGCCGAACTTCAGTTTTCGATAGCCGTTCCTATTTTAACAGCGAACGAAATGCCAAAATTTACATGATTACGTCTGAAGAAGATATGTATTATTTTTACGAATCGACCGGAGGCTACTACCGTTCATACGATTCAATATACACCACACCGGGCTTAAGTTATCATATCTATATTACAACATCCGATGGCGCAGGATACATGTCGCATGATGTAACAATGCCCGAACCCTGCAACATCGATCAAATAGAACTTCAAGATTCAATTTATCGTGAAGTTAACTACAACTACTGGGGCGAACCTTATGTAAAAGACTTTGAAGGAATATTATTTTCGGTTAAACCCTCAGAACCAACAGACTCCGATGTTGGCTTTTTGTACGAATGGAATGCATTGGTAAACTATCGAATAGAAAGTTCCAATGGGCCTTTTGAATACAACTATTTTTGCTGGAAAAAGCTGAAATCAAATCTAATA
>DATERL010000109.1:0-12802 GCA_035271585.1 Prolixibacteraceae bacterium
CTATACGGTACCAATTGAGATGCAATTGTTTACTTTATTTGTTCCCGAAAATGAGTCCTTCTTAAAATATTTCAGTTCAATAGGAAAAACGGGGGTTGCTGATTTATCTCAACAAGAGGCCGTTCAACTATTCACCTTGCATGTTCTACGTAATCCACGGTCGAGATACCACTTAATATATGAATATATTTGGGAAGAAGAGCAAGGGCCTAAGGGTGAATACGCATCATTATTTTTCAGAAAACCAACAAAAAGCTTCTCGTTGCCTAAAGTTGAAGTTCGGAAATACAATACGACTTTAATTGACCAAGAATATCTTGTTTATAGTGAAAATAAATATTTGCCAATTTTTTCAACTAATTTTTTTAGTGATTATTTTGGTTCAAGTGATGGATCTGATTATTTATTTATGTACCGCGACAGCAAATGGGGCGATAATTTAAATATTCACGCTTCCATGGTGACCGAAGCTGAAGTTAGAACAGCCAATGGTTTTATATATTACCTCGACAAGGTAATTGAACCAATGCCAAATATTGATGAATATTTAAGAGACAAAAAAGATGAATTTACGGTGTTTTATGATTTAATGCAACGCTTTGCGGATTATACTTTTACAAAAGTCAGACCTGAAGACAAGATGAAACTGTATCAAAAGAGCTATCGTATTATATCAAATTTAGCTGATGAAACTGGAGCTTTTGGATCTAATAGAGCGATGAAAGAAATGTACTCCTTATTCGCTCCCACCGACAAAACGATGACTACCTATTTAAACGAAAAATTATTGAAAAATTTCGAATCAATCGATAGTATACCTGAAATAACGCTAGCATATATAGTTGAAACACAAATGGCATGGTCACTATGCTTAATTTCTAAAATTGAACACTTATTTTTCAATATGCAAGGCGATCAAACTGAAATTAGCAGGAACGATATAGAATCGGCCTTCATGTGCAGTAATGGTGTCGTTTATGGAACAAACCGTGTGTTAGAACCAAATGTTTTTATCACAGTGCCAGGTAATCTTTTCTTTGATAAAGACTATTCAACTTTTTTAATTGCCCTTACTCAAGCCGATGTTATGTCCCGTTTATCCAATATTAACGAAAACGTCACACTGTTTGCCGTTAATAATGAACAAATGGAAAAACACAACATAAGGTTTAGTCATGAAAAATCTCAAATACAGTTTTTTGGATCCGATGGTCTTTGGAAGCCAATCAAAGCAGATTTCTTAAGAGAGTTTGTACTTGACCATATATGTATCGGCTCTTTAAATGACCTTAGTGGTGAGGGGTTTATTGAAATGCAATCGAAAAATTACATTCATTATAAGGATAACAAGATTTATGGAGGTGAAAATATTTCACAAAATATTTTTCCAAAGGTTGCACAGAAAATTGAAAATGAAAAAAATGGTATGCTCTATTTGTTAGACAATCCCATCAAAACCAGGTTCTCATTTGGACAATTAATTTCTAGCGATCCCGATCTCGAAAAATTCAAAGATTTACTTATAATGGCAAATTTATTAGATACAAGCTATGTTGACATAATTACGGATAATAAAACACCAATGCTTCTCATCATTTCCGAATCAGATTACTGGACTTTTTTCTTACCCGACAACAATGCCATTGACAAAGCATTTACTGATGGTTTGCTCCCCGATATAACACAACCCTTATTATCTTCTGGAATAGATTCTATACGTTCGTTTTGTAACTATCACTTTATAAGGAAGAATGTAATATTTGATGATGGAAAAGAATCGGGCGAATTGGACACTAACCAACCTTCTAAGGTTGCAGACACTAAAAATTCATACGCAAAAATTATCGTCAATAATAACTATAACAATCTATCAATAACCGATTTATCAGGGAACGTTATTAATATTGACCATAAAAACGCAAACCTATTGGTTTCGAAAGGCGTAGTACATAAAATTTCAACTGTTTTAAAAAGTGAGCTATAAATCAGACACCTTGTAGATTATGAAAAGATATATTATTCTAGCAGGTTTCCTAATAATTTTATTATCAGTTACAAATAGCATATTTGCTCAAACCTCATTAATAATTAAAGGTAAAGTTACCGATAAGGATACTCAAGAAGGTTTAGCATTTGTAAATATTGTTGAAATGGACAATAATAGCAGGTTCGTTTCTGGCACAGTAACCGATTTAAATGGAAACTATGTAATTAAAATTAAAAACATCGAAAATTCGATTCAAGTCTCTTTTATTGGATATAAAAAAGCATCATTTAAAATAACCAAACAAACAACAATAGATATCAAACTTGAAAACGAAAGCCAACGTTTGGAAGACATTGTTGTTAGGGCGAACGTTGTAGGTAACGACGGTGTAACTACCGTTAGAGACAGGGCTACAGCAGTAGCCCGTATGGAGTTTAAAGATTTGGAATCTATTCAAACTTCAACAGTTGAAGAAATGATGCAGGGGCGATTAGGCAATGTTGATATTACAGCTATGTCAGGCGATCCTGGTGCTGGTATGAATATTAGGATCCGTGGTACTTCAACCATTAATGCTAACAATAATCCTTTAATTGTAGTTAATGGTATTCCTTATAATGCGAACTTCGATGGAATTGATTTGGCCAGTGCCGATATTCAACAATTTGGAAGTTTAATTGATGTATCTCCCGAAGATATCGAATCGATTGAAGTACTAAAAGATGCCGCCTCTACAGCAGCATGGGGATCAAAAGCAGCAAACGGAGTATTGATGATCAAAACCAAGCGTGGGATTAAATCGAAACCAATATTCGATTATTCATACAAACACACCATTGGTAAAGAACCCAAACCAATACCCATGTTAGATGGTGCTGGATATGCCCGTTTAATAACCGAAGCGCATTTTAATGTAGATAGGAATGAGTTTTCGAGCAACGAGATCGCTTTTGACCCCGAAGCCGAAGATTATAACAACTACTCGCAAAACACCAATTGGATAAAGGAGATAACACAATTATCGAACATCTCCCAACACAATTTTGGTGTTCGTGGTGGTGGTGATAAAACTAAATATAAAATGTCGGTTGGTTTACAGAACGAAACAGGTACAACAATAGGTACTGGCTTACAAAAAATAAACATACAAAGCTCCCTCGACTATGAGCTCTCAGATAAACTTATGTTTACAACCGACATTATGTACACCCGTTACGATCAGGATGAAACTTATGGAGGGAACGTGAGATCAATAGCTTATCGTAAAATGCCTAATCTTTCGGTTTTTTATCGCGATTCATTGAACAATGTTTATGACAAATACTTTACTCCCCGATCCACATTACAAGGTAAGGCCAGTGACGTGTATAACCCAGTGGCCTATATTAATTTGGCCAAACAAAACAAAATTAAAGACAATACCAGAGCGTTGTTTACTTTAAGGTATAAAATACTACCCGTTTTAACATTAAGCTCTACCATAACCCTCGATATTTTCGACAGTAAGACTTCAAAATTCCTACCCTATAATGCAATTGGCTATGACTATAACGATGGGGTAACCAATAAAGCAACTACTGAATTTTCGAAGAAGAGTTCAATTTATACTGTAACGCAGTTATTATACGCGCCTAAATTAGGTTCCGATCATGAACTTGTTGGATTGGCTCGGTTCGATTCGGAAGAAACGATAAGTAGATATTTTAAAACAGAAACCAACCGTTCTTCATCACCCTTTAACCAAGACGCTTTTGGCGATAAACACTTAGATAATTTTAATGCCAGTTTTGCAAAGTTTAGGTCATTGGGAATGTTTTTAACAGCCAGCTATAAATTTAGAGATAAGTACATATTTACGCTCGGCGCAAAAGTTGAAGGAAACTCAAAATTTAGCAAAGAAGCACGCTGGGGAATATTCCCAACCACTTCGTTTGCTTGGCGAATTTCAGAAGAACCATTTTTGAAGTGGGTTAGCTTTATTGATGATTTTAAATTACGTGGAAGCTGGGGACAAAGTGGAAACTCGCCCGGCGACAATTACCTATACTTTAATACCTATTCGGCAGGTTCCAATATTTCATATCTCGACCTACAAGGAGTTAAGCCTAATGGAATAGAACTGACAGGTTTAAAATGGGAAACAATTGACCAAAGTAACTTAGGACTCTCATTTTATGCATTAAACAACCGCTTAAATATTGAATTCGATATTTACAAAAAAAGTACACTCGATTTATACTTGAAAGATTCAGGTATTCCTAGCACAACTGGGTTCTCGAAAATTAACCAGAACAATGGAGAAATGGTTAATCAGGGAATTGAGTTTATAGTAAATTACACCGTCTATAAAAACAAAGATTTTGATGTGAGCTTTAATTTTAATGCGTCTAAAAACCAAAACATAGTAATTGATTTGCCCGATAATTATAGTCTCGAGTACGGTGATATGCTAGAAAATGGACAATACAAAATTAAAGTACAAAAAGGAGATCCCCTTGGTGGTTTCTTGGGTTATCGATATTTGGGGGTTTATAAAACCAACGAAGATGCCTATGTGAGAGATCAGTATGGAGAACTAATTATGAGCGCCGATAACGAAACACCAATGACCATGATACATGGTGGTTCTGCTGGTTATGAATTTGAAGGTGGTGATGCCAAATATTTAGATAAAAATTTCGATGGACAAATTAATGAACTCGATATCGAATATTTAGGTGACTTAAATCCAAAATTAATGGGGGGTACCGGCTTCCGTGTCAAGTATAAAGGCTTAGTCCTGAATACTTTTTTCCATTACAAGGTTGGTCAAAAAATTATAAACCAAACTAAAATTGATACCGAAAAAATGTATAATTACGACAACCAAAGCTTAGCTACCGACTGGCGTTGGAGACGTGATGGGGACAATACTTTTATGCCTCGTGCATTATACAATAAAGGGTACAACTGGTTAGGATCGGACCGGTTTGTTGAAGATGGTTCGTTTATTCGATTAAAAACGGTATCGTTAAGCTATAATTTTTCAAGAAATTTTAGTTCGAAACTTAACTTAAAAGATTTAAAAATATATGCTACTGCCTATAATTTGTTTACAATAACAAATTATTCAGGTCAAGATCCAGATGTTTCTCCGCCATCGAGACCCAGTGACCTTCCAAAAGACAATAACCGAACACCACCCAGTAGAAGGTTAATGTTTGGTATAAATGCTTCTTTCTAAATCTAAATCCTATTATCCATGAGAAAATATAATACATATTTAAAAAGCACAATTGTTTATATCATATTTGCTGTAATAATGACTTCGTGCACCGACTGGCTTTCTATTGCGCCTGAAAACGACTTGATCAAAGAAAAATTTTGGCAAAAGAAAAGCGATGCCGATGGTGCATTGGCTGCAACCTACAATGCATTTAGAGGTGCATCGCTTGAATCGTTAATTTGGGGCGAATTACGCGCTGATTTTGTGACATTTTCTGGAACAGATTTTTCAGAATATTCATCAATTCAAAATAGCGACATTAGCCTTTCAAATTCAAAAATTAGCTGGGAATCATATTATAAAGCAATAAACTTGGCAAATACCTTAATGTTTTTTGCCGATAATGTAGTTGAACAAGATAAGTCATTCACCCCTAGGATGAAGTTGGCTTACGATGCTGAATGTTTGTACATACGGGCACTTTGCTATTTCTATCTTGTACGCATTTGGAAAGAAGTACCAATTGTAATCGAAGCTTCAGTTTCGGATAAAGGTGATCTGTTTAAACCAAAAAGTACCGAAAAAGAAGTAATCGCTCAAATTATCAAAGATTTACTTGCAGCAAAAGACATAGCATACACCGATGAATTTATTAAACAACCTGAATATTACAAAGGTCGTGCAAATAAATATTCAATCATGACACTTTTAGCCGATGTGTATTTATGGAACGAAGAATATCAAAATGCGATTAATTACTGTGACTCGGTAATCAATACAGGTAAATTTAGCCTCTTGTATTATAGCGAATGGTTTCAATTGTATAATCCTGGAAACTCAATGTCGGAAAGTATTTTTGAAATTCAATATGATGCAACCCTCGAAGGACAAAGTAATCCAATTTATAATCAGATGATCCCAACACCAAATGGCTCAGCTCAAGTAAGAATCAATAAAAATACCACAGACAAACTATTCCAAAAAGCAGATCAACGGCTCTTAGGAAGCTATACTGCCCTATGGAAGTATAGCGGTTTATCGCCTAGCAGTAAGCAAAAAAGGGAAACCACCCAACGCGATGCAAATTTCATTTATTACCGGTATGCCGATGTATTACTGATTAAGGCCGAAGCCTTAAATGAATTAAACCAACTATCGGATGCGAATAACTATGTACGGCAAACATTGGAGCGAGCCGGCTTATCACATAGCGAAATAATCAACAAAGAGGAGCTACGTGATTACATACTAGACGAAAAAGCCAGAGAATTTGCTTTTGAAGGTAAACGTTGGTTCGATATTTTGCGATATGCTAAAAGAAATAGTTTTGAACAAAAACAGTATATTATTAATATGATTTTGGCTCGTGCCATAAATATTAAACAAGCTACTATTCTAAAAACTAGAGTTACTGATACAATGAGTTATTACCTTCCTATACCTAGAAAGGATATAGAATCAAATAATATATTAGAACAAAATCCATTCTATGACAGATAAAAAACAAATAAATATGAAACTATATCTATCATTACCATTTATTGGAAAAAGTATTATCATACTTTTTTTCACCTCCATTTTCTTCAGTTGTGTTGAAGCACCATTAACACAAGTTGATTTGGAAGACCTTGTAATAGCTAAATACGTTGACAGTCTCGATTCTAAGTATTCCGAGTTTAACAATTTGCTTGTAAATACCCGTCAAAACAGTTTACTCAGCGTACGTGGTCCTTTTACTCTTTTCTTACCTACCAACGAAGCCATGTATAAATACTTCGAAAAAAAGGGAATTACTTCTATCGATGAATTAGACATGGATGAGCAGATGCAATTAGCTAAAAATCATATTTTTAGGATAATGATTAACACAAAAGATATTGGTGATGGAGCTATTAACGAAACCAATATCTTAGGCGATAAATTGGCAACAAAATTCGACGGGTCAGAAATTCTAATTAATAACTATGCGCGAATTTCGAAACGCAACATCGAGGTCTTTAATGGAATAATCCAAGAAGTAAGTGAGGTTATTGAACCATTAAGTAAAAGCATTTTTCAGACAATAAAAGATATGCCTGATTATTCAATTTTCACAAAAGGGCTTGAATTAACGGGGTTAAAGGATACACTTAATATTGTTAGTTTTGAATTTGGAAATAAACTCGCCCACACCTATTTTACGTTACTGGCTGTTTCTGATTCAATTTTCAACCGTTATGGTATGAATAACATCGACGATGTAATCGAAAAATTCACCAATGCGCCTGATAGTATTACTTATGTGGAAAATGGATTTTATCAATTTATTGAATATCATTGCTTAGATGGGGCCTACTTTTTAAATGAATTTGGTCAATCAAAAAACTATCCAATATTATCATTCAACAATAATATTGCAATTGAAGCAACCGACGACTATAAATTAAACTACAATAGAACCACCAAGGAATATACTGGGTTTTACGCGTCTGAATCAAATATCCCAACCAAAAATGGAGCTATTCATATTATTAAAGATCTATTACCGGTAATTGAACCAAAACCTTCAAAAATAACATTCGAAACAACCGACTTTTTCGATTTGAAACAAGGTGACTATTACGGCAAGTATTACAAAAAGTGGTACGATGGGCAAAACACTTTTGCCAAAATAAAATGGGAAGGCGACTATTTACAATATTATTACAAAACAGGACAACAAAACAAACTTGGTGACGACTGTTTAAATATGAATGGGAATTTTTGGTGCGAAGTTACTATGCCAAAAGTAATGAAAGGAACATACGAGTTATCGTTGTTTGTATGGGATTATTGGGTCGATTATGAAGTGTGGGTTGATGGAGCCAAAATAGCAGTAGTAAACGGTTCCGATCCAGCAAGCGAAGTATTAGGAACATTTATTTGGGATAAAACAGAAGAACATGCAATTAAGATTGTTAGCTTATCTTTTGGCACTTTGTTTTGGGATATAATCTATTTAAATCCGGTTGAAGAATAAACTTAAAAACTGAATTGAAATGACAAATAAAACACTAAATACAATTTGTTTAACACTTATTTTTATAATTGGTATTGGAATTCAATATGGATTTTCCCAATCATCAGGCGAAAAAGTTCAAGGTGTTATAACAGAGTCGGGTACCAATAAACCCCTAAAACAAGTTAGTATATCTATAACATCAACAGGTGAAGTTACCGATACTAACGAAGAAGGTTTTTTCACTATTACTGTCCCAACCAAACAATTAGAGCTGTCCATTTACTTACCAGGTTATCACAAACGACAAATTTTTATTAATGGTAACGATATTTTAAATATCTCATTAGTTCCGTTGAAATTTATATCGATTGATAATCCAATCAATAAACCTTTGGGCGTGACAATCTCTAAAAATGAAATTTATTCCTCCACGTCAATTAAGGGTGCCGATGTTGAACTCAACAACATAACATCTTTTGAACAGGCGCTTCAAGGCATGATTCCCGGTTTACAAATCACAAACCAATCGGGTTTGCCTGGTCAAAAATCATGGATAAACATGCGTGGCTTAAAATCCATTTATGGCAAAAACGAACCATTGCTGATTATTGACGGTATGATCCATGATTACAATTATGCAAATGAGGGTATAATGGAAGGCTTCACATTAAACCCCTTCGAAATTATTGATATTGAAGACATTGCTGATATTTCGGTATTTAAAAATGGAGATTCTCATCTGGGGGCAGCTGCATCTAATGGTGTAATATATGTTAATACACAACAAAAAAGCGAAGCAAGTACTTTGATCAAGATTTCTGGATCAGTAGGCGTTTCGTTGATGCCAAAGAAGCAAAAAACATTAAACGGACCGCAATTTACCGATTACGTCAAAGGTTTACTCAACCAACAAGGAGCTTCAACAGATGAAATAAGGACGGAATTGCCTTGGCTATTTGGCGAAGGCGACGAAAAATACAGGTATGGAAACAATACCAATTGGCAAAATGAAATATACACTCCTGGAATACTTCAAAAATATCATATATTTTTAAAAGGAGGTGACGAAATAGCTACTTATAATATTTCAACTGGCCTAATAAACCACGATGGTTCAATTGCTGAATCTGGTTTCAATCGTTTCAATTTACGTATTAATGGTTTAGTAAATATTACAAGTAAATTTTCGGTAGTGCCTAACTTTAAACTTTCGCTAACTGACACCTATGTACCTAACCTTGGACCAACATATCAACATAACCCAATTTTATCTTCAATATTAAAGGCACCTATAATGTCGCCTTATTTTATCGATAATGAAACTGGCTTACCATTAAATTACATAGACGATTTAGGAGCTTTTGGGTACAGCAATCCAGTGAAAATTATTGAAGATGCTACTGGAACCAATAGAAACTACCATTTTAGCGCATCGGTAAAAGTACAGTACAATTTTAATAAGTACTTTACTTTTACAAACTTAGTTGGTTTAAACTTTAATAATGCGAGAGAAAATATCTTTATCCCAAATAAAGGCATTGGCAAAATCAACCTATATATCGAAAACAGCCCAATGGATTTTATTTACGAATACCGTTCAATTCAAAACCATGCAATCTTAGAATATAAAAAAGAACTTGAAAAAGGTAAATCAATCAATATTCAATCAGGTTTCCGATACATGAAGAATAGCTACCAATACAATAAGGCTATAGACCTAAATACGGCATCCGACGATTTTAAAAACCTTGGCTCCGGGGGTAATTTAAATTATTTACGTCAAAGCCTGGGCGATAACCGAGGCTTACTCTGGATGTCGTATTTTATCAATGGGAATTACAACATTAAGAACAAGTACTTTTTTAATGCAAATGTATCAGCCGATGCAAATTCAGCCGTAAACGATAATAACCGGATTAATATTTATCCATCGATAGGCGCAGCTTGGAGATTATCATCAGAAAGGTTTATGAACAATAATAAATCAATTGATGATTTAAAACTCAGGCTATCTTATTCCGAATCGGGTAATATGTATAGCAGTATATATGATTATTCAAAATTGTATTACAACGAAAAAAGAATGAATACACTGGGAGTTCCGGTTCGCGAAGCAATTCCAAATAAAAACCTTGAACTTGAAAAAAATAGTGTAATCAATTTAGGAATGGATTTAACCACTAATCATCAAACCCTAAATATGCACTTCGATGCCTATTATTCAATGATCAACAATTTAATTATTGAACAAGAAATTGCACCAATTTATGGCTATACAAGCTATTTTGATAACGGTGGCCAACTATCTAATATGGGCGTTGAGCTTGCTGTCGATTACAGAAAAAACTTTGGTGACATTGTGTGGACTATTGGAGGTACGGTAACAGGGCAAACATCTGTTGTTAATAAACTTAATTTCTTAAAACAGGATGTAACCAGTATTATAACTTCTATTCCACATGCTGAGTATATTACATCCGAAGGAAACCCTATTAATGCTTTTTACGGCTACCAAACTAACGGCATTTACTCTAATAACGACGAAGCCTCAAAGGTAATAGGACCTAAAGGGAAACCAATGCAAGCAGGAGATATTCGTTTTAAAGGAGATGAAGATGGTGTTATTGATAATAATGATAAAACAATAATTGGTAATCCTAACCCCGATATATTTGGCGGCTTGTTTTCATCAGTATTTTTTCAAAATTGGGAGATTAACGCAACTTTTAATTATTCAATTGGAAACGACATTTTTAATTATACCCGTTACATTGGTGAGTCGATGAGTAATTATGGAAACCAATTTGCAACTATTTTGGACAGTTGGAGCGAAAACAACAGCAATGGATTACTTCCCAGAACATCAATTGGTGATCCTACAGGAAACACCGTTTTTTCAGATCGTTGGATCGAGGATGGTTCGTACCTAAAACTTAAAAACTTAACAGTAAGCTATACTTTACCAAATTCAAAAATATATAGCGGTATTAAAATCTATTTGAGTGCTTCTAATTTATTTACATTAACAAAATATTCAGGTAACGATCCAGAATTTTATTATTTGAATAATCCATTTTATATGGGAACCGATTATGGGAAAACGCCACAATCGCGTTCTTTTATCGTGGGTGTTAAGTTAGATTTATAACCATTTAAAAGTTCGATATGAAAAATAAGCTGATAACACATATATTTATAATTATTGCTTCATTGACAATAATTTTTACCTGCTACTCGTGCGACGATATTTTTGAACAAAAAGCAGGAAGCAGAATTACCCCAGAGAACCATTACAGTGATTCTATTGACATTGATCTATCACTTAGGGGTGCTATGACTCCTTTAACCGAAGTAATGCCAAATTTAGTTCTGATCGATGGGCTTTTTACCGATATGATGGATGTAACTTCCAATGCTGATTCCTATATGGAAGAACTCAACGAGCATACGGTTTCAATCTCAAATCCATATATTAACCCTGCTGCTTTTTATAAAACAATTATTAACTTGAATGAGGTACTGAAAAATATTGATAGAGTTCAAGTAAGCGACCCAAACGTTAATGATTTTTATATTCGAGCATATAAAGGTGCATTAATTGGCTTGCGTACATGGGTATATTTCACTTTATCGAAATTATATGGCGAAGTTGCATGGATTGAAGATAACCTAGAAGAATTACCTACAACCGATCCGGTATATATTCAAAAAAATGCTTTGCTCGATACGCTTATCAACCAGTTAAAACCTTATATCCAAACCAATAATAAAATTCTGGAAATTAGAGTACAGAAGTACCCAAACAACAAAGCTTTAATTGGTGAAATGTACCTTGAACAAGACAGGTACGATAGCGCAGCATACTATCTAAAATTAGGAATGGAAAGTCATGGAAATGAAAAACTTATCTATAAAGTAACAAATGAGTACGAAAAGGAAAGGTGGCAAGATATTTTCACAAATTCTGAAGGAATGGATAACAGCGAAATTATTTCGGTTATTCCATTCGATTTAACCGAAGGCCAAACAAACCCCTTGTTTACATGGTCATTCACACAATATGCAATTAAACCTAGTAATAGTATAATTGATTTATTTTTAGCCCAAACTCCTCTTAAAGGAGATATTGACTATAGAGGAATCGGCACTTCAATTGATACCCTTTCTCCTCAAATGCCCTTTATAAAAAAATACATTTTAGGTGATTATAGAAAGAATAATATTATTCTTTCACGTGCTGGCGATATTCATTTATTATTAGCCGAGGCAGTTAACCGACTTGGCGATACCGAAACTGCCCTAGCTCTTTTAAATCACGGATTCAATGCAATGAGTAAAACCCCACTTGCCTATCGCTATTGGGTTGAAAATGTTGGAATAAGAGGAAGAGCCTATTTGAAAAAAAGAACCATTCCTAAAGAAATAAATGAAGATCCAGATCAATTAATGATTTTTATTGAAGATCTTATTATTGAAGAAAGAGCACTTGAATTAGCATTTGAAGGGAAAAGATGGTTCGATTTAACTCGTATAGCAAGAAGACGTAACGATGTAAATTATATTGCTAATATAGTTACACCTAAGTATTCAGATCAAGCAAAAATTTCAAAAGTAAGCAACATCTTAAAAG
>DATERL010000110.1:0-35471 GCA_035271585.1 Prolixibacteraceae bacterium
TAGTTTTCCCGATGGGTTTGTTAACAACCTGAACGAACTTGAATATGTTGATGGGGTAATATATGCCAATATTTGGACCAGCGAAAATATTGTAAAATTCGATGCCGAAACCGGCAAGGTACTGGCATTTATCAATATGAGCGGCTTGCTTAGCAACTTTAACGCACAACGTGTCGATGTGTTAAACGGAATTGCCTACCACCCCGACGAACAACTATTTTATGTAACCGGCAAATGGTGGCCTCGTGTGTTCAAAGTTGTTTTTGAGTAGTGGTACTTCATGCTTGGAAGCTTCACTGAAATAACAATTTGACGATAAAATTAGTGAATTTGGGGTTAAACAACTTGATTAAATGAGAATAACGGAGAGAAAATATTTTGACACTTACATTCAAACCATTGGGCATAAAATTCCTGGGTTTATTCAGAATTTTGATTTCTCGGAAAACAAAAGAGGCTTTGATTATTTGACAAAATCAGCTGCGATTTATTCTTCGAATATTGAAGGAAATAGTATCGATTTGAACTCTTATATGAATTAAACAAAGATAAATTCAAGGTTGGACCCACAATTTCGAACTTAAACTAAACGTTTTCCTTTATTAATGGAATATTAATATAAAATTTGGTGCCTGCATCCACTTTCGATTCGAACCAAATTTTCCCTTTAAAATTCTCAACTATATTTCTAGCAATGGCCAGACCCAGCCCAGTGCCGCTCGATTTGGTGGTGAAATTAGGCACAAAAATACTTTCTGTTAAGCTGTTGGGGATTCCTTTTCCATTATCTTCAATAATTATGCATGCCATTTTCCCATTGTTTTTTTCAATGCGAATATCAATAACGCCTTTTCGGTTTTCAGGAATTGCCTGTATCGAGTTTTTAATCAAGTTGAGTATTGCCCGTGAAAACTGTTCTTTATCGGCAAAAACCCACAAATTGTTGGAGGGCTTAAAATGGGTAACAATATCCACTTGCCCGGTGTAGTTGTAAAGTCTAATTATTTCCGATAAACGTTCGGTGAGGTTAAACTTTTCGTTGTGTGCCCGTGGTATTTGGGCAAAGTTTGAAAACTCGGTAGCAATGGCCGATAAGTTGTCAATTTGCTCAATTATAGCTTCGGTAACCCGTTTCACCATTTCGTCGTAGTTTTCCATGGTGGAGGGTTTCGAGCGTTGCAAAAACTGAATATTCAGTTTCATGGGGGTGAGTGGGTTCTTGATTTCGTGGGCTATTTGTTTGGCCATTTCGCGCCAGGCCGTTTCACGTTCCGACCGGGCCAATAGTTCGGCACTGTAAGCCAGTTCTTCAAGTTTGTTGTTATATTCCGATACCAGTAAGCCAATCTCGTCGTCCGATTTGTATTCAATTGGCATGGTTTCTTTTCCCAATTGCATCACCCGCAGGTTTTCGCGAATAAGTTTCAAAGGAAAAGTAATGCGGGTTGCAATGTAGTAGGCCACCATTATGCTAATAAGCAGTAAGAAAACGTAGATGTTGATAAAAGCCAATATGAATGTAGCCACTTCGTTGCGAAACTCTTTTTGTTTAGTAAAATAGGGAATGTTGATGTACCCGATGCTTTGCCCGTATTGGTTAATAAGCGGGACATAGGCCGACAGGTATTCCATTTTTGCAATATGTTCCTGGTGCAGGTAGCGGGTGGGTTCAAATTTGCTGAGTTGATAAAGCGCCTTGTTGTTCATGCGTGTAGAAATCAGTCCTTTTTCAAAAACTTCGGGGCGCGATGTGGCAACCAGTGCACCTTTTAAATCGTACACGTTTACATCTGTCCAAAATATATCGGAAATCCGCATCAGTTCAAAGCCCAGAAAATCAATCAATTGATCGTCAAGATAAGTGGCGTCTTCTACTAGCATTTCAATCTCTACCGAAACCGAGTTTATTTTATCAATTAGATTTTTCTGGTGATTGTTGCGGTATTGTGCAATGTTGTATAAAACGGTTCCTCCACCCACCACCATCAAAGCACCAAAAACAACTCCAATTATTGATAGTTGTATGCGCATTCGAAGGGAGCTATTAATGGGCATCACTTTTAAAAAAGGTTTGTTTACAAAGGTTATGGCAACAAACAGAATAAACAGAAATACAAAAATGTAAGGAAAAGTAATAAGGTAATCTGACAAACGCGTTTTCTCACGGCTTACAATAACAAAGTTGTTGTTTCCTAATTGGTAAAAAAAGTGTTCGTACCCGTTCCATTGTGTCCACCCTATTTTTTCGTCGGGTAATTGATAGGCCTTTGTAGTTAAGGCATACAAAAATGCACCGCCACGGTCAACCAATTCGCCCTTGTTGTATTTTGCAAACGAGAAGTTGCTTTTCAAGCGGTTTTCGATCGAGTGAGCGGGTAGCAATAACTCTGGAAAACCAGTTCCTTCTGATAAAAGCTTGGAGTTGAGTTCAATGAACATTGTTCCGTTTAATGATTGGCCAAACAAATCGAAATTGTATTTTCCTATATAGGTAATTCGTCCATTCATGTTATCGAGAAACGAAAAGTTGATGCCCTGAATTTCGATACCATTTTTGTCAATCATTTGCTCAAAAAAAGGCATACAGGCTTGCAATTTGTTTTCGGGTTGAATAATTACACTGTCGGAGCTTTGGCAAATGGTAAACTGCAGATCGTATTCGCGTAAGTAACCTCCAAAATATTTGCGTAACAAATACTCTTCGGCCATTTCGTAAGGTGGTACTAACAGTTTCCCAATAACAGTATCGTTTTTGAGTTGGAGGTCTATATCCCGCAAAAAAAGTTCAGCCATGGGATCGTGTTCAACCGACAAGTTCATGGCAAATAGTTCTTGCTTATTTTTCTCGTTTTTAATTTGAAATTTAATTAAGGTGATTACCGAAAAAACGGAGAAAATAAACACAAAAAGAACTGTTAGCGATAAACGATGCTTGAAAACCTTACTCATGTTTGACCAAAAAGCAGTCATAACAATAACCCACATAAAAAGGTTAAGCCTTAATTTTTCGGAAGGATCGAATTGAATAAGCAATGCACTAATTACTAATGTAATAGCGCTTAGCATGATGAGAAAAGTAAGCAAGGATACTTTTTTATAAAACACGCGAGCAATACGAATGGAAATAAAGAAGAAGGCGAGCAATAAAAAACCGATCGATAAAAATCCCAAAACGCTGTAAAAGCTAATTTCTTCAATATGAAATATCGAGAATGAAATACTGGAATTCATGATTAATGTAAGAATCATAAATCGAATGAGCACGAATAGCGCGGCTAAAAATACCAGCCAAATCCCCAGTCGGACAGTGGTAGGCAATTTCGAAATTGTTTTTATATCGAAAGTGCGTGAGAATGCCATGCTCCAGAATAGAATAAAAATGGTAAATACTAGGTATTCGCCCAACGATCCCCAGTACGATGAATAGGCAAAGTATTTTGGTGAAAAAATATCGAGTAAAAAAACCGAACGTGGAATTTCAGCAGCTGTCAGTATTAAATAGAAACCGATTAAAAGCAACAACAATAAAATTAGTTTGCTTGCAGGGTAGCGGTGGTAGTAGTGGGCCATAAGTCGGTATAACACAATAAATAAAGCCAATAAAGCCAAGCAATAAAGTGTTAGTGGAAAATATAAATCGGAATAAATACAAGGTAAAAACCCCGATGGCTCAATCGAAAATAAAAAACTGTTTTGTTGGTCGTATATAGGATAGGTTGTTTCGGTGTTATAAAAATTCACCTTAAAATCGTTGGGTAAGTGAAAAGCTTTTGCAAAGCCGTCGTTCAGGTATTCGTTTTGGAGTTGGTAGTTGTATTTTATTAGCGTTAATCCATGAATTACATAATTACCTGTTTTTTTACGGCTCAGCACGTACCAGCCATTTGGCATTTGCACTAAGCCTTCAACGGCATCAATAATTTCGTCGAAATACCCAACAATGTGATCGGACCAATAAATTAGTTCGTCGTTACTCGAAATCATTATCGAAAGTTCTTTTTCTTCGAACAAATGGTTGGTTTGTTGTAATAAATCGAAAAAATTTAAACCATTAGACGAATCGGCATGATTTAATTGGTCGGCTACCTGGTTCATTTGCCGGTCAATTTCGTCAAGTTGTTTATGTAAGTTCTTGGTAACCCACCTTATATCGTTTTGTTTTATGCCGCCTTTAAGAACAAATCTTTCGGTTGTAATCCCCATTAAAAGGAAAACAACGAACATTAAAAGTGGAATATGTAAAAACCTGTTTATCTTCATGGTTTACTGATGGTGATAGGGTTCTCCTTTTAATATGGTCATGGCTCGATATAGCTGTTCGGTAAAAATAAGCCGAACCATCTGGTGCGAAAACGTCATTTTGGATAACGAGATTTTACCAACCGATTTTTGGTTTACCTCGTTAGAAAAGCCATAAGGGCCACCAACAACAAACACTAAGTTTTTTATGCCGGCAAGCATCTGTTTTTCAATGTGTTTGGCAAAATCTATCGAAGAACTTTGTTGCCCGTTTTCGTCGAGTAAAATAATGGTATCGGTAGCGTTAAGCTGTGCGAGCAACAATTCGCCTTCTTTTTGTTTTTGTTGAAGTTCGTTTAGGTTTTTGGTGTTTTTTAACGCACTTATTACCTTCAACTCAAAAGTAATGTAATGCTTAAGTCGTTGAATATAAGTATCGATACCCTTTTTGAGGTAATCTGCTTCTGTTTTACCAATCACCAGCAGTGTGATTTTCATTGTAATTAAATTGTTTTGTTTATATGGTGTGAATTTACAAAAATTAAATTCGATATGTTAATATTGAAAAAATTGCACGTAATTTGATACCGTACATATGAACGGAAACGAAAAAAATTAAGTAAAGGGTGCTGTTCAATATTATTATGTGTAAATTCAACCAATAAAAAGAAATGCAATGAGCAGAACATTAAAATATAATTTGATTTTAATTTTTGGTTTGATGTTGTTTTCGGCTCCTGTAGTAGCTCAGGTGTCTGATGATATTATTTTCAGCTTAAAAACTGGAAATGCAAGCAAATTGGCCAAACATTTTAGCGATAACGTTGAGTTAATGGTACTCGAAAGCGAAAATGTTTACAGCAAAGCTCATGCACAACAAGTGATGAGTGACTTTTTCAAAAAATACCCACCCAGTAATTTCACCATCATTCACCAAGGAGGGAAGGACGATTCGAGCTATGCCATTGGAACCCTCAAGGTTGAAAACAATAAGTTTAGGGTTTACTTTTTGATAAAAGAAAAAGGCGGCGCATCGTATATACATCAATTGCGTATTGAACGACAAACTAATTAATTAACAAACTACTGCGCATACGATGAGACTTTTACGTAAAGCACACGAAACTTGGCTAATACGCAAAGCTATTCCTTACATTAATAAAGCAAAACGAATTTCGTTTCCTGGTTTCGATAAAGTACCAGTTTACAATGTGGGTCTTTTCTTTTTTAGGGGGCTGCGCGACGGTAATCTTAACCGCCGGGCATCGGCAGTTTCGTACAGCTTGTTATTAGGGTTATTTCCTGCTATCATTTTTTTATTCACCTTAATACCACATATTCCAATACCCGATTTTCAGGATAAATTATTACAATTGATTGCCTCGGTAATGCCCGATGCTGTTTATGAGGCAATTGAAAAAACTATCACCGAGATTATTAAAATTAAACATGGCGGCTTGTTGTCGTTAGGTTTTGTAATGGCCATGTACTTTTCTACTAACGGCATTGTATCGCTTATTCAGTCATTTAACGCGTCGGTAAATGTTGTAGAAACCCGGAGCTGGCTTATGCAACGAGCTGTTGCGTTATTGCTGGTTGTAATACTTTCGTTGTTATTGACCATTGGTATTGCGCTTATTACCATCACACAATCGTTAATGAATTTTTTGGTCGAACACGACCTCATGAAACAAGACTGGACTTATTACTTAATTTCGTTTGGTAAATGGATTGTCGTTTTGGCAGTTTTCTATTTTGCTTATTCGTTTTTGTTTTACTTAGCGCCTGCCCGTAAAAGTAAGTTCCGTTTTATTTCGGCCGGGGCAACTTTGGCAACTGCGCTTTCAATAATAATTACTTTGGGCTTTGGATTTTATATCGACCGTTTTAATTCTTACAACGCTTTATATGGTTCTATTGGCACTTTACCCATGGTTATGCTGATGATATATTTAAACTGTATGGTCATTATTCTGGGATTTGAGCTCAACTCAGGAATAGTTGCTGCCCGTAAAATACACATCGAAAATATTAAAGAAAGGAGAAAGCCATAATTCAAATTATAGCAATCTCCTCTCCGTTGCATTGTTGATTCATTTTATTAGGAACTACTTTGGAATCAGCCCCAAAATCAACTGCTAGCTAAAATGACAATTTTATTTCGAGGGTGTTGCAGTGGTTGAGAAATATTTTCATAAAGCAGGTCTTTTTCATAAAAATTTAAATTCAGTCGTCGATGGATTGGTCAAGTCGATTTCGACGAGATGATAAAATCGGGTAAAAAGAGCGTTACTGATTAAGTAATTGGACTATTTATAATTTGGATTTGCACTGATTATTAGTACTTACATTAGTATCTAATGCGGTAATAAAAATTCCTATTATTTAGTGTTTACGGATGACCATCATTCCGTCGCGAAAGGGAAAAATTACATTTTCGACCCTTGGGTCGTTCTGTACCAGTTTGTTAAACTCAACAATTCCTTTTGTTTGTGGGTCATTTTGATCGCTTGGGTCAAGCACTTTTCCGTCCCATAAAATATTGTCGGCAATGATATAACCGCCTGGTTTCACTTTACTAAAAACTAGTTGATAATATTCAGAATACTCGCGTTTGTCGGCATCGATAAAAACCAGATCGAACATTTCGTTGAGCGATTTTACAATGGTTTTTGCATTGCCAAAATGGGTGATTATTTTGTGACTAAGTTTTGCCTTTTCAATGTATTTGGTAATAATTTCTTCCTTTTCATCGCATACTTCAATGGTGTGCAGCAAGGCGTCGTTTTCGAGCGCCAGTGCCATGCTAATGGCCGAATAACCGGTGTAAGTGCCCAGCTCGAGTACACGTTTGGGTTTTATCATTTTACAAAGCATGTAAAGTATTTTCCCCTGCACGTGTCCCGATAACATTCGTGGATGAACACAAGTGAGGTTGGTTTCTCGTTCCAATTCCTTTAAAAATGATTCTTCGGGAATAATGTGATTGCCTATGTATTGATCGAGCTCAATGGAATGTTCCATGTTACAAGAATATTAATTTCGACAAGTTTTCGGGTGCTAATATCTCGTTCGAAACGGTAAAAATATCGTCGGTTGTAATGAGGCTAATTTTTTTTAAAACATTTTCAAACGAATCAATTTTGTTAAAGTAAAGATAGCTTCTACCTAATGAGAGCATTAAGTCTTCGCGGTCTTCGTTTGCAATGGACAGTTGGCCAATTAATTGTTTTTTGGCTTTTTCGAGGGTTTGATGCTTCATTTTTTGATCTCTGAGCAACTTAAATTCTTTCATCACCAAATCAGTCGCTTTGTAGAGGTTGCTCCTTTCGGTACCAAAATATACAGTGAAAATGCCCGTGTCGGTATAGGGTGTGTAATTGGCTTCAACATTGTAAACAAGCCCATTTTTTTCGCGCAGGCTCATGTTTAACTTGCTGTTCATTGAGTTGCCTCCCAAAATATTGTTGAGCAAAATAAGCGGAAGCCGCATGGGGTGATCCAGTTTGTAGGCTTCGGTACCTACTATACAGTGCGACTGAAAAGTATCTTTAGTTGTTTCGATGCTCTTTACTTTGTAGCCACTAAAAGGAACTCGTTGTATTATGTTGTTCTTTTCGGGCAATATTTCGAAATGGTTTTTCACCAGTTTTTCAAACTTTTTTAGGCTCAGTTTTCCTACCGAGCAAATCACCATTTGATGGGTGTGGTAATTTTTTTTAATGAAATTTTTGATTTTTTCGCGGTTAAAAGTCTTCAGGGTTTGGGGTGTACCCAAAATATTTCGTGCAATGGGATGTCCGTTGTAAATTAATTCTTCAAATTCATCGTAGATCAATTCTGAGGGCGAGTCGTTGTAAGAGTTAATTTCCTCGATTACTACCTCTTTTTCGAGTTTGATTTCTTTTTCGGGAAAAGCTGCATTCACCACAATATCGCTGATAAGCTCTACCGAACGGGCATAATTTTCGCTTAGAAAAGTGGCGTATATCGCTGTTTCTTCTTTTGTAGTATATGCATTCAGCTCACCCCCAACATCTTCGATACGGTTTATTATTTGATATGCTTTTCGCTTTCGTGTTCCTTTAAATATAATGTGTTCAATGAAATGAGCCATCCCTTGTTCTTCCTCCTCCTCGTCGCGCGAACCGGTGTTTACAATTACCCCAAAATGGGCAACCGGTGAATCAACTTGCTGGTGAATAACCCTTATTCCATTCGATAATGTAAATAGCTGATAATCCATTATTTTTCTCTCTATAAAGTGTGCAAAATTAGAAAATAATCGCGTTAAATGTCAAAACGCTTCAACATTAAACACAAGGTGAAACCAATTATCAAAATAAGCCACTATAAATTCAGTTCGGCAGCTTATTTCAACAATTCATCCAATATTAATTTTTTTAAACTTTAATTTTCGAAAATTTTGGACCATTGGAAATTTTTTTTGTCATTATAGCAATAGATCGTTTAATTATTAGGATGTTAGATTAAAATAAAGCGAAGTACATTGGGAATGAGAGAAATATAAATTTTTGTATGTGAGTCATAAGGCTTTGAATGACAGCAGCAAACAAAAAATTAACGAACTATTATATATTATAAAACACGAAATAATCATTAAACATTAATCATGAAAAAAATCTTAGTCTTCAGCACTTTTTTTGTTTTAAGTATATATTCTTTTGGGCAGTTCAAGCAAAATATTCGTGGCGAGGTAATCGATCAGGCGTCAAAAGTGACCCTGCCTGGTGCTAGTATTTCGTTATATAATGGTGAAAAACAGGCTGGAACCATTACCAACGAAAAAGGTTTATTTGTTTTCGAAAACTTATCCATAGGTCGTTATGAGCTAATTGTAAGTTTTTTGGGTTACGAACCTTATGTGGTAAAAAACATCAATCTTGAATCGGGTAAAGAGAAGTTGCTCACCATTGAGCTGACCGAAAAAGTTGAAAATCTCGACGAGGTAGTTGTAAAAGCTTATAATAAGGGCGAAGTAATGAATGAAATGGCTGCCATTAGTGCCCGTTCGTTTTCGGTACGCGAAACCGAATTGTATGCTGGTTCCTTGGGTGATCCCTCGCGCATGGCTTCTAATTTTGCAGGCGTTATTACTGCCAACGACAGCCGTAACGATATTATTATACGCGGTAATTCGTCGTTGGGCTTACTTTGGAAGCTCGATGGCGTGAGTATTCCCAACCCCAACCACTTTGGCGCGTTGGGCACTACCGGCGGGCCGGTGAGTATGCTGAACAACAATGTGCTCTCAAACTCCGACTTTTTTACCGGTGCTTTCCCTGCTGAATATGGTAACGCGCTATCGGGTGTTTTTGATCTGAAAATGCGCAGTGGAAACAACCAAAAACACGAGTTTGTTTTACAAATGGGTTTTGGTGGTTTCGAGGTGGGTGCCGAAGGGCCAATTTCGAGAAAGTCGGGTTCTTCGTATATCGTAAATTACCGTTATTCGATACCTGCATTGATGGATAAATTTGGATTTATAGCTGCCGGAGGTGGTGTGCCCAAATACCAAGATTTGAACATGAAATTTAATTTACCTACTAAAAATATTGGAGTGTTTTCGGTTTTCGCACTGGGTGGAATTAGCAGTATTGAGTTTCAACAAAGTGATGACGAAGGTGGAAATGCCTACGGTACTTTAACCAACACCCGAACTTGTAATAGCTCAAATATGGGTGTAGTTGGCGTTTCAAACCGCTTTTTTCCCGATAACAAATCGAATTTATTCACTTCGGTAGCTGCTTCATTTCAAGGTGTAAACACACAAATTGATTCTACTTATGACAATCGCGCCGATAAACGCTTTTTTGGCGAGGGACACAAAGAACAAAAGATATCGGCTTCGACAAAATATACCCGAAAAATTAATCCGAAGAACACCTTTAAAACTGGTGTTACATTCGAAACCTTTGCAATTGACTTACGCGATAGTGTTGATGGCAGCGTTTATACACCGCCACTCTATCATTATGTAAATTCGCTCAACACACAAGAAACAGGGCTTAACCTTGTGCAGGCTTTTGGCGAATGGCAGCATAAGTTTACCAGTAAACTAACTTTATATACCGGCCTTCATTTTCAACAATTTCTATTTAATTCAACCAATGCTTTCGATCCACGCTTGAGTATGAGTTACCAAGCGAACAAAAGGGCTAAGTTTAGCATTGCCTATGGCATGCACTCGCAACTACAACCGCTTTATGTGTATTTTGTTGAGGATTACGATGGTGATAAGAATTTGTACACCCAAACCAACAATGGGCTCGATTTTACCAAAGCTCAGCATTTTGTTGCTGGCTACGACCAATTAATTGGTAAAGAATTAAAGCTAAAGATCGAAACTTATTATCAGCACATTAGCGATATTCCGGTTACCCAATCGGCCACTTATTTTTCGATGGTGAACGAAGGGAATACCTTTAACCAATCTAGGGTTTCCAATTTGGTGAACGATGGGCTAGGACAGAATTATGGTGTTGAATTTACACTTGAAAAGTACCTTTCGAACAACTATTATTTTTTGCTGACCAACTCGCTATTTGATTCAAAATACAAGGCCAGTGATAATGTTTGGCGCAATACCGAGTTCAATACCAACTATGTGCTTAACGCATTGGGCGGTTATCAGGTGGCTTTAACTAAAACCATGTCTATTGATATGAACCTGCGTGTAATTTGGTCGGGTGGCAAGCGGAATCTTTTCATCGATTTGGAGCAATCGAAAATAGCGAACGAAACCGTTTACGACGACGCGAGGGCCTATTCGGTACGCGAAACTGATTATTTTCGTTTCGACGGACGAGTTGCGTTAAAAATTAATGGGAAAAAAATAACGCAGGAATGGGCCTTAGATATTACCAATCTTACCAACCATAAGAACATCTATTCAAGCTATTACGACACCGAACTAAAAGATATTGCCTATGTTTATCAACAAGGTTTATACCCGATGGTATTGTATCGGATCAATTTCTAATGCATTAGTGTTTGGAGATAAAAAATTAAATAATATATTTGCATCGCTTTAAACAAAGCGGTGCCATAGCTCAGTTGGTAGAGCAACGGACTGAAAATCCGTGTGTCCCTGGTTCAATTCCAGGTGGCACCACCCAAAAGAGAGAAATTAACGAAAGTTGTTTCTCTCTTTTTTCGTTTATATCAGCTGTTTCGAATTTAGATTTTAAAAGATTATAATTTTCAACTCCCCAGCCAATTCACGGATCACATTAACATTAGGGTGAATAATATAATAATTTTATTTTTATCCTATGGAAATAGAAAGATTATGAACTGATCCGTTCTATGACCTGGTTTGAACTTACACACAAAATGAAAACCGGCTTCGATGTCGCACTTTTTGTTGGTAGTGGTTATGTTTGGCAATACCACAACGACTATTTAGGCTTTTATTGGGATAAACCCTATTATTACGTTTATAACTTATATAGTTTTACTGTAAAAAAAGATTTTACAATAAAAAACCATCATTTGATTCCAGGTGGTGGCCTGTCATACCGTTCGGCACGAGAAACTTATGCCGACTATGATCTAGGTAATGATGGCGATGATATTTTATATTCGTACCCTATGGTTGTGAATGCCCATTTTCAAGATTTAGGCATAATTTTAAATTTCGATTACCAATATAGTTTTACCCCAAATATTTCCATTGGATGCCGTTTTATGGGGCACATCCCAATGAATATTGGGTTAGAAAATATTATGATATCGCCATTAATTTCATTAAGGATGTAAAAACCATTGTAATCAGCACTATCCCTTCAGCTCCCACTCAAAGCCATCTTTTTTATCTTTTATTTCGAAGCCTAAAGCGGTGAGCTCGTTGCGTATTTTATCGGATGTAGCCCAGTCTTTATTGGCTTTGGCATCCATGCGCAGGTTTAATAATAAATCGACCACTTTGCCCAACACATCGTTATTGGCCGAGTTGCTTTCTTCAGCTTGTAGGCCGAATACATCGAAAACAAAAGTATTGAAGAGAGCTTTCAGCGTGTTTAAGTCGGTCGAATTGATTTGTTCCTTACCGTCAATTAGCGAATTGATTATGCGCACACCGTCGAAAAGGTTAGCAATGGCAATGGGGCTGTTTAAATCGTCGTTCATGGCATCGTAGCAAGCTTTTTGGAGCGAGGTGATATTTACAGTTGATTGTGCCGATGCTTCGATTTTATCGATGCTCGCAGTAGCTTTTAGCAGGCGTTCAAGGCCCTTTTCGGCTGCTTGTAGTGCCTCGTTCGAGAAATCGAGCGTACTGCGGTAATGAGCTTGCAGAATGAAAAAGCGGATGGTCATGGGCGAGTATGGTTTTTCGAGCAAGGGATGTTCGCCAGTGAAAAACTCGTCGAGGGTGATGAAGTTACCCAACGATTTTCCCATTTTTTGTCCATTAATGGTAATCATGTTGTTGTGCATCCAGTAATTCACGCTATCGTGTCCAAGGGCGGCACAACTTTGGGCTATTTCGGCTTCGTGGTGTGGAAAGAGCAAATCCATACCGCCACCGTGAATGTCGAAACGAGTTCCCAGGTATTTTGTGCTCATGGCCACGCATTCGGTATGCCAGCCTGGAAAACCGTCGCTCCATGGCGAAGGCCAGCGCATAATGTGTTCGGGCTTGGCTTTTTTCCAAATTGCAAAATCTACCGACGAACGTTTTTCGTCCTGTCCCTCGAGTTCGCGGGTACTGGATAGCATATCTTCGAGTTTGCGCCCCGAAAGTTTACCGTAGTTGTTGGTTTGAGCATATTTTTCAACATCGAAATAAACCGATCCATCCACTTCGTAAGCCATTCCTTTTTCCAATATGGTTTTCACCATTTCGATTTGTTCAATAATATGACCAGTCGCCGTAGGTTCAATACTGGGTGGCAATACATTGAGTTGTGCCATGTTGCGGCGGTAGCTGTTGGTGTATATTTGCACTATTTCCATGGGTTCAACCTGTTCAACTTTGGCTTTTTGGCCAATTTTATCTTCTCCCTCGTCGGCATCGGCAACCAAGTGCCCCACGTCGGTTATGTTACGCACGTAACGCACTTTGTATCCAATGTGCATCAGGTAGCGATAAACCAGATCGAAAGTAATTGCAGGGCGCGAATGGCCCAAATGTGCGTGCCCATAAACGGTGGGACCGCACACGTACATGCCCGCAAAACCGGGTGTTATGGATTTGAATATTTCTTTCTTTTTTGAAAGCGTATTGTAGATCGCTAATTGCTGTTTCATGCTTAAAATAATTTTTGAATGGCAAAGGTAAGTAATTTATTATTTATAATGGACTATTTATTATTGAGGTTAAGAGCTGATCTATTGTGCATTACATTATTATTCGATGCGAAAATAAAAAGTTCCAAATAAGTAATTCTTTGCTATGTTTATTAAAATAAAAAAAGACGGTCAAACAATGACCGTCTTGCTACTGGTTGTATTTTTAGTTATTTAGTGATTTAAACCAAACAATGGTTTCGTACAATGTTTGTGGCACTGCGGTTAAATGATCTGCTCCGCTTATAGGGGTCATTATGGTATTTGAACCGGTACCGGCATTTCTGAATTCTTTGAACAATTCCATGGTTTGCTCGCCAGGTACCCATAAATCGTCGGTTCCATAAAATAGTTTCATCGGTGTGTTTGTTAACCAACCACTAATTTTGTTGTTATCAAAAGCTTCGCGCATTGATTGATAATCGGGGTTGGTAGGAAACGTTATGTTGTTGGCAAAGTCGGTATTAAACAAACCACCCACGTGCTCCGAGCCCAATTCTTTATTAATCTGGTCTTCGGTTTTTAACCCGTCGATTAAACCTGGAACTTTATTGGCATATTGTTCTTTGAAAACCATATCGTAAGAAACACTCATGTTAGTGTAGGTTAAAAACGATTCTAATAAATAGGCAACAAACGATGGTTTTTGATAGCGTTGTTGGTTCATGATCCATCTTCGAAAAGTGCTTATATCGTAAACACCGCTTCCGGCCGATACTGCATTAACTTTTAAATCGCTGTTGGCTGAGTTGTTTTCAATGGCGTCCATGGCAGCAATTGTAGCGCCACCACCTTGTGAGTAGCCAAACAAGAATAAGCGATCGTTAATTTTGCAGGGTTCTTCAATTTTAATAAATTCTTTGGTTGCCCTTATCATATCGAGCACTGCATTAACGGTGTATTGTTTATTAAGGTAGGGATGGAATTCGGGGCTCGAAGCACCAAAGCCAATATAGTCGGCAATTGCTACCACCATTCCGGTACTGGCCAGGTAAGCCATATATTCGCTGTTTGTATTCACCGACGGGGCATCCGATTTTTTAAAAATGGTACCATGCTGGTAACTCATGATGGGAAACTTTTCATTTTTCTTGTTTGTTATTGGTGTGGCCACTATACCCGACACCAAAATTGAATCGCCTTCAAAAAGTGTTTTGTAGGTGATTTTATGAATTTTCACATCGTAATTTATTTCATTTGCCAATGCGTTAACGCCAAAATTATTCATGATAATTTTGATGTTATTAGCCGTGGCTGGCAGAGCAGGTGTGAATACCTCGTTGTCGACTAAGTAGGTTGGAACAAAGTCGTCTTTTTCATCGCCTTTGCAACTTGCAAATATTATCAAAGCTAATATCGCAATGCTCCATAAATTATGAACAAGTCTTTTCATTATATTTCTCTTTTCGTAATAATTAACAATCAAAACCACTATATAATAATCTGTTTTATTTCAATTAATTCCTCTTCCGAGAACAATAGGTAATCGAGTGCCCCAATGTTGTCTTCCAATTGTTGGGTTGAACTGGCGCCCACCAAAACAGAAGTAACCTGCTTATTACGTAACAGCCAAGCTATAGCCATTTGTGCAAGAGATTGTCCGCGTACTTCGGCAAGCTGGTTAAGTGCTTTAACCTTTTCGATGGCCGATTTAACTTCGTTTTCCTGCAAAAATCCCCACGATTTTGCAGCCCTCGAGTTTTCGGGTATTCCATTGATGTATTTGTCGGTTAACAGGCCTTGCGCCAATGGTGAAAAGGCGATGAGGCCAATTCCCAATTCGTCGGCGGTATCGAGTAATTCTTCTTCGACCCAACGTTCAAACATTGAATATTTAACCTGGTTAATTAAACAAGGTGTGCCAAGCTGATTGAGTATCTTAACGGCTTCGACGGTTTCTTCGGCCGAGTAGTTTGAGATACCCACATAAAGTGCTTTACCTTGGCGAACCAGTAAATCGAGTGCGCCCATGGTTTCCTCAATTGGAGTATTAGGATCGGGGCGGTGATGGTAAAAAATATCGACATAGTCGAGCCCCATGCGTTTAAGGCTTTGATCGAGACTGGCAACCAAGTACTTTTTCGAACCCCATTCACCATAAGGGCCGTCCCACATCCAATATCCAGCTTTGGTCGAGATGATCATTTCATCGCGGTAGGGTTTAAAATCAGCAGCCAAAACTTTACCGAAATTTTCCTCCGCCGATCCTGGAGGAGGGCCGTAGTTATTAGCTAAATCGAAATGAGTAATTCCTTTATCGAAGGCGTAACGAAGTATTCTTCTGCCATTTTCGAAGGTGTCGACTCCCCCAAAATTGTGCCAAAGGCCAAGCGATAGCAATGGGAGTTTAATTCCGGATTGGCCACATCGCTTGTATTCAATTTGTTTGTAACGAGTCGGGTCGGCAAGATAATTATTCATCGTTTCCAAATTTTTAGTTCTTATGCAAATTTACTGAAAACATTCAATATAATGCACTCAACTTTTATTTTGTCGGGTTTAGGGTTGATGAGTTTATTATCTTTACGGCAAAAGATTGTTTCTATGGCAAAAATTGACTTTAAACCCGGCACAATGGTTTATCCCGTACCTGCGGTTATGGTAAGTTGCGGGTCAACTCCCGAAGAATTTAATATCATTACCATTGCCTGGACCGGTACCATCAACAGTAATCCGCCTATGTGTTATATTTCGGTCCGGCCCGAGCGGCATTCGTTTGAAATTATAAAACGGAACGGAGAATTTGTAATTAATTTAACTACGCAAAATATGGCCAAAGAGACCGATTGGTGCGGATGCAGGAGTGGGAGCAAATTCAATAAGTGGGAAGAAATGAAACTAACCCCTGCTCCTGCAAAAATTGTAAAAGCGCCCATAATTGCCGAATCGCCCGTTAGTATCGAATGCATTGTAAAGCAGGAGGTGAACCTTGGTAGCCACGTAATGTTTATAGCCGAGGTGGTCAATGTTCGGGTCGACGATAAATACATGATTGCCGAATCTGGCCGTTTCGACCTTGAGAGTTCCAACCCTCTAGTATATAGCCATGGCGGTTATTTTAAGTTGGGCCAAAAAATTGGAAAGTTTGGTTTTTCAGTTGAAAAGAAAAAGAAGAAAAAACCTTTGTAAGCTTGCCAATATGAAGTTTAATCAAAATCCTCTGCTTTCCGTTTTCGATACACCCGATCAAACTGTCCCTTTTGATCGTATTGTCCCTGAACATTATGAGCCCGCAATCAAAACTAAAATTAAAAAGGCAAAAAAAACCTTGAACCAGTATTTTGGGAGTAAATCCGAAATAACATTTAAAAACACCATGGTTCCCCTTGAGCATTGTTATGACGAGGTTTCTCAAATAGGTCACATTTTATTTAACTTGAATTCGGCGTCAACGAGCACCGAAATACAAAAAGTTACCCTGCGGGTGTCACCATTGTTAAGCCGTTTTCAGAGCAAGTTATTGTTGAATCGTAAACTTTTTAAAAGGGTTGAATATTTATATACGAATAAGAATAACGAACTATTAAGCGATGAAGAGCTCCGTCTTTTGACCCTAAATTATCAAGGAATGCTGCGCAATGGCGCAAAGCTTTCTTTTTTTAAAAAGAGAACATTGGTAAGGCTTCAGATGAAACTTTCAGAACTTACTCTGCGCTTCAACGATCAGGTTTTAGACGAAACCAATAGTTTTGAATTGCACATCGACGATGAAAAATCATTGGCCGGTTTACCCCCCGATGTTGTTGAAAATGCAAAAAATAATGCCCTTCATAAAAAATGCGGTGGTTGGTTGTTTTCATTAAGATATCCCGATTATTCGCCGTTTATGAAATATGCGAATAATCGCCAATTGCGCGAAAAAATGTATCGTGCTTACATGTCGAGGGGAAACAGGAACAATGCCGCTGACAATAAAAAAATAATCCAAAAGATTGTGAACCTGCGACTTCAGCAGGCAAAATTATTATCGTTCGATCATTTCGCAGCACTGACCCTCGAAGAGCGAATGGCCAATAAATACCAAACGGTAAATAAATTTTTGAATGATTTGTTGGCGGCTTCGTTGCCAAAAGCTAAACATGAAATTGAACAACTTAAAGAATTTGCTCGTGAACAGGGTTTGAATGACGATTTAAAACCCTGGGATTTTTCATTTTATTCGGAACAACTCAAGGCTAAAGAATTTGGCTTCGACGAGGAAATGCTAAAACCATATTTTCAACTTGAAAACATGTTAATTGGTGTTTTCGATTTGGCTACACAGCTCTATGGTATTATGTTTAAACGTGTCAATCATATCCCAATATATCACCCCAATGTAGAAACTTTCGAAGTGTTTGATTTCAATGGCAGCTACTTGGCCATATTGTATGTTGATTTGTTCTCGCGTGAAAATAAACAATCGGGTGCTTGGATGACCGAATATCGGGTTCAATCGCAAATTGAGGGTAAGGAAAGAAGGCCGCATGTGTCAATTTGTTGCAATTTTCAAAAACCCGGAAAAGAACACCCTACGCTGCTAACTTTTAATGAGGTAAACACTTTGTTGCACGAATTTGGCCACGCCTTGCACGGAATATTCGCAAATACGGTTTATCCGTCGTTATCGGGGACCAATGTTTTTCGCGACTTTGTAGAACTTCCTTCGCAAATTATGGAAAATTGGTTACTTGAAAAGGAGTGGCTTAAAAAATATGCTTTGCATTATCAATCCAACAAATCTATTCCCGACGATTTAATCGAGAAATTAATTCAAGCCCGTAATTTTCAGACCGGTTATCTATCGGTTCGTCAACTTTCGTTTAGCTTACTCGATATGGCTTGGCATACTCTTAAAAAACAATTTTTGGGTGATGTTGTAGATTTTGAAATCGAGAATATTGCACCAATTAGCCTGTTTCCTCCTGTTGATGGATGTAGTGTCAGCACATCGTTTGGACATATTTTTGGTGGTGGTTATGCTGCAGGTTATTACAGTTATAAGTGGGCCGAGGTGCTTGATGCTGATGCTTTTTCGGTATTTAAGGACGAAGGTATTTTCAACCGTTCAATTGCTAATCGTTTTCGTTACGAGCTTTTAGCCAAAGGCGGAACGCTTGATCCAAACCAATTGTATTTCAACTTTAAGGGAAAAGCGCCATCGATTGATGCTTTACTTGAAAGGAGCGGCATGCGCGAGGACTATTTGTAAGATTTACGTTCGTCTTCGATGGCATTCATAACACAGCGAAATCCAACATAAGAATTGGCTGAATCTTGGTATTCGTAATCGCGGGTCGAAACCTGAATAAAATAAGCTACATCTTTCCACGAACCACCACGTACTACTTTTCTCTTTAATGCAGGTGGGTCGTCGGCTTGAGCATCATACTGAAACTGGGGGTTCATATCGTGCATTATTTCGTAGCCCGAAATATCGTAGGCTGTGCTGGTCCATTCAGCAACATTGCCGGCCATGTCGAAAAGTCCGTAATCGTTAGGGTCGAAAGTACCAACCTTCATGGTTTTTGTTGAATAATTACTGGTAGCTACATAGTTGCCACGGTGAGGCTTAAAGTTAGCCATGTAGCATCCTTTTACGTTTGAAGTATAATAGCTTCCCCAAGGAAATTTATTCCCCATGGAGCTTCCACGAGCAGCATATTCCCATTCGGCTTCGGTTGGTAGGCGATACTCGTGAATGGGTAACATTTTATAAGTATTGAGCATCAATTTTTTTTGCTCGGTGCGCCAGTTGCAAAAAGCGTTTGCCTGTTCCCAGGTAATGCCAACAACCGGGTATTCAAAAAATGCCGGGTGATGAAAATACTTCAGGGTATAGGGTTCGTTGTACGAGTAGGTAAAATCGCGTACCCATACTAGGGTGTCGGGGTAAACCGGAACATATTTTTCGACAATGAAATCTTGGCGGCTATTGATATCCCCATTATAACTTTGTGTGGCGTAGTTATAGCTGTTGGCACGTTGAGCTGCTTTTTTTAGGTCGATGTAGGCGTAATGGTATGAAATGTTACGGAAATCGATTTCCTTTGAGTTGTAAATTTTTTCTTTTCCCTGATAGAACAAAGGTTTAAGCGCCTCAACTACTTCGTTGCGATTGTCTTTCCAAATTTGGTGTATTTTAAAGCGGTCAATAAGCGGTGGGTCGTAAAACTGGTCGTTACGGTCGCTTGCTTTATAATAATCGATTTCGGCTTTAAAAGTAAGGTTGGCAGCTACCGAGTCGCTTACCCAGTTAATGTATTGTCGGTATTCGTTGTTGGTAATTTCTGTATCGTCCATCCAAAACGAACGAATCGAAACGGTTTTATTCTGTGTAAGTGGTTGATCTGATATTTCGTCCGACATTCCCATTTGAAACGATCCTTGGGGTATGTAGCTCATGCCGTAGGGGATGGGTTCGTACCAAGGTGATCGTGCTTCTCCTTTTAAATCGTGCAATATAACTTCGGGCTTACATGCTGATATCAATATCAACAGCATGAAAGTGACCCTAAAATATGTAATGAAGTTTTTATGCACAGTTATAGATTTCTATATAGAACGGAGAAAAATATTTTCTATTGTTACAAGCAAAAGCCCCATGGCTAATACCACAAGGCTTTTATTACTTTTATGTTTTAACAATGAATTAGTTCTCCCACCAGTCTTGTTCCTGGTCAAATATTTCTCGCTTGATTCTGTCTGACTCGAGCTGTGCCTCTCGACCAGTTACATAATCGGTTATCAAACGGTCGTTGTAAACGTTGGATTCCTGAACAAAATAGGAGTTGAAATAGCGGTTTACAAAAAGATCGTCGAAGGTGTAGAGAGGCTTATCGTTTACCATGCTGTACACCGGAACGGTCGATAAAAAAGCGCGGGTATCGGGATAATAAACCCAGAATAAGCGTTGCCTGCGCGATACTCCATTTACCATGTATTCGCGTATTGGACAAATACCGATAATTTCGTTGTGGAGTCTGGAATCCCTTTTGCTAAAATACCATACCTCTTTAATGAGAATTTGTTTTATTTCTTCGGGTCTCCACCTTATTGTAACCAGTGAGTCGCGGGTAACACCAGGTCTAATTTCGATCGGGATAATTTCATCTCGTTTAGCGATGTCTTTAATCTCGTTGATACTCAAAAAGATGTTATTTTGATCGAATTCGAAAGCATTTGCCTTTAATGGAGTTTTAAACGCATTATACTGGTTTTGTTCAATTCCTTCGAGAATTACTTTGATGAGGCTTTTGCGTTGATGCATATCCTCGATAGGATAGTATAACGGTAAGTTCATTTTTTCCCTGAGGTCAATAATTTGCCAGGTTACTTTCTGCCAAACCACATCGGCTTCTCTCACAAAAGGATAAGGAACATAATCTCGATTTGAGAAGTCGTTTTCCTGTTGATAGGTATCGTGAAATGGTCCAAACTTGTCGGTAAACCTGACACCATCTTGCGCTAACCCGTATAACGGGAGTAAGATGAATAAAGTAATTTTAATTATCGCTTTCATACCAAATGGTTTTAGCATTTTCTTATTGTACTGTTAAAACAACTGGTGGCAATTGACGATCGGAATCCTTTACGTCGCCACCTTCTATTCTTGCTTTTATATTTTCAAAAGTAACCCTGTCGCCTGCACCCAATCCGTTCAGCAATCGTTTTTGTTCATCGGAAAAGCGGTACGAATTTGACGATAAGGTTGTTGTTAAACCTCCTGAGGTTGGAACGACCATGTCGAAACTGGTAACAAAGAACGAGAGGTCGAAATCAAAATCTTCGAGCTTGGCAAAAACGCCCATTTGAGCCCTAAGTCGTTCACGTGCAATGGAGCCCGATGTCATTTGAGCAACGGTAGCTTTTGGGTCGGGCACTCGTTTTACACGGAAAATCATTTCGCCCATTACTTTTAATTCTCCGTCCAAATTGGCACGAACAATCACTTTTGTTTTTTCACCAATAGGGTCGAGCTCATTGGGTTCAATAACCCACTCGTCGCCAACTTTATAAAGTTTACCGTTGGTACACAAAGGCTCCAGTTTGCTACTGGGTATTCCAGGTACCGAAATACTGACCGGGTTTTGAAGGTCTTTATAAAGCACGTTCATTTTTGTAGGTGAAATGGTAACTGCTGGTTTGGCAACCTGAAATTCAAAGTTAAATGGTTTGTTGCCATAACCTTCACCATCGGGGGTGCGGTATCTTATGTTTCCTGAATATTTAAATTCACCTGTTTGAGTAGGCGCGTAGGTAAAAACTGCTTCGTTACCTATAACTGGTAGCGGCTTGTCTCTTCCATCGACGTAAACTTCGAGATTTTGAGTGGTGTCTTCGGCCGATAAAAAGATGCGTGCTTTGTATTCTTGTCCTTGAAAAATATAGCTCGCATCGGGAATTACCCTGGCGGTAAGCCCGGTAAATTTAAACGACGAAGCATCAATTTGATTGAACAAATGCCTTAGTACGGCCGACTCGGCATTGCGAATATCAATTTGCAATTTCGATAACAGTGTGATACTGGCAATTACGGGGGTCGATTCGAAGTTTTGTTGAGGCCAAGTACGATAATTGGATGCCTTAACCTTCCTATCTTCTTTATCGGGATCGGTAACATCGAGTGAACTTTCAAGGTTCTCTATAATGCCTGGATAACCCTCAACCAACTCTTTTAGATAGATTTTATAAGTCTCAATTTTTTCTTGTAGTTCGGCACCCCTATTTCGTGTAAGCATTAATTCGGGCGAAACATTGAGATCGTCCTGACGTTTTAAAATAATAGTGTCGCCATTGTTATTAATAATGTAAGGATATGATTTGTTTAATTCCTCGCCTGGCACATGTAATTCGCCTCCGGCAGCCATCGTCAGTTCTTCTTTGATACCAACAATGTAGTGAACCATTGAGTCACTTTTTTGGTGAACATCGCTGGCCAGTAAATACCAACGTTCGGCTTTCCCTTGGTTTACTTCATAAGCATGATGAAAATCACTTAATAATGAGGTGTTTTTATCCGTAAAACTTAAATAAGTTTTAATAAGGCTAGCATCAACAATCTTAAAAGCTTGCAGGGTTTCTGCAGCCACATTTAGTGCTAACATTGCGGTGAGCACCAAATACATCATGTTGATCATTTTCTGCCGAGGAGTTTCCGGACAATTCTTAGTTCCCATATTCTACTTCTGGTTTACTTTTTTCCGTTTAGTGCACCCAGCATTTTTCCATAAATGTTGTTAAGTGCTTGAATATTTTCGTTAATTGCTTTGGTGCTTTGGTTGAATTTTTTGGTTTCTTCAATTGAAGTATTCAACAGGGCACCAATTTCGCCAACACCTTTTGAGTAGTTGTTGACCATATCTTCTACTTTAGTAGTCCCTTTAAGGTGGATTTCGTAAGCAGTATTTATGGCGGCTAAGTTCTTGTTTAGCTTTTCAATATTTGTTGAATATTTATCAGCGCTTTTTTCAATGCCTTTGAAACCATTCGAAAGCGAAGTGGTCATGTTTTTATACGAAACTACCAGTTCTTCGGCCGATTGGTTTATCTTTTTATTGAATTCTTTGCCACTTTCGTCGAACGAACGAGCAGTTTTTGCCGATGAATCGCCAAGTTCTTTTGCTGTTGCCGAAAAAGTAACGTTAAGATCTGAAACTGTTTTCTCAATACCACCGGCAAATTTTACCGAAGAGTCCTTCATTGCTTGTGCCGATTGTTGATAAGCGGCCGATAAGTTACCTGCACTTTCTTCCATTACCGAAGAAACTTTTTTGTTAGCAGCAGCTACATTGCCAACTGATTCGGAAGCATCTGATAGGTTTTTAACAAAGCCGTCGGTAACTGTAACAACATTGGTAATATCTTTGATTCCAATGGCTGCCTTTGATAATTTTTCAAAACTGTCTTTTAGGTTTTCCAGTTGAGTATCCGATAAACCACCGGTAGATATTGCAGAACCGCCGCCTCCGCTTTGTCCAGGTCTTTGTTGACCACCGCCCGATGATAGTGAAAATTTATCATCGACTTTGGCAAAACGTTCTCTCTCGCGATCACTTTCTTCGCCGGTACGCAATTGTGGATATATAATTTTCCAATCGGGTAATTCCATAAGTGGTTCAAATGCCGAAACGAAGAAGATAATTGCTTCGATCGACAATCCTACGCCAAGAAAAACGCTTGCACCAGGCAAGTGTTCCAGTTTAAAAAGAGCACCAATCAACACTACCGAAGCACCCCAACTATATATATAGTTTTGCATGAGCCTCCAACGTTTCGAATGCAAAAAATCCCCTATATTCATCTTACTTAATTTATGCTGTTAAAAATTATTTCCAAAGGAAGAACGTACACAACGAAATCCGATAAAAGAAGTTGCCGAATCTTGGTATTCATAAGTTCTAGTTGATACTTGTATGAAAAAACCAACGTCTTTCCATGATCCTCCGCGAATTACTTTTCGTTTTAGGGCTGGAGGATCGTCAGCACGAGCATTGTATTTAAAATCGGGGTTCAGCTCACTAATTAATGCCGGCGAAAGATCGTCGTAAGCCGTAATGGTCCATTCGGCCACGTTACCCGACATATCGTAGAGTCCATAGTCGTTTGGTGGGTATTCGGCCACTTTCATGGTGGCTAAACCACCGTCTTCGACATAGTTTCCTCGCATGGGTTTGTAATTGGCCATGAATTCGCCGTTTTGATTGCGTGAATAATAACCTCCCCAAGGATACATTGAGTTTTGTAGTCCGCCACGTGCGGCATATTCCCATTCCGATTCGGTAGGTAAGCGATAATCTTGAACAGTGGCATCGCCAATTTTCGAGAAATAATCGTTTTGCATTTTGGTTCGCCAGTGGCAAAAAGAATTTGCTTGTTCCCAAGTTATTCCAACAACAGGATAATCGTCGAAGCCAGGATGCCAGTAATATTTGCTGGTCCAGGGTTCATTGTATGAGTAGGTGAAATCTCGGATCCAAACCAAGGTATCGGGATAAACGTTAACCCTGTTGCGGACAATAAAGTCGGAGCGGTCGGTAATGTCTCCTCCATAGCTTTGGGTTTCGTAGTTGTAACTATTTTTTCGTTTTGCTGCTTTTTGGAAATCGATCCAAGCATAATCAAAAAACATCTTGCGGGCATCGATTTCGCGCTTGTTAAAAAAACGTTCGTGTACTGGAACATACAACGGTTCGAGGGCAAGGGTATCGGTCCAGTCAATTTTTTCTTTCCAGTTTAAACGCGTAAAATTACCGTCGATATCGAGTTCGCCGTAATACTGTGCATTGGGATTAGAACTATTGTACAGCAGGTTGCGTGCTATCGAGTCTTTTACCCAATTGGTGAACTGACGGTACTCGTTGTTGGTGATTTCGGTATCGTCCATCCAGAATGCATCAATTGAGATCGTTCGGGTGGGCGTAAGGTTACCGGTTGGGTCTTCGTCGCTTGGCCCGATCCTGATTGAGCCCCTTCTAATAAAGGTCATTCCATATGGAACTGGTTCGAACCAACTGCCTCGTGATTTGGAAGCGCCGATAAGTTCACCACTCTCTCCTGATTGGGTGCAACTAGCGATCAAAATAATGATCAACAGCGAAATGATTAATTTATAATTTTTCATATCAATAATATTCTAATCCTACAGGTATCTTACACTCTTATATTTTTGGTCTCTTTTTCCTTCGAGGTTAAAAGAGTAAGTTATTAAAATTTCGTGCGATGTAGCACCTCCTTGTAAATTGGTGAGGTTTAAATCCATCGCATAGCCCAAGTTCAAACCATTAATCAACATTAATCCGCCTAAAATATTAACCGACGAAATGTATTGACCAAAACGGGCTTTGTAAGGAGTTACTCTTATCCCCAAACCGGCCCAATACTTTTTGTTGTAAAGCATGGTGGCGTTAAGGTCAAGCTTAGTACTGGTCAAGTCAGTGCTTAACAAAAACGCAGGCTGTAAGTCAAATAACGGGTCGGGCAGTGCAATATTGTATGCGCCACTTAAATAAAAGTGTGGTGCATAATAGGTTACTGCCCATTCAGTTTGTTCGGTTTCGGGATCGAATATTTCGGGACTTGTTAAGTTCGTTGCCGAAAGTCCAATAAAATACTCGGTAGTTTCGTAATAAAATCCTGCACCGAGATTAAACGCCAATTCGCTTAATTGTGTTGGTATGGCAGGATCCGAGTCAACCGAACCGTCTTCAACAGGAATCCATATTGGTTCTGCAATACTAATATTATTGAACCCAAGATCAATTCCCCCGCTCACTATTCCACTTTGTAATTGGTGATGATAGGCATATTTCAGACTAACTTTAACATCGTTTATATAACCTAAAGCATCATTCATAATTACCAATCCCAAACCACTCTTTGTTCCAAAAATGTCAACTGGAGATTCAACTCCAAAAACTGATGTAACTGGCTTATACTTACCGAAACCCGCAAATTGGGACCGGTTCATGAAATAAGCGTTTATTGTTTTTTCAGCACCTACAAAGGCTGGATTAATAATTGGCTTTGTAAGCATGTAATTACTAATCTGTGGTTCCTGTTGTGCATTAGCTGCTAAAGTAAACAATATATACAAAATAAAAAAAGAAAATAATTTTTTCATATATGCTTTTCCACCTTTTCATAAAGGTTACAACGTGAACAAAAATAAGATAATATATTTTTATCTGTACACGTATGCAACTGTTTATTTCATTTTCTTAAAATTTATCCACCACCGCTCCGGGATTTCGTTGAGGCAAGCCATGCTGTAATCGGCTTCAGTACACGATACAAAGACCGATTCGGGGGCTTTGTCGTCGGTTTTTATTCCTTTAACATTAATCCACCACTGGTTGCTGTGGTTGTTTTTAAGAAAAACGATGGGAAAATCAATTTCGTCTATTTGGACCTCATATTTTATACAATTTTCTTTTAAGTTATTTTTATAATTATGATTCCTATGTTTGTAACCGTCTAAAAAATACCACGTTGCTTGCGCTACAAGCTTGGCTGTTTGCCTGTTATTATCGTATTGGCATTCAATATTATAAATACCAAAAATCCTAAGCCGGTCGCTAATACCAGCATAGCGTGCCAAACGGCAGGCTTCGTCGGCATAAAGTCCATTAGGCGAACCATCAAATTGTGCCGGTGCTTCTGAAACCCGAACCGACGAAATGTCAAAACTTACGATGTCGGCATCACGAAATACGGGTTCGATGTTTGAAAAGTTGGTGCGCAACGTTCCTAAACGATAATGCTCAAAATAGTTTTCGTCTAAAATTTTAAGTTGTTTTGCATCGACGAAGTAACTTTGATAACCAACACAAGTTATATTGTACAGGTAGGCGGCTTCGTTTTCGATAAGTCTGTTTAAATAATGGCATTCTTTTACCGACTCGTTTGTAACCGATAAGTCAATTCGTGAATCGATATGTACCAAGTTGATATTATTTTCGAATTCTTTAAGGGCATTAAAGCTTCCGCTTGTTAATAATTGAGAACCTCCAATTATTATAACTTTTATATTCTGATGTAAAAACAATGCACTTACTTCTTGTAAAGCAAAAATGGTTTCGTTAATGTTTTTTCCTAATCGCAAATTGCCAAAATCGGCAATGTGTAATCCCGATGATGTTTTTTTAAGCCGATAAAACTCTTCCCGAATAATTTGGGGTGAATTGACTTTTCGTGGGTTTTCACTTTGTAAATATTGATTAACGGTGAAAAAGGCCAATTCGATACGTGTGTTTTCGGTGATCGGTTTTGTAGGGCTGTTGATTATTAGGTTGTTACCAATGGAGGAGCTGTCGTTAATAAACGAAGTATCCTCAAATTGATTGAGCTCAACGGGCTCAAAAAAGTTGAGTAGCTCTACCATTTTCTCTTTTACCATGCTTAATCAATAAAAATTGTTTGAAAATAACATTAAAATTATAAACGACAAACCATTATGGGTGTCCTTTTTTCTTTTTTCTTAAAAATAATTATTATTGCAGTTATGCTTTCTTCTTTTTTCGTATTATTTTTTTAGTTGTTCCGGCTTGCTCAATTATTTTTAAACAATCTTCATAGTTTAATTCTTCAGCAATAGTGCCTTTGGGTAACTTGTAATTATTCTTCTTAAAAGCGATGTAGGGTCCCCAACGGCCATTGAGCAGTTTCATGTCTGGCTCTTGTTCAAAAACCTTAATTAGTGCATTGCTATCTTTTTCACGCTTCGCTTCGATAAGTTCAATTGACCGCTCGAGGGTAATGGTGAAAGGGTCGTCGGTTTTATCCAGCGAAACAAATTTGCTGTTGTGCCTTACGTAAGGGCCAAACCGACCAATGGCAACTGTAATTATTTTGTCTTCGTATTCACCCACTTCACGTGGTAATTTGAACAACTCAAGTGCTACGTCGAGCGTAATGGTTTCGAGGTGCATGCCAGATTGTAGGCTGGCAAATTTAGGTTTTTCGTCTTCGTCCGAATCGGAGGTTTCACCAAGTTGGACCAATGGGCCGTAGCGTCCAATTTTAACCGAAACTTGTTTGCCGGTATTGGGGTCGTTGCCTAAAATGCGCTCGCCATTGGCTTTTTCAGATACTTGCAATGTTTTTTCAACCTGCTGGTGAAAAGGCTTGTAGAAATCACCAATAATGTTGCTCCACAGGGCTTTACCTTCGGCAATTACATCAAACTGTTCTTCCACTTTGGCGGTGAAGTTATAGTCCATAATCAGTTTGAAATTTTTTATTAAGAAATCGGTAACTACCATGCCAATATCGGTCGGGAAAAGCTTTGATTTTTCGTATCCGTAATTTTCTTTTTTGACGGTTTCTTTAATTTGGTTATTCTTAAACGTGATGGCGTTGAACTCGCGTTCGGCACCTTCCCGGTCTTCTTTTACAACATAACCCCTGTTTTGGATGGTTGAAATAATGGGCGCATAGGTCGAAGGCCGACCAATTCCTTGTTCTTCGAGCTTTTTTACCAGACTTGCTTCTGTGTAACGCGGAGGGCGAAGGGTAAAGCGTTCAACGGCGGCAATATTATCGACTTCCAATATGTCGTTTGCTTTAATTGGAGGAAGCAGGTCGCTGTCTTTGTGGTTGTCTTCCTCGTCGTCGGTCGATTCTAAATAGACTTTCAAAAAGCCATCAAAAACAATCACTTCGCCCGTAGCAACAAATTTTTCTTTAGTGTTCGAAATCGTGATATTTGCTGTAGTTTTTTCAAGTTGGGCGTCGCTCATCTGCGAGGCAACCGATCTTTTCCATATTAAGTCGTACAGACGTTGTTCTTGTTTTGTACCTGTAACGGTTTCGTTTTCCATGTAAGTTGGGCGAATGGCCTCGTGTGCTTCTTGGGCTCCTTTTGTGGAAGTTTTAAAGTTGCGAGTTTTAGAATATTCTTCACCAAACATATCGGTAATTTTCGATTTGGCGGTGTTAATGGCCAACGACGAAAGGTTCACCGAGTCGGTACGCATATAAGTAATTTTTCCTGCTTCGTAGAGGCGCTGAGCCACACTCATGGTTTGCGAAACGGAAAATCCCAGCTTGCGGCTGGCTTCCTGTTGCAGGGTCGATGTAGTAAACGGTGGCGCAGGGCTACGTTTGGTTGGCCGTGTGGTTACATCGCTAACACTAAATTGTGCCGATTTGCATTTTTCGAGAAATTCCAAGGCTTCTTTTTTGGTCTCGAAGCGCTTGTTTAGCTCGGTTTTTAAGGGCGTTGGGTTTCCCTTATTGTCGGATACCATAAAAATGGCATTAACCCGATAACTCGATGTTGATTCAAAAGCGTGGATTTCGCGTTCGCGTTCAACAATTAAGCGAACGGCTACCGATTGTACCCTGCCTGCCGACAATTGTGGCTTAACTTTTTTCCACAGTACTGGTGAAATTTCAAAACCCACCAAACGATCCAATACTCTGCGTGCTTGTTGTGCATCTACCAGATCTTTGTTAATGCTTCGAGGGTTTTTTATCGCGGCGAGAATTGCCTCTTTTGTAATTTCATGAAATACAATTCGTTTGGTTTTTTCGTCGGTTAATTCTAAGGCATCGTACAAGTGCCAGGCTATGGCTTCTCCTTCGCGATCCTCATCAGATGCTAACCAAACCGTTTTGGCCTCTTTCGATAAACTTTTAAGCTCTTTAACTATATTTTTTTTGTCGGTCGAAATTGTATAGTTGGGTTTAAAATTATTTTCGATGTCAACACCAAATTCTTTCTTATCAAGGTCACGAATATGCCCAAAACTCGATTTTACCATAAATTCCTTTCCTAAGAACTTTTCGATTGTTTTAGCTTTAGCGGGTGACTCAACAATTACCAAATTTTCTGCCATAAGTTTCTTTTCCAATGTTTTACACTTTAATAAAATGGCTCATTAAAATCAATGAACATGTCTTTTTCTTGTCTATTTCTTTAACGACAAGCTACAAATATTTTGCAAATTAAAGAAATTCAGGAACTAACATCAAAATATTTTGGCAACTCATTTCAAATTATTTTTATTTGGAGGTATAAATTGATACAATAAATCAGTTATTTTTTCAGTTCAGGAAAATGAATTCATACAATATAAAATATGAACAAATAGGTTTTACTTTTATGAGAACTTATATTTTTATCTTTGTTAAAAATATCGAAAATGGAATCTTCAAAACTATCATTTAGCAAGTACATTAAAATAATGTGGATTTTTGCCGCCATAGCCATTGTTTCGGCCATTCTTTTTTTCTGGCTTATTGCAATTGGAAAGCTTGGCTATATGCCATCTTTCGACGATTTGGAAAATCCCAAAAACCTGGTTGCAACCGAAATTATCACGTCAGATGGTAAAATGCTGGGCAAATATTATAAAAGCGAAAACCGCACCTTGGTGGAATACGATGAGCTGGGCAATTATCTTGTTAAGGCCTTGGTTGCTACCGAAGACGAACGATTTTATAGACATTCGGGTATCGATTTACGGGGTATTTTTAGGGCCATTAAAGGTGTTCTCACCCACGATTTAAACTCGGGAGGTGGAAGTACCATTACGCAACAACTCTCCAAATTGCTTTTTCCTCGCGAGGACAACTCGGGTATTAAATTGGCTGTACGCAAATTCAGGGAATGGGTTATCGCTGTGAAGTTGGAACGCAGTTATACTAAAGAAGAAATCATTACAATGTACCTTAATAAATTTGAGTTTATTCATGGTGCTTTCGGTATTAAAGTGGCTGCTCAAACTTATTTCAATATCCTCCCCGATTCTCTCCAACTGCATCAAGCAGCCATGTTAGTGGGGATGCTTAAAAACCCTTTTCTTTATAACCCGGTTCGCTTCGAAGAAAGAGCATTGAGCCGCCGTAATGTGGTGCTTTCACAAATGCTTAAAAATCGATATTTAAATCGTGATGAATTCGATAGCACCCGAATTAAACCACTCGATATTGATTTTAATCGCAGCGAGTTGAAAAAGGGAATAGCACCTTATTTTAGAAAATACCTCGAACGGACAATGATTGCAACTGAACCCGACCGTTCGCAATATGGTAGCACTACTTTATCGCTGCAACGCTACCTTGAAGATTCGGTGGCTTGGTATACCGATCCGCTTTATGGCTGGTGCAATAAAAACCTGAAACCCGACGGCGAACCCTATGATTTATACATGGATGGGCTTAAAATTTATACTACAATTAACTATCGAATGCAGGAGTATGCCGAGGATGCAGTTGAAGCCCACTTGATGTTACTGCAACCCCAGCTCGATGCCCATGTCAAAAAGTTTAGAAATGCGCCCTTTTCAAATGATTTATCCAATGAGCAGGCTCAACAAAATTTTCTAAATGAAATAAAACGAAGCCAACGTTATCGCAGTTTAAAACAAGATGGGATGAGCCATGACAAAATCATGAATGTGTTTAACACCCGCGATACGCTGATGGTTTATACTTGGGAGGGTTACAAGGATTCCATTATGAGCCCGCTCGACTCAATAAAATATTATTTAAAAAACTTGAGCACATCGTTTATGGCCATGGAACCCAGTAATGGCGCAGTTCGCGCATGGGTAGGTGGTTCGGCCTATGGCTTTACCGAAATCGACATGGTACGTTCATCGACCTACAAACGCCAGGTTGGTTCTACCTGTAAACCATTTCTGTATACTTTGGCAATGCAAAATGGCTTATCACCTTGCCAAATGGTACCTAATGTTGAGCAAACTTTTATTTTGGACGATGGATCGGCATGGACTGCAAAAAACTCGTCGAAAAGTGATTACGATGGTAAAATGGTTACTTTACGCTGGGGATTAGCCAATTCGGTAAACCAGGTTTCGGCTTGGGTTATGAAGCGTTACAACCCCGGTGCAATGAAAAATGTGATGCAGCGCATGGGTATTTATAGCGATATACCTGCTGTACCCTCAATGTTTTTGGGTACTGCCGAAATAACATTGTACGAAATGGTGGCAGCTTATGGCGCCTTTGCTAATAAAGGAGTATATACTACACCGCTTATTGTTAGTCATATCGAAGATAAAAATGGTAACGAGCTGGCTTCTTTTACCTCACATAAACACGACGCGATTGATGAAAATACGGCATACCTCATGACCAACCTCTTGCAAAATGTGATTCGCGAAGGTTCGGGTATCCGTTTAATTTCGAAATACGATGTTTTTAAGGAATATGGCGGTTTTAATACCCCTTTTGCAGGTAAAACCGGAACAACCCAAAACCAGAGTGATGGATGGTTTGTTGGTTTTACTCCCGAATTGGTTGCTGGCGTTTGGACGGGCGCCAACTACCGAAGCATCCATTTTGAAGATATTACACGTGGACAAGGATCCAATATGGCCTTGCCGGTTTTTGGACGTTTTTTCAAAAAGGTTTTTGCCGATTCAACATTAAACTATATCCAGGATTTTAAATTCGAAAAACCAGAAAACTTTAATATTGATCTCGATTGCAACGATGAAGACATTTCAAATAAAGACGAAGTACCTACTTTTGACGGTTTTTGGTAAATGATGCCGCCATTGTCCGAAAACGAAATCTGTAACTTTTAACTACGTAAACAGTAATGAGCAAAATTCACAATAAATACCTGAAACCTCTTTGGCAAACCTTATTCTTTATTACAATCGTTGCAGTGCTTGTGAATGTTCATTCGTGTGCAAACCCCGGATCAGGGCCACAAGGCGGTCCGCGCGACACCATTGCGCCAGTAATACTGAACAGTGTTCCCGACCCTCTTCAAACCAACTTTGCGGGTAAAGAAATTATTCTCACTTTCGATGAATACGTGGTGGTTGATAACCTCTCGGGTAAAATGATAATTTCGCCACCCTTAGCCGAGAAACCAACCGTGAAATTAAAGGGTAAAAGTATTATCATAAAATTGAATGAGGCTTTAGATCCGGGTCGAACTTATTCGGTTGATTTTGCCGATGGAATCAAAGATTATAACGAGGGGAACAAGATAGATGGTTTCAGAATGTTGTTTTCGACCTACGATCAAATTGATACCCTTATAATTAGCGGTTATCTGCTCGATGCGTTTAATCTTGAACCCCTCGAAAACGCAACGGCCCTGCTTTATACTATAAACGAAGATTCGCTGTTCTCGACAACTAGACCCGACTATATCGCCAAAACCGATAAAAAAGGTTATTTTATGTTCGATAATTTAACTACTGGTTCTTATCGCCTCTATGGAATTATCAACACCGATAATAAACTTTTTTATTCGCAAAAAACTGAGCAAATCGCTTTTTTCGATACTTTGTTGATTCCCAATGCTAAGCATATAACCACTATTGACACCATTTATACCGAAACCGATACAACATTAACTAGCAAAGGATACACTGAATTTGAGCCTTCGGAAATTATTTCGTATTTATTTTTGCCCGATTTTTATAAACAGTTTTTGGTTGGATCGCGCCGCGAAACCGAAGATTTTATGCTGCTCGTTTTTAACGAACAATTGTGTGATTCGTTCAAAATTGAATTGTTGGGTGTTGAAAATACCGATTCGCTTATTTATAAAGAACTTGGAAGAAACCGCGATACGCTTTCGATTTGGATATGCGACCCTGGATTGGTCAAAACCGATTCGTTAAAAATTGCAATTAACTACACAGTAAGCGATTCAGCTCAAAATTTTATCACCAAGGCCGACACTTTGAAGATGAATTTCAAAAAGCCAAAAGAGAAAGAGCGTTCACCAAGTATTGTGAAAGAAGAAGAGCTGCCTGTTTTGTTCGATTTTGCTATCAATGCCACTGGTAATTTTGATTTGAATAAAAAGGTGAAAATAACAGCACCCCTTCCGGTGAATAAAATCACTAAAGAGTTTGTTCAACTCTCGGTAGTAGTGAACGATTCAACTTTTGAGGCTGTTAGTTTTGATTTGATTGCAAATTCGAAGCGCGAATATGAGCTTGATTTTGAGATGAAAGAGGAAACAAATTACGTGATTAAAATCGACTCGGCAGCCATTACATCACTTACAGGGCTTCATAATAAAGTCTTCGAAAAGAAATTTAAAACACAAAAACTTGAATATTACGGCAGCGTAATTATTGAGTTGAAAGGTAGTAATTCGCCAGGAATTGTGCAGTTATTGAAAAATTCGAAAGACGAAGAGGTTTTATACGAGGTGTTCAGTAATGAAAATGAAAACACAATTGTTTTTAATTTTTTGAAACCCGCAAAATATCGAATAAAATTTATCGAAGATCTTAACCAAAATAAGAAGTGGGATAGCGGTATTTTGGATCAGAAAATACAACCCGAAAAAGTTTTTTATTTTTCGAAAATAATCGAGGTAAAGTCGAATTGGGATATAAAAGAAACTTGGGATATTTTACCGCACACTCAATTTTTGAAAGACTTTAACGAAGCCGATAAAGAAAAAAGCAAGTAGAACAATGATTATTAAATTGCTCAACTAGCAACTCACTTCGTTTTATTCACGATGCTTATATCAATAATTATCAACAAAGCAGTGAGTTGGGCATTAGTTCGTCGAACCATTTGGTGGAAATTTCACATTGCGATATTTTTGATAATTATATTGGTGTCCGATATGGCGATAATTAAGAATGGGCTATAAACGGTATTGTTCGGGAATCGAGTTCAACTGTTGTGAGCGATGTAAAAAATTAATAGAGCATGGTTCATCTAAACTGGGCACCTGCGGATTATAACCTAATTATTGAATAAATAATTCAGTAAAGTATTGATATGCAATTAATAAAAACGGCAGCAACTTTTTTATTCGTTTTTTGGGTAAGTGGATTAAGTGCCCAATATTATAAGGTGGTATGCGATCTAAAAGCCCGCTCGTCAATTGCGGTCGATAAAAAATTGTTTAACCGTTTTCACACCTTTGGCGAAATTGAACTGGCCATGGAGCAAGATATTTCGCGTATTGGGAAAATATAGGCTGATGTTGGTATTAATTATTCGCCTTATAAGTTTCTAGAACTGGAAGCCATGTACCGTTTTGCAAAAAACCGAAAAAACTATACCAAAAAATTCAAGTTTACCCACACTGTGGCCATTTCGGCCGAGGCAAAATACAAAATCCATCGAACACGTTTGTATTATCGGTTGCAGTATCAAAACATCGACGACGATGCAAACAATTATTCCAATTTTACAGCATTAAATAACGTTATAAAAACCCGCTTAAAGGTGAAATACAAAATGCCACGTTCCAATTTTTCACCATATATTTCAAGTGAACTTTACTTTGGGCAAGTTCAGCACGGTATCGATGCCAATAAACTAAAAACGTAACTATTCAGTCGCACTAAAAAAGGGTAGAATTTCAGTTCAAAACAGGATGAATTGCCCGTCCCGATGTACATCCATAGCCGTTAACTTAAGAGTCAAAAATACTGTTAAGTATTTGTAGGTGAGTGTCTTTATCTTTCTTTTTT
>DATERL010000111.1:0-26131 GCA_035271585.1 Prolixibacteraceae bacterium
ATATTTTAAGATGAAGAAATTACTAATCATTATTCTTGTTATTTCAGCAGTATCAACTGCATTTGCACAAGATTTGAGCGAAGGTTTGCAAGCAAAGAACGAAGGAAACGATGCATACCGTAGCAAAGATTACGTTACTGCCATCCAACAGTGGGAAATTTACCTCAATTCAGACGAAGAGGGAGCTGCCGAAGATGCCAACACACTATCGTTATACAATAATAGCTTTAGGTTTGCTGCAAATAGTTTTATGCAGAAAAAAGACTTTAAATCTGCATACGAGTATTTTGAAAAATATTATGAAAAGAATCCTAAAGAGAAGGCAACAGACGCTAAAACGGCTTACGAGATGGCGTATTGTGCCAATAAAGTTGACAAAAACGATGTTGCTTTGAGTCTTTATCAAACATCGGCCGATTTAAATTATCGTCCCGATGCATCGATGTTACGCATTGCATTTATATACCGCGAAGCAGGTGATGAAGAAAAAATGACCAAGGTTTTAAAAGAAGCGATGATTAAATATCCAAAAAGTCGAGAGCGCGATAAAATGGCTGTATTATTAACCATTCCTTTGTTGAAAGAAGCTTCAGATCCGTTCAATGCAGCCAACGAGTTGGCAAAAGAAGCTTCGATAGGCGATCCTGCCGAGTACCTTGCAAATATGACAAAAGCAGTGGTGAAGTTTGAAGAGGCTATTCCTTTGTTCGAAGAGGTCTTAAAAGTGGATCCAAATAATGAACAAGCAATAACTTATTTAGGTGCTTGCAAAGAAAACATCAAAACATTTGTAGCATACAAGGATTCTTTGGATAAGAAATAATTTAAGGGTTCTGATAATCAAAAAAGCGACTGTTTCATTACAAAATAGTCGCTTTTTTGATTATTAGTGAGTCCTATTGTTTCAGCCCTTCGTAATAATCAATAAAGGAATTGTTTACTACTTTGTTGCCTCCGGGAGTAGGGTAGTTGCCGGTAAAATACCAGTCGCCTGTATGGTTTGGCGATGCTTTATGTAGGTTGTCGATGGTTTGGAAAACCAGTTCTACTTCGGCATGGCAATCGTTGGGCTTGAGCATTTCGGCTATTTTTGTCGAAATTTGTTCGGGGGTAAATGGTTTGTATATATCAGTTACATAGTTTATGATTTCCTCTTTTGGCAGGTTGCGCTGTTCGTTGCATTTTTCGTACACTTCATCTATTATATGTTGCTGCCCGGTTTCTTTCAATAGTTCAATGGTGGCATTAAAGGCAGCAAATTTATTCAATTGGGCCATGTCGATACCATAGCAATCGGGAAACCTGATTTGTGGCGCTGATGAAATGATAATGATTTTTTTAGGGTTCAATCGATCTAGCATTCGTAAAATGCTCTCTCTAAGTGTTGTACCCCGAACTATTGAGTCGTCAATTACCACCAGGGTGTCGATATCGTTTTTAACAATTCCGTAAGTAACATCGTAAACGTGTGCCACCAAGTCGTCGCGAGTTTTATCGTCGGCAATAAAAGTGCGTAACTTCACATCCTTAATGGCAATTTTTTCGATGCGTGGTTCAACAGCAATAATTTCAGCAATTTTCTCTTCGCAAAGATTTCCGTTTAGTGCCTTAATTTGTTTTTTCTTCCAGCCGAGTAAGTTTTCACGTATTCCCTCCATCATTCCATAAAATGCAGTTTCGGCGGTATTGGGAATGTACGAGAAAACGGTATCGGTCAAATTGAATTCAACTTTATCGAGAATAATGGGAGCCAAGTAGCGCCCAAGGTTTTTACGTTCGATGTAAATGTCGCGGTCGCTGCCGCGTGAAAAATAAATGCGTTCGAATGAGCAAGCCTTTCGCTGATGTGGTACGCGTATCATTTTAGTGCTAATGCTCCCATCGCGTTTAATGATAATTACTTCGCCAGGATTCACCTCTTTGACCTTATCGTACTTAATGTTCATTGTGGTTTGGATAACGGGTCGTTCCGAAGCTACAACCACAACTTCATCGTCGTGGTAATAAAATGCCGGACGAATGCCCCACGGATCGCGGGTAACAAACAAGTCGCCATGACCTATCATTCCGGCTACGGTATAACCGCCGTCCCAGTCGCGCGAAGCGTTTTCTAAAATGTTTTGAATGTCGAGGTTTTTCTCAATTAAAGGCGAAATGTCTTTATTTGAATAACCCTTGTTCTTATATTGTCTGAATTTTAATTCATTTTCCTGATCGAGAAAATGACCTACTTTTTCAAGAATTGTTACTGTGTCGTTGTAGGCGCTTGGATGTTGTCCCAATTCAACCAAGCGTTGGAAAAGCTCGTCGGTATTGGTAAGGTTAAAGTTTCCGGCTAACACCAGGTTTCTCGATCGCCAGTTATTTTGACGCATTACCGGGTGTACCGATTCAATTGAGTTGCGCCCGAAAGTGCCGTAACGTAAATGCCCCAAATATGCTTCGGCTACAAAAGGGAGGTGTTTTTTTGCCCATGCGGGGTTGGTGAATTCTTCGTGGTATTTTTTCGTCGGTAAGTTGATAGTTGCTGGTAATTTGATCGAAAATGTCTTTTATGGGGTTGGCTTTATTGGAACGCATACGGTCGAGATATTCTTCGCCGGGCTTTGTGTCTATTTTTAGTGAAACAATGCCTGCCCCATCTTGTCCCCTATTGTGTTGTTTCTCCATCAGCAAGTAAAGCTTGTTAAGGCCGTACATCCACGTTCCATACTTTTTTGTGTAAAATTCTAATGGTTTAAGAAGCCTTATCATGGCTACTCCGCACTCGTGTTTTATTTGTTCACTCATATAAATATCTGCTTAAAGCAGCTTGCTTTTGTCTTACAACTTAGGAAAATTGATTATATCTTCAACAATAAATGGGTTTGAAAATTTATTTTTGATTTCATATTTTAATTTGATGGCTTCGGAGCGAGTCCTGAAATCGCCAATTCGCACTTTAAAATCGGGTGTTTGAAAAGTAACATAAGCGCTCTGGTTCGGATAAAACGATAAAAAACGTGATTTAATCTGATAGGCTTCATCTTTATTGCCTTGGTAAATTTGAACCCTGTAGCCATCTATCCCGCCTTTCCGAATGCTTTCTTCTTTTTGGATGGTCAATAATTCTTCAATGTTTGAATCTGAATTAATTGTTAAATGACTCCAGGCTGATTTTGATACGGATGAATTTGTTGTTAATGTGTCAGTCCTTTGATCCGATTCTGAATTAATTTCGGGATGATAATAGGTAACAGTAGGTAAATGCTGTGCAAAAATGTTTTGCGCAAAAACAATTATTATAAGGGAAAGGACACTCAAAATCCTCATTGTCAGTGTGTGTGTTTTAGATTTGATTGCACTTTTGCATTACAAATATAACTCAAATATTAATGAAACGTTCATCAATAAATAGTAGTATCCCTCAAACGTCGATTCTTTAATTTTGAGTCGAAAATATAGGTTTTATTTTTACATGCTTCATTAAATTGTGCGATGTGCTTTCCATATAATTACTGCTTCGTTTTGTTCCTGAATTGGGTTACAACACAATATTCATGTTTTTTTTAAATCCTTCAATTTTTTAAATTGAACATCTGGTTGCATCCTTTGTTGAATGATTCAAAAAAAACTCCAACAGAACAATGTGCTGTTGGAGTTTTTTTATGCTAAAATAGTAAGCTTCAAAATTAATAACAAAGTGATGCCATCTTTTAAAGACGACCTGTTTTGTGGAAAAAAGAACCGGTGAAATTATAATTTCTCAAGTTCCTCTTTGAGCTCTATTAGCGCAGCATCGCATTGTTCTTCGAACAATTTAATGTAATCGTAATAGGTGTCAACCTCTGTTCCTTCTTCGGTGAGCAATTGAAGTTTCTTCAATTTTTGCCCCATTTCTTCCATGCCAACAATTAAAACTGACGATTTAGCCTTGTGTGCCTCTTTCCCAAGATCGACCCAGTTTTTTTCGGCATAAAATTTATTCATATTCTCTTTGAACTCGCTAACTTGGTCAATAAACATTTCTACCATTTCGGTAACAATGCTGCTCTCTCCCCCGGTAATTTCCTTCAAGTACGTAAGATCTGTATAGGCCATGATTACTTAATTAAAACATATCTGTACAATATTAACAAAAATAGCTTATAACTCCCAAACATCAAACACAGTTTATTTTTTTTTGATGTATTTTTTTCATTATTTTGAGTTCTATAACCTCAATAGATCGTTAGGTTATTAGATATTAGTATTGAGACAAAATATAGAACGCTAGTATTCAATTGTTTAACGAGATATCTGAGTAATTCATAAGGTGCTGTACGTTAATTGCTTATAAAAATATAACGAACTATTGTAACCTTTTACTTTTGTTTACTTTAAATAAAATTCTGAATAAATATGACTAAAACAACACCTTTTACCCGAAAACATATCGATTTAGGAGCTAAGATGCTTCCGTTTGCAGGTTTTAATATGCCTGTTGAGTACAGTGGAATTAAAGATGAACACCTGACAGTGAGAAGCGGTGTTGGTGTTTTTGACGTTTCTCACATGGGCGAAATTTGGGTTAAAGGCAAAAAAGCAGTCGAGTTTTTGCAAAAAGTAACTTCAAACGATGTGTCTTTGCTGAAAATTGGCGATATCCAATATACCTATTTACCGAATGAAGAGGGTGGAATAGTAGACGATTTGCTTGTTTATTATTTTGAACTCAATAAATATCTTCTGGTGGTAAACGCTTCGAATGTTGAAAAAGATTTTAATTGGTTATTGAAACATAGTATTGATGGTGTCGAAATTGAAAACTCATCCGATTCAATTGCACAATTGGCTATTCAAGGTCCAAAAGCAATTCAAACCTTACAAAAATTAACCGATATCGATCTCGGTTCAATTAACTATTATAAATTTGTTGTTGCCACTTTTGCGGGTATCGAAAACGTTATTATTTCGGCTACTGGTTATACTGGTGCAGGCGGTTTTGAACTGTATTTTTACAACGAATATGCTGAGAAGATTTGGAAGGCTATTTTTGATGCTGGCGAAGAATTTGGCATTAAGCCAATTGGCCTTGGTGCTCGCGATACCTTGAGGCTCGAAATGGGCTTTTGTCTTTATGGAAACGATATTGACGACACCACTTCGCCCATTGAGGCTGGTTTAGGTTGGATTACCAAAATTAATGACCATAAAAACTTTATAGGCAAAGAGTTGATTGTGACGGTGAAAAATCAAGGGCCACAAAAACGTTTACGCGGTTTCAAAATGATTGACAGGGGGATACCTCGTCACGATTACGAAATATTCAACAATCAAAATGAAAAAATAGGAAAAGTTACATCGGGATCAATTTCCCCCATTTTAAACGTTGGGATTGGAATGGGTTACATTCAAGATGAATATGCGGCTTTGGGTAACGAAATTTTTATTCAGGTACGCGATAAAATGTTAAAAGCCACCATTGTGAAAACACCATTTGTTTAATTTAGTGTATTTTACCGATTCAGTATAAGCCCTGTTTCTTAAAAGAACGGGGTTTTTTATGCGTTAAGTTATTTAGAATGAGGTTAATTAGTGAAACTTCACAGCATGATTTTTATAAAAGCAAAAAGGGCATTTCGTGTTTTGAAATGCCCTTTATATTATAATTTGTTGAAATACTATTGAAGTCTTACTTTCAAATTTTCGTATTGTTCTTTCAACTCTTTTGGTAACGAATTGCCAAATTGTGCTTGGTGTTCAGCAATTAATTCACATTCGTCTAACCAAAGTTTTTTGTCAACAGCCAGTAAATCGTCCATTAATTCGGCTTGACCCTTAAGTCCATCAATGTTGATGTCTTCTTTTTTAGGAAGCAAACCAATTGGAGTTTCAACGGCATCAACTTTACCTAATACACGGTCGATGACCCATCCCAGTACACGGATGTTTTCGCCATAACCTGGCCACAACCATTTGCCTTCGGGGCTTTTGCGGAACCAGTTCACGTTGAAAATTAAAGGCAATTTACTCTTATCAGGAGCGTTTTTGCCAATGTTGATCCAATGTCCGAAGTAATCGCCCATGTTGTATCCGCAGAAAGGTAACATGGCAAATGGGTCGCGACGTACACCTGCTTTTAGGCCAATGGCAGCAGCTGTAACTTCTGAACCAACAATCGACCCCATGAAAGTACCGTGGTCCCAATCAAGTGCTTGGTAAACTAAAGGTACAGTACCTGGACGACGGCCACCAAATAAGATAGCTGAAATGGGTACACCAGCGGGATCTTCCCAAGCTGGATCAATACATGGGCATTGTCCGGCAGGAGCCGTAAAACGTGCATTTGGATGTGCTACTAATTCGTCCGATTTAGGATCGTATTCTTTGTCTTTCCAGTTAATAGTACCAGCTGGGCAGTCCCAACCAATGCCTTCCCACCAGATATCCTTGTCGGGAGTTACTCCAACGTTGGTGAAAATTGTGTTTTTATCGGCACTGTGCATTGCATTTGGATTAGTTTCATCCGATGTCATAGGAGCAACACCAAAGAATCCAGCTTCGGGGTTAATGGCACGTAAAACGCCATTTTCGTCGAATTTCATCCATGCAATGTCGTCACCTACGGTCTCAACTTTCCAGCCTGGAATAGTTGGAATCAACATGGCGAGATTGGTTTTACCACAGGCACTTGGGAAAGCAGCTGCAATGTATCTTTTTTCACCTTCGGGGTTGGTGATACCCATGATTAACATGTGCTCGGCCAACCAGCCTTCGCGTTTTGCTATACTTGATGCAATACGCAAAGCCAAACATTTTTTGCCCAACAATGCGTTGCCGCCGTATCCTGAGCCGAATGACCAAATTTCGTTGGTTTCGGGGAAATGTGAAATGTATTTATCGTCGATGTTTGAAGCGCAAGGCCATCTTACATCTTCTTGTCCTGATTCAAGCGGAGCACCTACTGAGTGCATGCATGGGATAAAATCGCCATTGCCAAGAATATCTAGAACAGCTTTGCCCATACGGGTCATAATGCGCATGTTGGTAACAACATATTCTGAATCGGTAATTTCGATACCTATTTTTGCAATATTTGAGCCTAAAGGTCCCATGCTGAAAGGAATTACATACATAGTGCGTCCTTTCATGCAGCCTGTGAAGCTTTTTAGCATCTCGGCTTTCATTTTATCAGGAGCCATCCAGTTGTTGGTTGGGCCTGCATCTTCTTTTTTAGTAGTGCAGATAAATGTGCGGTTTTCAACACGGGCAACATCACTGGGGTCACTGTTAAAAGCGTACGATCCAGGACGTTTTTTGTCATCGAGCTTAACTGCTGCACCCGATGCTACTACTTTGTCCATTAACCGTTGGTTCTCTTTTTCCGAACCATCACACCAGTAAACATTGTCGGGTTGGCAAATTGCTGCCCACTCGTTTACCCAATCCAAAAGCTTTTGGTTTTTTGTCATACTTATTTTATTTTTAAAAAATTAAACTTTGTTATTTTGTTTTGTTTATTTATCTTTTTGTTGTTTGTGTTTTTTTGTTTATTCCAGTCAGCCAATATATTAGATATTTATTGTCTTGACTGTCATATCTTTTCAAACCTTACAAATATAATCAGATAAAAACCTTTGATATTATTCAGGCACCCTGTTGTCCCTTTTGTTTACAATTTATTAATCATTGGCTTTTTTCTTTATTTCAAAAAAAAAATTGCGTTATTATCGTCTTTTTCATAGGTTTATTACATTAATAGAAAAATTTAAAAAAAAAGAACTATGTTAAGTCGGTTTCTATTGATTGTTTTTTCATTGTTGGTTTTTGCTTCATGTAATTTTAAACAGCATGACAGCCATGTTGATGAATTGAAAGTTGAAGACTTACTGAGAGTCGCGGAGCAAAATATCGAAAAAGAATTAACTATTTCGGGTAGGATAAATCATGTCTGTTCTCATTCGGGACGCAGGTGTTTTATTGTTGATTCAACCGGCGAATTTTCTATTAGGATTGAAGCTGCCGGCGAAATTGAGAATTTTGGTAAAGAGTTAATGGGTAATCTCATTAAGGTAACTGGTATATTGAAGGAAAACCGTTTAATGGCCAGCGAAATTGACGAAATGGCCAATGATGTTATTGCGGAGCATCCATCCGATGCTGAGCCCAACGGTGAGCATTGCAGTGCCGAAATGACCAATATCAATAAAATGAGATCGTGGATGAAGGAACATGGGAAAAACTATTATTCAATATTTTATATCGAAGGAATAAGGTATGAGTTGGCTGAGTAAAAAGAACATTCGGAAATGGTTGCGCATTCTTCATCGCGATATTGGGTTTTTTATAGTTGGAATTACCTTAGTTTATGCTGTTTCAGGCATAATACTCAATCATAAAAAATTGCATAACGATCCGGCGTACCGAACCGTAGTTGTTGAAAATAAAATTCCTGTTGGTTTGACTATTGGTGAATTGGAATTATTTTTTGCCAATTGTTTCGATGCTTATGTACTTAACAAGGTTTTGCCCGATAATGAACAATATCAGCTCTTTATAAAGGGTGGAATAGGAAGTTATAATCCAAACACAGGCCTCTTGCAATTTGAAGTTTACAAAAAGAAACCCTTGGTGTTTTTTATCAATAAATTGCATTACAACCAAAAGAAATATTGGACTGCTCCCGCTGATGTTTTTGGCGGAATTTTAATTTTTCTTGCCCTATCGGGAATTTTTATGGTGAGGGGTAAAAAGGGTATACTCGGAAGGGGTAAATGTTATTTAATGGCTGGCTTCGTTTTTGTGCTATTGTACATCTGGTTGTAAACTACAATTATTATTTGCTTTGGGAGTTTTTGTAATACATTTTTTGTTTCAGTATTGAATAGCAATGGAATAGCATTAATAAATGCTTTTTAAAGTTGCATTGGTAAATGCCTAACAATATCAATCGATTGTGGTGTAACCTTTGCTTGTACTACAAATATTTCAACTCCTTCTTCAATAGCTTTGCGCAAGGCTTTGCCATATTCAGGATCAATTTTGTCGGCCGGTGCAAACACCGAAACATCGCTGCGTTGAACAACGTAGAGCATAGCAGCCCTCATGCCTGCCTTTTTGACGTTGATTAGTGTTTCGAGGTGCTTGCGCCCACGTGAGGTAACAGCATCTGGAAAGCGTGCAAAACAATCTTCTTTCATCGTAACGTTTTTGACTTCGATAAAGCAGATCTCGTGTTCATTTTTGGCCATTAAATCGAAACGGCTGTCGCCCCAAGTCACTTCCCGTTTTACTTCGGTATAGCCTTTTAGTCCGTTAATTAATCCCTTCGACACTGCTTCGTAGGCCAGTATATTTGGGGTCCCGGTATTGACACCAATCCAGTCGCCGTTCATTTTAATCATTTCCCAAGTGAATTTCGTTTTCCGTTTTGGATCGTCAACCGGTGTAAGATATACTTCGGCACCTTCTTCTAAACAACTTTTCATGCTGCCCGAGTTGGTGCAATGGGCAAGCACTATTTCTCCATTATCGAGTTCAATATCGGCCAAAAAACGTTTGTAGCGTTTAATCAGTTTGCCGTGTATAAGTTCTTGTTTAAATTTCATCTAATATGTAAATATATTGTGTTTTATCGTTTTTAAAATTTTGAAATTATTTATTGAATTGATAAGAATAGAGCATTTTCAGTTTACAATTAGCAGTTTTGCAAAACAAAAAACCACCCATTTAAGGTGGTTTTTCAGTATGTATAGTTTACACTTAATTATTTGACTAAGTCGGCCATCACGGTGTTTACTTTTTCTTCGGTTAAGGCGTTTACCTTGTCAAAATCCAAAATATTATTTAATGGTGCTTTTACCTCTATATAAAATTTGATTTTAGGTTCGGTGCCCGATGGGCGAACTGAAATTTTTGTACCATCGACGGTGAAAAATTGCAACACGTCGGAAGTCACTTTTTGCTCAATTTTTTCCTCTTTACCGCTTAAGATATTTTTGGCAATTAAGGTTGAATAATCTTTTACAATTTCGAGTTTTGAACCGCCTAAAACAGCAGGAGGGTTTTCACGGAAAGTTTTCATCATATTTTGAATTTCCACGGCACCTTGTTGACCTTCTCGTACAATGTACTTCATTTTCTCTTTTGAGAAGCCGTATTCAACATAAATGGCTTTAAGTAAGTCGTACAGCGATTTGCCTTGGTCTTTTGCCCAAGCTGCTATTTCGGCCATTAGTACACACGACGAAACTGCGTCTTTATCTCGCACAAAGTCTGAAGGAAGGAATCCGAAGCTTTCTTCGCCACCACCAATATATTTCTTAGTACCCTCGTTGTCGCGAATAATCTCGGCAATAAATTTAAATCCGGTATAGCTATCGAAGTATTCTATGTTGTTTTTTCGGGCAATTTCAGCAATCAATTCAGAGGTAACAATAGTTTTAACTATGTACTCGTTGCCTTTCAATTTGTTCAAAGCCTTGTATTGGGTAATAATATAATACAAGAACAAAATAGTGGTTTGATTTCCGTTTACGATAAACCATTCGCCTTTGTCGTTTTTAGTACAAACGCCAATACGGTCGGCATCAGGGTCGGTAGCCATAACAATGTCGGCATCGGTTTCGCGGGCTTTTTGCATGGCCATTTCCATGGCAGCAGGTTCTTCGGGGTTAGGCGAAACAACGGTTGGAAAGTCGCCGCTAACCACATCTTGTTCGGGAACATTGATGATGTTGTTAAAACCGGCAGCTTTTAATGAATCAGGAACCAGTTTAACTCCTGTACCGTGTATAGGCGTGAATACGATTTTAAGATCGGATTGCCTTTTTACAATGTCGGGATTGATGATTACCGAAACTACTTTTTCGATGAATTTTTTGTCGAAGTCTTCGCCCAGTATGGTAATATCGGAGTCGTTACCGTTCCACTTGATTTCTTCAACTTTAACTTTTCTTACTTCATCAACAATTAGTTCATCGTGTGGTGCAACAATTTGCGAGCCATCGTCCCAGTATGCTTTATAGCCGTTGTACTCTTTAGGATTGTGCGATGCGGTGAGTATAATACCGCTTTGACAGCCCAGTTCACGAATTGCGTACGAAAGTTCGGGTGTGGGCCTTAAGTCTTCGAAAAGATAGACTTTTATACCATTGGCCGAGAATATTTTAGCCGATGCTTCGGCAAATTTTCGGCTGTTATTGCGACAATCGTGACCAATGGCCACCTTTATTTGGTCAAGGTGGGTAAATGCTTTATTTAAATAATTTGAAAGACCTTGGGTTGCAGCGCCAACAGTGTAAATATTCATGCGGTTGGTTCCAGCACCCATGATGCCTCTTATTCCGCCTGTACCAAATTCAAGGTCGCGATAAAAAGCATTAATGAGGTCGTTCTTATCTTCTTTATCGAGTAATGCTTTTACTTCGTTTCTGGTTTCTGTATCGAAAATTTCGCTTTGCCATACTTTAGCACGACTTTCGACAAGTTTTAGCAGTTCGGAATTATTCATTATCAATTAATAGTTTAAATAGGAAATACACTCTTTTAGGCTGTCGCGCCAGTTTGGAATTCCAATGCCAAAAGAACTTCTTATTTTGGTTGTGTTTAAAACCGAATATTTTGGACGTTTGGCTTTAGTTGGATATTTATCAGAGGAAATTGGTCTTACCTCGCATTGTACACCGGCCAATTCAAATATTTCTTTGGTGTATTCGTACCACGAACAGCTTCCTTGATTGGCATAGTGGTATATACCAGGTAAGTAAGCTTCGGGGTTTAATATTGATTTAATGATAATGTCGATAATGCAATTGGCAAGGTCGCGGGCATAAGTTGGCGAGCCAATCTGATCATCAACTACTTCAACAAAATCACGTTCTTTACCCAAAGAAAGAATTTTTCTCATAAAGTTGTTGCCATATTCAGAATACAACCACGATGTGCGAATAATTACATAATCGTCGAAAACAGTTTTGATTTTTTCTTCTCCTTCGAGTTTTGAACTGCCATACACCGAAAGCGGGTTGGTTTCATCATCTTCTAAATAGGGCTCGGTTTTAGAACCGTCGAAAACATAATCAGTTGAAATGTGGATCAGAAACGCATCTTGCATAGCACATGCAGCGGCTAAAACCTGTGGGGCTAAAGCGTTGATTTTTCTGACTGATTTAACGTCACCTTCGGCTTCATCAACATTGGTGTAAGCGGCGCAATTCACAACCATTGCCGGTTTGCTGGCTTCCATAAAAACCGATACTGCATCGGGGTTGGTAATATCCAACATATCGACATCGGTAAAAATGAACTCTAAACCAGGAAAATTCCGACAAAGCCTTCTCAACTCGTTCCCTAATTGCCCGTTTGCTCCGGTAATTAATATTTTACTATTCATCGTATAAGTATAAAGTTATGTTCGCTGTTTATAAATAAAGGTAATTTATTGTCTTTATCTGACAAATGAATATCTTTTTCTGCTAATTTCCAATCAATCCCCAATTGTGGGTCGTTAAAAATAATCCCTTTTTCTGATTCTTTGTTATAAATATTGTCACATTTATAAGAAAAAATTGCCTCTTCGCTTAAAACAGCAAAACCATGTGCAAATCCCCTCGGGATTAACAACTGCAATTTATTATCTTCATTTAATTCAACACCAAACCAATTTCCAAAGGTTTGTGAACCCTGTCTAAGATCAACTGCAACATCATAAATACTTCCCTTTACAGCTCTTACCAGCTTGGCTTGAGCGTAAGGCGCTAGTTGATAGTGCAAGCCGCGTATAACTCCGTATTGCGATTTCGACTCGTTATCTTGGACAAAGTTGTAATTTAATCCGAAATCAACAAATTTTTTTTGATTAAATGACTCAAAAAAGTAGCCACGATCGTCTTTGAATTGACGAGGCTCAATTATTAGTAGATTTTTTATTGGAGTTTCAATTATTTTCATTTATTAAAAAAATTATAAAATAAATATAGCTGGACTTGGCTTGATGAGTTTTATTCCCTTGTTTTTATAAAAAAAATTGCCCGTTTCATCGTTCATTAATAAGATTTAAAAGGTATTCACCGTATTGGTTTTTCTTCAGTGGCTCGGCCAATATAGCCAATTGTTCTTTATTGATCCAACCTTTTCGGAAGGCAATTTCTTCCAGACAAGCTACTTTAAGGCCTTGGCGTTGTTCAATGGTAGCAATAAAATTCGATGCCTGCATCAAACTTTCGTGTGTTCCGGTGTCGAGCCATGCCATGCCCCTGCCCATAAGTTGTACGCTTAATCGGTTTTCGTTGAGGTACAGCTTATTTAAATCGGTAATCTCGAGTTCGCCTCTTAATGATGGTTTTAGTGATTTGGCTTTGGCAACCACGTCGTTCGAGTAAAAATATAAGCCGGTAACAGCATAGTTCGATTTTGGCTTTTCAGGTTTTTCTTCGAGACTTATTACAGCGCCATTTTTGTCGAACTCAACTACGCCATAGCGTTGTGGATCGTTCACAAAATAGCCAAAAACAGTGGCGCCATCTTTTGTTTTGGCAGCTTCGGCCAATTGTCCCGATAAACCATAACCGTAAAAAATATTATCGCCCAATACCAGGCAAACATTGTCATCACCAATAAATTTTTCACCTATAATAAATGCCTGAGCTAAACCGTCGGGACTGGGTTGTATTGCATATTCAATGTTCACGCCCAATTGTTTTCCATCACCAAACAGGTCGCTGTATAATCCAATATCTTTTGGAGTTGAAATAATCAAAATATCTTTTATGCCGGCAAGCATTAGCACCGAAAAAGGATAATAGATCATCGGTTTGTCGTAAATGGGTATTATTTGTTTCGAAATACTCTTTGTGATTGGATATAAGCGCGTTCCAGCACCGCCTGCCAATATTATTCCTTTCATAATTGCTTTATATTTAATAGGTTTTTATAGTAAGCTATTGTTTTTATCAGTCCCGTTTCAAGTTCAACTAGTGGCTGCCATCCATTTAATAGTTTTTTTGCAGTATCGATATTGGGCTGTCGTTGTTGTGGATCATCAGGGGGTATTTCTTTGTAAGTGATTTTTGATTCTGAGTCAGTAATTTCAATAATTTTATTTGCCAATTGTTCGATGGTAAACTGTTGAGTGTTGCCAAGATTAATGGGGGCGTTTACGTCGTCGTTGGTGTTCATAAGGCGGACAAGCCCCTCGATTAAATCGGTAATGTATTGAAAGCAACGAGTTTGCTGGCCATTGCCATATATAGTAATGTCGTTGTTTTTTAGTGCTTGAATAATGAAGTTGGATACAACACGGCCGTCTTCGAGGTGCATTTTGGGTCCGTAGGTATTAAATATACGGGCTATCTTAATTCGAACTCCATTTTCGATGTGATAGTTCATGAATAACGATTCGGCACACCGTTTACCTTCGTCGTAGCTCGAACGCTTACCTATGGGGTTAACGTTGCCCCAGTATGTTTCGGGTTGCGGGCTCATTTCGGGGTTGCCATATACTTCGCTGGTAGAGGCTTGTAGAATTTTAGCATGGGTACGTTTGGCTAGCCCAAGCATGTTAATTGCTCCTAAAACCGATGTTTTAATGGTTTTAATGGGGTTGATCTGGTAATGAACAGGTGATGCTGGACAGGCAAGGTTGTAAATTTGATCCACTTCGGCATAAAAAGGAAAAATAACATCATGGCGTACTAATTCGAAGTTCGTTTTTCCAATAAGATGCTCAATGTTTTGTTTCGAACCTGTGATAAAATTGTCTAAACAAATAACATTGTTTCCCTCTAAAACAAGCTTTTCGCATAAGTGTGAACCAACAAACCCCGCTCCACCGGTAATTAAGATGCTTTTCCCCATTAGTAATTAATTATAATTTGATACAATATAATGTTATTTAGCTTGGCAATTATGATTGCCGTAAAAATAGAAATATTGGCTAAGAAATAGTAACTATTTAATAATTAATTATTTCATGTTTTTTAAACAACGAAAGGATTACATATGCTTAGTAGTGCAAAACTAAGGCAAATTAAACTTCGATTTGTCAATAAATTGTTGATTTTAAGTTGAAAAATAAGACGAAGGCTTTTGATTATTAGTAATAATATTTTACTTTTGCCGCGCATTTTATAGAGCAATATAAAGTCTAACACATTAATTTTAAAAAACATTTAAATGACAGAAGAAAAAAAAGAGCAAGTTGAGCAAGTTGAAACAGTAGAAAATACTGTTGCTGAAACTGAAACTGAAATCGAAAAAGTAGAAGTTGTTGCTGAAACTGAAGATTCAATCGATGAGGTTGATTTTGAAGAAACAAACAAAAAGAAAAAGGCGGTAAGAAAACCGATTGTTGATCCGGTAGCTGAAGCTGATGAAGATTTTGACTGGGAAGGCCTAGCTAACGAAAAAGTAAACGTAAGCAAAAACCGTGAAGAGTTGGAGTTGTTGTACGACAAAACCCTTTCAACCATTCAGGAAAAAGAATGCGTTGATGGTATCGTTATTTCGATGAACAAACGCGAAGTAGTGGTTAATATCGGCTACAAGTCGGATGCAGTAGTTAGCATGAACGAATTTCGCTATAACCCCGATTTGAAAATTGGAGATACTGTTGAAGTTTATGTTGAAAACCTTGAAGATAAAAAAGGCCAACTTACTCTTTCTCATAAAAAAGCACGTTCGTTGCGCTCATGGGATCGTGTGAACGAAGCCCTCGAAAAAGACGAAATAATCAAAGGCTTCATTAAATGCCGTACTAAAGGCGGTATGATTGTCGATGTATTTGGCATTGAAGCTTTCCTCCCTGGTTCACAAATCGATGTGAAACCAATTCGCGACTACGATATTTATGTAGGTAAATACATGGAATTCAAAGTTGTGAAAATTAATCACGAATTCCGTAACGTTGTTGTTTCACATAAAGCGCTTATCGAAGCCGAACTTGAACAACAGAAAAAAGAAATTATTTCGAAACTCGAAAAAGGCCAAGTACTCGAAGGTACCGTTAAAAACATTACCTCTTATGGTGTGTTTATCGACCTTGGAGGCGTTGACGGCTTGATTCATATTACTGACCTTAGCTGGGGTCGCGTAAGCCATCCAAACGAAATTGTAGAGCTTGACCAAAAAATTAATGTGGTTATTCTCGATTTCGATGATGAGAAAAAACGTATTGCTTTAGGCTTAAAACAATTAACTCCGCACCCATGGGACAACCTCGATGCTGAGTTGAAAGTTGGCGATACTGTAAAAGGTAGAGTAGTGGTACTGGCTGACTATGGTGCTTTTGTTGAAATTGCTACTGGTGTCGAAGGTTTGATTCACGTTTCAGAAATGAGCTGGAGCCAACATTTACGCAGTGCCCAAGACTTTTTGGCTGTAAGCGACGAAGTTGAAGCTCAAATTTTAACCCTCGACCGCGAAGAACGCAAAATGTCCTTGGGTATTAAACAACTTCATGCCGACCCATGGGACAAAATCGAAGAATTGTACGCAATGGGCTCGAAACACACAGCTAAAGTTCGCAACTTCACCAACTTTGGTGTATTTGTAGAAATTGCCGAAGGTGTTGATGGTTTAATTCACATCAGTGATTTAAGCTGGACTAAAAAAGTGAAGCATCCTTCTGAATTTACTGCTATTGCTAGCGAAATTGAAGTTGTTGTACTAGATATCGATAAAGAAAATCGCAGGTTGAGCTTAGGACACAAACAATTGGAAGAAAACCCATGGGATGTGTTCGAAACAATCTTCTTACTCGATTCAGTTCACGAAGGTACCATCATCGAATTGTTCGATAAAGGTGCAGTTGTGGCTCTGCCTTATGGTGTTGAAGGTTTTTCAACTCCACGTCACTTGACCAAAGAAGATGGATCAAGCGTGAAAGTTGAAGATAAACTTCCATTCAAAGTAATCGAATTCTCAAAATCATCGAAACGCATCATCCTTTCACATTCACGTGTTTGGGAAGATGTTAAACGAGCTGATGATAAGGATACCAAAAAATCCCAATCAAATCAAGCGGCTAAAGCGATGAAAAATGTTAACGATAACATTGAAGTGACAACGCTTGGCGATATTTCGGACCTTGCCGCACTGAAAACTAAAATGGAAAAGGACGAAAAAGCAAAAAAATAAATTTTTGTCTGGAATTTAATGATCGAAATTTGTACCTTGTTCGTGCTATGGATTATACTATAAATAAGAAAGACAAGTATGCAGTTGTTTCAACAACTGCTACGAAACTAAATACAGTAAACGCACCCGATTTAAAATCGGAGCTTGTATTGATGACCAACGAAGGAATCAAAAACATTGTTCTCAATCTAAACAGTTGTGAATATTGCGATTCGTCGGGGTTAAGTGCTATTCTTGTTGGAAATCGTTTGTGCGAGCAACTAGGTGGAAATTTCGTTCTAACAGGGTTACAACCCGAAGTAGATAGCCTAATTAAGATTTCTCTTCTCGATACTATTCTTAATATCAAAAAGAGCCTTGATGAAGCCGAAGCCTTTATGGATAATTTGGATGCTTAATAGTTTCTTCAACGATTTTAATAATCATTGATGAGCCCATTCGAGTTGACCATATTAGGCACTAGTTCAGCGTTACCTACTTCACTACGATATCAAACCGCTCATGTACTGAATGTACATGAGCGGTTTTTTTTAATTGATTGTGGCGAAGGTGCTCAAATTCAAATGCGAAAATATGGAGTGAAATTTTCACGCATCAATCATATTTTTATTTCACATTTGCATGGCGATCATTATTTTGGTTTAATAGGCTTAATTACTTCTTATTTATTACTGGGGCGGACTAACGACTTGCACGTATATGCCCACTCAACACTACCCGAAATATTGAAATCACAACTCGATTTTATGGGTGTTGAATTTTTGTATAAAATTATTTGGCATCCGCTTAACTTTAAAAAAGAACAAGAAATATACAACGATGGGGTAGTAAGCGTAACTTCGTTCCCACTTAAACACAGGATGCCCTGTTGTGGCTTTTTATTCAATGAAGCTCCGTCAGAGCTCAATATCCGAAAAGATCAAATTACAAGGTATAACATCCCTTTAAAAGAAATACACTTGATTAAAAATGGAGCCGATTATACGACTACTAATAATAAAGTAATTCCGAATGCCGAGCTCACACTAACTGCCATGAAAGAGCGATCGTATGCTTTTTGTACCGATACAATTTACCTGCCCGATATTTGTGATCTGCTCAATGGTGTTTCCCTTCTTTATCACGAGGCAACTTTTGATCGCACCAATGCCAAACGTGCCGCTGAAACTTTTCACTCAACTGCAGAACAAGCTGCACTGATTGCTAAAAAATGCAAGGCAGGTCAATTGGTGATTGGACATTTTTCGGCTCGTTATAAAGATATTTCGATTTTATTGAACGAAGCAAACGAGGTTTTTGAAAACACCATTGCAGCTAAAGAAGGGATGGTTATTTCGTTACCCCAAGTGCGTTCAAAATAAAGGAACTAGTTTAGTAGCTTATAGCCAATAGCTTATAGCCAATAGCTTATAGCCAATAGCCAATAGCCGATAGCCAATAGCCAATAGCTTATAGCTTATAGCCGATAGCCGATAGCCAATAGCCGATAGCCAATAGCCAATAGCTGATAGCCAATAGCCTTTATCAAGTAATTTTTAAACTAGAAAAAATCAGTTTCATTTTCGCCAAAAAACTTCTTATCAAAATTAACCAGAAATAATTCGCGTTTTGGACGGGTGAAAGCGGTGTAAAGCCATCTTAAATATTCGACATTTAACATGTCTTCGGTTAAATAACCATGGTCGATAAATACGGCATCCCATTGGCCACCTTGCGCTTTATGACAAGTAATTGCATAGGCAAATTTTACTTGTAAGGCATTAAAATAGGGGTCTTTTTTAAGCTCGTCCCAGCGTTTCTTCTTGTTTGCTATGTGTTTATAATCTTCACTAACAGCATTAAAAAGCTTTTGGTTCTCAATGTTGCTAAACGAGGGAGACTCAATGGTAAGGGTGTCGATAAAAATTTTACATTCGATTTCAATATTTTCATAATCGATAAAATTGAGCGTTACGTTGGCAAATCTAAATCCGTAAAGCTCCTCGGTTGAGTAAATTTTTGTAATACGGGCAATATCGCCGTTGGCTATAAAGTCCATTTTATCGTCATCGTTGGCCCAATGGTAGTTGTTTTTCACAATCATGATAAGATCGCCAGCCGAGAGTTCCGATTCGCGCCATAGTATGCTCTGCCTGATACCTTCGTTGAACTTGTTGGCTCTTTTATTACTTCGCGTTACAACAATGGTTTCCGATTCGCCAAATTTATCGTAACATCCGCTGATGGCCTCGATAAGATCTCCGCCGTTAATTCTTTTTATATCGGTTAATCCCTCGGTTCTAATTGGAAAAAACGAGTTGATTCGATTATTTGTAATGAGTTGACGAATTTTGGTGGCATTATATAAAATACCCGAAGTTTCGGATTGTCTGACAACATCGGTTAAAATTGAAGAAAAAACACTTAAGCCGTAATGCTCAAGCTCCGATTGATCCAGTGCCGGGCTAATTGAAAGCCCAACTGGCGGAAGCTGAGCTGTATCACCAACCAATATTAAGCGGCAATTTTTCCCGCTGTAAACGTATTCAATTAAATCGTCGAGCAAACGACCTGTGCCAAAAATTGATTGCTCAAAAGAGGCGTTGGCAATCATCGAAGCTTCATCGACAATGAAAATTGTATTGGGGGTTTTGTTATAATCTAAAGAAAAATTGCTAATTCCGTCGCTTGCCGATTTTTGTCTGTAAATTTTTTTGTGAATGGTGAAAGCTGATTTATTGGCATATTGAGAAAAAACTTTTGCGGCACGGCCAGTAGGTGCTAAAAGTACGGTATCGATTTTAAACTTATCGAGAGCATTAACTAAAGTGCTGACAAGTAGGGTTTTACCTGTCCCGGCATACCCTTGAAGCAGGTAGGTCGAAAACGAGTTTTCTTTGTATATAAAGTGTGCAATTTTTTGAATTGCATCATTCTGACCGGGCGTTGGATCAACCTTTAACTCTTGGCTTATTATTTGTGATAATTTCTTTTCAAACATATTATTACGAAATTAATTTTTTGTGGAAACATAATCTGATTTTTTTTATAAATTTGCAGAAGAACTAAGCAAAAACTTTTAAATATCACAATAAATGAAAAAAATTATTATTCAGGTTGTATTAATTGCAATCGCGATTTTCTTGGCATTTCATGTTTGGAAAACAATTCAAAATCCAATCGATTTTGATAAGGCAAAGGTTGTAAGGTATAATGATGTTATTAAAAACCTTATAGATATTAAGAAAGCACAAGTTGCTTTTAAAGATGTAAATGGTAAGTTTTGTGGTGATTGGGATTCGTTGATAACATTTGTTAAATATGATTCGCTCCCTCAAATCAGAAAAATTGGTATGCTTACCGATAGTATGATTGAAGCCGGCCTTAACGAAAGGGATGCTATGAAAAAAGGCTTAATTATTCGTGATACTATTAGAATTAGTGTTATGGATGAGGTGTTTGGCCGTGGTTATAATATCGATGAGCTCAAAATTATTCCTAATTCTGGAGGCCAAGAATTTTGGTTAGCTCAAACAATTATAACTACCGGATCGGGCGTAAAGGTTCCCGTATTTGAAGCTAAAGCTCATAATAACCAGGTTTTATTGGAGCTTGAAGAGGAATATAAGCAGGAAATTATTAACCTGAATGAAAAGCAAAGAAAAAATAACCGTTATCCTGGATTAAAGGTTGGTTCAATTAATGAGCCAAATAATAATGCAGGTAACTGGGAATAAGTTTTTTATAGATGGAAATCGTATCGCGATATATCGACGAAACTTTCGATATTAATAACTGTTCAAACTATATATTATCCATCCAGTGTAAGCTGGATGGATTTTCTTTTGCTGTTTACGATATATCTGTTCGAAAATTTATTGTATTGTCGAGTTATGAATTTAATGCGGTAACGCCATTTATGCTCAAAACGTTTTTAGATAAGATGTTTGACAATGAACCCATACTGCAAAATGTGTTTAAGCGGGTTGTTGTTGGATACCAAACTTTAAAATACTTGTTGGCCCCTGCTGCTTTGGTCGATCATAATCAAATTGAATTACTTCAGGATTTTTCTTTTCAGGTAAATCGCGACGAATCGGTTATTAAGTCGAATTTGTTGAATGGTTATTGGGCTGTCACATCGGTACCCAAAACAATTAAAGCTTTTTTTAAGGATAAATTTTCTGACATTCAGTTATTGCCAGGTATTGTGCCTGTATTTAAATATGCTGAGAAAAAGCATGGCCCAACTTCTAAAATGTTCATTGAATTTACCGGAAGAACCTTGCTTATTGTTGTTAAATTAGAGCAGCATGTTGAATTTGCCAATTCTTTCTACGTTAAAAACGAAGCCGATTGTCTGTTTTATATTTTAAATGCATCAGGAAAAATTAAAAGTAAGCCTATTAGCGAGATTGTAATCATGGGAAACATCGAAAAAGATTCAAAGCTCATTGCACAATTGAAACATTATTTCGAAAAAGTTAAGTTGGCTCAGATTTCCGATGGTTATAGCGTAAGCTACACGTTTATGAAAAAAGATATTCATCAGTATATTTCATTATTAGAATTAGCCTTATGCGAATAGTTGGTGGTGAGTACAGAGGGCGGTATTTTAGCCCTGGAAAAAGTTTTTCTGCAAGGCCCACTACCGATTTGGCTAAAGAAGGCTTATTTAATATCTTAAATAACCGAATCGATTTTGAATCGATATCGGTTCTCGATTTGTTTTCGGGAACAGGGAGTATTGGGTACGAATTTTTATCGCGTGGATGTACTGAACTTACTATGATTGAGCTCGATTTCAAGCATGTTCAGTTTATTAAAAAGGTATTGAAAGAACTTGACGAAAAAGCCCGTGTTTTTAGAACCGACGTGTTCCGATTTGTTCCGCACGAAAATTCAAAATACGATTTGATCTTTGCCGACCCTCCATTTGACCATCCACGTTTGGAGGAAATTCCCCAACTCATTTTAGATAATAATTTACTTACCGATAATGGGATATTGATTGTGGAGCATCCTGGAAACTTTAACTTTTCGAAAATTAATGGTTTTCAGGAAATTAGGAAGTATGGGAAAGTGAATTTCTCGTTTTTCACCATTAAAAAAAGTAATTGAGAAATTCCCAATTACTTTCTTATAATAGATGATATTTTGAAAAACTATTTATTACGACCTTGGATGGAATTTGTTAATTGCATCTTTTAGGTAGTTTTTGTCAAGGTGTGTGTATATTTCTGTCGTTAAAATCGACTCGTGCCCCAACATTTCCTGAACAACTCTTAGGTCAGCTCCTCCCTCGATAAGGTGGGTAGCAAATGAGTGCCTGAAAGTATGCGGGCTAATCTTCTTATCTAAGCCTACCCTTTCGGCCAGTGCTTTGATAATGGTAAAAATCATCACCCTGCTCAATTTGTGCCCTCTGCGGTTTAAGAAAAGAATGTCTTCAGAACCTCTGCCGACTTTTAGTTTCGAACGGTAGGTTTCTACGTACTTATCAATTTCCTCTGCAGCACGAATGCTAATTGGAATTAGCCTTTCTTTTTCCGACTTGCCTTCTACTTTGATGTAGCCTTCGTCAAAAAAGAGGTTACTAATTTTCACTCCGACCAACTCGGATACCCTTAAGCCGCAACTGTATAAAATTTCAAGAATTGCCTTATTGCGCTGGCCTTCTGGTTTGTCAGTATCGACAGCTGCAATGAGCTCATCGATTTCTTCAGTACTTAGTATATCGGGTAGTTTCCTGCCAATTTTTGGAGATTCGAGCAATGCTGTTGGATCGCTGATAATTTTCTCTTCGATTAACAAAAACTTATAAAATGACTTAATACCCGATATGGTACGTGCTTGTGTTCTAGGACTAACTCCTCTTCCGTTCAAGAATTCTAAGAAATCTTTCAGGTGTTGTAATTTTACTTTTTGCGGAGTAATTCCTTTAAAGTTGGACTTGAGAAAGCTGTATAGCTTGTTTATATCATTGATATAAGCGTTAATAGAGTTTTGGGAAAGTCCCTTCTCTAATCGCAAATACTCTTCAAATCCCTTAATGCTGTCTTCCCATTTCATATAAACTAATTTATTTATTTAAAAGATTAACAATAATCTTTACTTTTGGTTCTTTAAACTGCAATATTTTTTTAATGCAATTTAAACATTTTAATATTATTGTTGAACAAGTTACGAAAAAAGAATTAAATATGAAACTAATTATAATAAACGGTCCTAATTTAAATTTATTAGGTGTTCGAGAGAAAAGCATTTACGGTGATGCTAATTTTGAAACTTATTTTGAAAAATTAAAGACCAAGTATAGTTCCATTATTTTTGAATACTTTCAATCGAATATCGAAGGCGAAATAATTGATAAAATCCACGAAACGGGATTCTCTTTCGATGGGATTATTATCAATGCGGGTGCATATACTCACACTTCGATTGCTATACGCGATGCCATTTCAGCCATTAAGTGCCCGGTAATTGAAGTTCATATTTCGAACGTTCTTACACGCGAAAGTTTTCGACATGAGTCAATAATTGGCCCAGTGTGCCGTGGTAATATTATGGGTTTTGGTCTCGATTCGTATCGGTTGGCAATTGAAAGCTTTCTGGTTTAACGCATATCATTAACACTAACTCCAGGATATTTGCTTTTATCGAAACTAAATGTTGAGTTTGGATATACTTTACTGGTATCCATGTTTTTAATTCGAATAATATAGCGGTTGCCATCGGTTCCAAACATTGTGGCTTCGGTAATTTGCAGGTTTTTTGAATCGATGTTTAGTATAACACGTGAAAAATCTTTTTCTTCGCTTGGTGTTAAGTCAATTTTATGTACTCTTTTACCGTTTTCGGTTGCTTCACCCAAATAGGAATAGGTAAAACCATGCTCATAAATAGTAAATATAGTTGCTGGGTTCAGAAGCTCGTTTTCGTCGGTATTGGCTTCGGAAATACTTACTTCAGCGGCATCTTTCATATATGTGTATTGTGATTTGCCATCGTTAAAAATATCAATCCCACTTATCGAAAGTTTAAACATTTCTTTTTGAATGATAATGTTCCCTTGGTTCGCTTCTTTTAAGTCGGCCTCAGTATTTTCAAGGATAAATTCGAATGAAGCAGTTATGCTTTTATAATTTTTAGTTTTTTCCGATACCTGATCGAGTATTACTTTTGCTTTCTCATCGGTTTTCGAAAAAAGATTGTTCGATATCAACAACACTATCGCGATAAAAAGAATTTGTTTCATTTGTATATATTAAGTTTATGTTACTAATTGGGTTGATGTTGTGATTTGAGATCTCTTTAAAAAAATCTGTTTCAAAAGGAGTTCAATAATTGTTCCAAACTATATCCGTCTTGTAATAATACTCTTCGGGCTTTGCTGCCTTCGCTTGGTCCTACTATTCCCACGGCTTCAAGTTGATCCATAATTCGACCTGCGCGGTTATAGCCAATTGAAAATCTTCGCTGTATCATCGAGGTTGAACCTTGTTGGTTCAATACAATCAACCGGGCTGCTTCTTCAAAAAATTCATCACGATTGTTTAAATCGACGCCACCTGCCACGTCGCTGTTGTCTCCTACGTATTCGGGCAAGAAATAGGCCGTGGGGTAGGATTGCTGTTTGGCAATGTGATTACAAATGTTTTCAACCTCGGGAGTATCGACCAAAGCGCATTGTAGGCGTATTAGCTCGCTTCCCGAAGAAAAGAGCATGTCGCCCTTGCCAATTAGTTGATTGGCGCCCGATTGGTCTAATATGGTGCGAGAGTCGATCATTGAAGCTACCTTAAAGGCAATGCGTGATGGGAAGTTTGCTTTAATAATACCCGTAATAATATTGGCCGATGGTCTTTGTGTGGCAATAACCATGTGAATACCTACTGCGCGCGCCAATTGGGCAATACGGGCAATGGGTAATTCTATCTCCTTGCCGGCTGTCATTATTAGGTCGGCAAACTCGTCAATTACAACTATAATATAAGGAAGAAAACGGTGACCTTTCTCTGGGTTTAATTTTCGTTCAATAAACTTTTTATTGTATTCTTTAATGTTTCTCGAATGCGCTATTTTAAGCAGGTCGTAGCGGCTGTCCATTTCAATGCCTACAGAGTTTAGCGTTTCTTTTACTTTTTCAACGTCGGTAATAATAGCTTCTTCGGCATCGGGTAACTTGGCTAAAAAGTGTTTTTCGATTGATGAGTAAAGGTTAAGTTCTACCTTTTTTGGGTCAATAAACACGAACTTTACTTGCGATGGGTGTTTTTTGTATAAAATTGAAGTGATAATAGCATTTAAGCCCACTGATTTACCTTGTCCGGTAGCACCTGCTACTAAAATATGGGGCATTTTTGTAAGGTCGAAAACGAATATTTCGTTCGAAATGGTTCGTCCCATGGCAATTGGTAATTCGGCCGTTGTTTCCTGAAATTTTTTCGATGCAATTATTGAGCGCATTGTTACCACTTGCGGATTGCGGTTTGGGACTTCAATACCAATGGTTCCTCGTCCCGGGATCGGGGCAATAATCCTGATTCCCAAAGCCGATAGACTGAGCGCAATATCGTCTTCGAGGTTTTTGATTTTTGAAATTCGGATACCCTGAGCTGGAACTATTTCGTATAGCGTAACCGTTGGACCAACAGTTGCTTTTATTTTTGTGATTTCGATTTTAAAATTTCGAAGTGTTTCAATAATTCTATTTTTGTTTTCCTTTAACTCATCATCGCTGACCTCCGATTTTAAGTGGGAATAATCTTCAAGTAAATCAATCGATGGATATTCGTAATGCGATAGGTCGAGTGTGGGGTCGTAGTCTTCAAGTGGTCGATTTTCGTATTCCTCGGTTGTTTCTGCCTTAATTTCTACTGTCATTTCGAGGTCGTCGTCGTCACTCTCGATTACTATGGTTTTTGTTTCTGTTTTTTCTTCCTGAGTAGTTGCTTGAGTGGGCTTTGAAATTGTTTCTTTCCTTTCAATTTCAAAATCGTCATTTATATCTAAAATATCGTCTTTGTCTTCAAAAATTGTTTTTTCAGGTTCT
>DATERL010000112.1:0-8347 GCA_035271585.1 Prolixibacteraceae bacterium
GAACTTATAAAAGGTGTTTATAGTAATTTTTCGGCTAAAATTGATTTAGCTCGAAAAAAGCTAAACCACCCTTTAACCCTTACCGAAAAAATATTGTATGCCCACTTGCACGATAACACCGAAGTAAAAAACTTTCAACGAGGAACTGACTATGTTGATTTTGCCCCCGACCGCGTGGCCATGCAAGATGCTACCGCCCAAATGGCCTTGCTTCAATTTATGCAAGCCGGGAAAGAAAAAGCAGCAGTACCATCAACTGTTCATGCCGACCACTTAATTCAGGCCCACATAGGCGCAGATAAAGATTTACAGGAAGCCCTCAATAAAAACAACGAAGTGTTCAACTTCCTCCAATCGGTATCGAATAAATATGGAATTGGTTTTTGGAAACCAGGCGCTGGTATTATCCACCAGGTTGTTTTGGAAAACTACGCATTTCCGGGTGGAATGATGATTGGTACCGACTCGCATACTGTAAATGCGGGAGGTTTGGGCATGATTGCCATTGGAGTTGGCGGCGCCGATGCTGTTGATGTGATGGCTGGAATGCCCTGGGAACTAAAAATGCCCAAACTGATTGGCGTTAAATTAAGCGGTAAATTAAATGGATGGGCAGCTCCCAAAGACATTATTTTAAAAGTTGCCGGCATTCTTACTGTAAAAGGGGGAACAGGCGCCGTAGTTGAATATTTTGGTGAGGGAGCACAATCCATTTCGTGTACCGGCAAAGGCACCATATGCAACATGGGCGCCGAAATTGGCGCAACCACCTCAACCTTTGGTTACGACGACTCGATGCGCCGCTACCTTAAAGCTACTGGACGTGACGAAGTTGTAAAACTTGCCGACCAAATTGCACCACATCTTACTGGCGACCCCGAGGTATATGCCAATCCCGAAAAATATTTTGATCAAGTAATTGAAATTAATTTATCGGAACTAGAACCTCACCTCAACGGTCCGTTCACCCCCGATTTGGCCACACCAATCAGTAAAGTGAAAGAAGAAGCTAAAAAGAATGGCTGGCCTACAAAAATTGAAGTTGGTCTAATCGGATCGTGCACCAATTCGTCTTACGAAGATATTTCAAGAGCAGCCTCACTGGCACAGCAAGCAGTTGATAAAAAACTGAAGGCCAAGGCCATGTACACCATAACTCCTGGATCGGAACAAGTTCGTTACACCATTGAACGCGATGGTTTTATCGAAACATTCGAAAAAATTGGTGGCAATGTGTTTGCCAACGCCTGCGGTCCTTGTATTGGCCAATGGCATCGCGAAGGCGCCGACAAGGGAGAAAAAAACACCATTGTACATTCGTTTAATCGTAATTTTGCCAAACGTGCCGATGGTAACCCCAACACCTACGCCTTTGTAGGATCGCCCGAATTGGTTACAGCTTTAGCCATTGCAGGCGATTTAAATTTCAACCCCATCACCGATACACTCATAAACGAAGAAGGTAAAGCGGTGAAACTTGACCCACCAAGTGGTTGGGAATTGCCTCCCCATGGTTTCGAGGTGAAGGATGCGGGCTACCTTGCACCAGCTTCCAACGGATCGAGTGTTAAAGTAGTTGTAAATCCCGATTCGCAACGTTTACAACTCCTAACCCCTTTTGAACCTTGGAACGGGAAAAACATAACAGCCCTAAAACTGCTCATCAAAGCCAAAGGAAAATGCACAACCGATCACATATCAATGGCAGGTCCATGGTTACGTTTCAGAGGTCACCTCGATAATATTTCGAACAACTGCCTTATTGGCGCTGTGAATGCATTCAACGACGAAACCAATAAAGTAAAAAACCAATTAAATGGCGAATTTGGTGAAGTGCCCGCCACCCAAAGAGCATACAAAACAGCCGGAATACCTACCATTGTGGTGGGCGATCACAACTATGGCGAAGGCTCGTCGCGCGAGCATGCGGCAATGGAACCACGACACTTGGGAGTACGCGCCATTTTGGTAAAATCGTTTGCACGTATTCACGAAACCAACCTTAAAAAGCAGGGGATGTTGGCACTCACTTTTAACAACGAGGCCGATTTTGATAAAATACAGGAAGACGATGTATTCAACTTTATCGATTTGGACAAGTTTGCCCCCAATAAACCCATCAATATTGAAATTGTACATGCCAACAATCAGAAGGAAATAATTAGTGTTAACCACACTTACAATCTTCAACAAATTGAATGGTTTAGAGCAGGCTCGGCATTGAATCTGATAAAAGAGACAAACAAACGCCCCTAAATCCCTCCCGCTTTCTGCGGGTATAAATGCCGGGGACTTTTAGAATAGTGCGAACTTGTAGTGACGTTCAAATTAGATAAAAAAGTAGAATTTTAAAAATTAGCATTTCCTGCAAGCCCTTTAGGAGCAGGGTATTTAATTATGAAAATAAAAGTAATCAATCCAGTAGTAGAGTTAGACGGCGACGAAATGACCCGTGTAATCTGGCAGTTTATCAAAGAAAAATTGATACTGCCTTATCTCGATATCGACATTAAATATTACGATTTGGGCATCGAAAAACGCGATGAAACCAACGACCAAATAACCATTGATGCTGCCAATGCCATAAAAAAATATGGGGTTGGAATAAAATGCGCCACCATCACTCCCGACGAGGCAAGGGTTGACGAATTTGGGCTGAAGAAAATGTGGAAATCGCCCAACGGTACCATTCGAAATATTTTAGGTGGAACAGTTTTTCGCGAACCCATTATCGTAAAAAACATACCACGCTTGGTTCCAGGCTGGACAAAACCAATATGCATAGGCCGTCATGCCTTTGGCGATCAGTACCGCGCTACCGATTTTGTTACCAAAGGAAAAGGAAAACTCACCATCACATTTACACCCGACGATGGCAGCCAAGTACAAAACTTTAATGTTTACGATTTTGAAGGCGACGGCATTGCTATGGCCATGTACAACACCGACGAATCGATTTACGGCTTTGCCCGTTCGTGTATGAACCAGGCATTGGATAAAAAATGGCCGCTGTACTTAAGTACAAAAAACACCATTCTAAAAAAATACGATGGACGTTTTAAGGACATTTTCCAAGAGGTTTTTGATGCCGAATTCAAAGAAAAATTCACAGAAGCAGGAATTACCTACGAGCACCGCTTGATTGACGACATGGTTGCCGCAGCCATGAAATGGGAAGGCGGCTACGTGTGGGCTTGTAAAAACTACGATGGCGACGTGCAAAGCGATACCGTGGCACAAGGATTTGGTTCGTTGGGACTTATGACTTCTACTTTAATTACACCCGACGGACTTACCATGGAAGCCGAGGCGGCTCATGGTACCGTCACCCGCCACTATCGCCAACACCAACAAGGGAACCCAACCTCGACCAACCCCATTGCATCGATTTTTGCTTGGACACGCGCCTTGGCTTTTCGTGGAAAACTCGACAACACACCCGAACTAATCAACTTTGCCGAAACGCTTGAGAAAGTATGTATCGAAACTGTTGAAAGTGGGAAAATGACCAAAGACTTGGCATTGATTGTTCATGGCAAAGCGCTTAAAAAGGAACATTATTTCACCACCGAGCAATTTCTCGAAGCCATTAACGATAAACTAAAAAATAAGCTGAATAAATAGGTTTCAACGTAAAAGTAGAGTTAAAAAGGTTAAGGTTAAGGTTAAAAAGAAATAAAAAAAGTTCGCACAGAGAACACAGAGAACGCAGATAAAAAAGAATAGACAAATAAATCAAAAATTAATCTGCGGGATTTGCGGAATCAGCGGGAAATAAAAAAATAATATCAACGAGAAAATGGCAGAAAAAGTAAGCATAATAGATGGTCAGTTGAAAGTTCCCAACCATGTTATCATTCCCTATATTGAGGGCGATGGTATAGGTAAGGACATCACAAAACCTGCCCAAAATATAATAGATGCAGCCATTGAAGCATCGTACGGAAAAACACGTAAAATTGAATGGCTTGAATTATTGGCTGGCGAAAAAGCATACCGCGCAACTGGCCAATGGCTTCCTAAAGAAACATTAAATGCTTTCAAAGAATATATTGTGGGCATTAAAGGGCCTTTGACCACACCTGTTGGTGGAGGTATTCGCTCACTCAATGTAGCCTTACGTCAGGAGCTGGATTTGTATGTATGCCTGCGGCCAATACGCTGGTTTAAAGGTGTGCCATCGCCGGTTCGTTACCCCGAATTGGTTAATATGCACATTTTTAGAGAAAATACCGAAGACATTTATGCCGGCATTGAATTTATGGCGGGAACCGAAGAAGCAAAAAGTTTCATCGAACTACTAAAAAAACATTCGGGTATCGAGAAAATTAGGTTTCCCGAAACCACCTCTATTGGCATTAAACCCATTTCGGAAGAAGGGTCAAAGCGCCTAGTGAGGGCTGCTGTTGATTATGCCGTTAGCCGCCAATTACCTTCGGTAACCCTAGTTCACAAAGGAAACATCATGAAATATACCGAAGGGGCATTTAAAAACTGGGGCTACGATGTAGCCGAAGATGAGTTTACAAACGACACTTTTACCTGGCGACAATATGAATCAATAGAAAAAAACCAAGGAAAAGAAGCCGCACACAATGCCCTAACGGAAGCCAAAGCACAACAAAAAGTAATTATTAAAGATGTGATTACCGATGCTTTTTTACAGGAAAGCTTATTAAGGCCTTACAACCACTCGGTAATTGCCACCATGAACTTAAACGGCGATTACATTTCGGACCAATTGGCAGCCATGGTTGGTGGTATAGGTATTTCACCGGGAGCAAACATTAACTACCAAACGGGATATGCTATTTTTGAAGCCACCCATGGCACGGCACCCGATATTGCAGGGAAGAACATCGCAAATCCATGCTCACTGGCACTTTCGGGTGCAATGATGTTGGAATACATGGGATGGCACGAAGCAGCCGAGCATATTTACGATGCTCTGGAACATACGTTCAATAAAAGAAAAGTCACCGCTGATTTGTTTGCTTTAATGGAAGGTGCTGAACTTTTAACAAGCGAAGGATTTTCTGACGAAGTAATTAACAACATACACTAATATAATTTTGAAACCTTAAAAAAACAAGAATATGGAATACATCAAGAGTCGATTTTACAAACAAGCCATCAGGTGCAATAGCGAATACAACAAACTAAAGAATGAGTATGGTGACAAAGTAATTGCTAACGTTACCATTGGACAGGTACTGACCGGGATGAAAGGAGTACCCAGCCTGATAACCGACACCTCAAAACTCGACCCCATTGAAGGGATACGTTTCAGAGGCCATTCTATTCCCGAGTTACGAAATAAATTACCCCGTTTAAGCCCCGAAGGCGAACCGCTCCCCGAAGGTCTTTTTTACCTACTTTTAATTGGCGAAATACCAGAACAGGAAGATGTATTAAACCTTTCTAAAGACTGGGCAACACGCTCACATGTACCTCAACACGTGTACGATGTAATTGACGCCATGCCTAAAAACGCCAAACCAATGACCCAATTCAGTGCGGCCATTGTTGCTATGGCCACCGAATCGGTTTTCCAGAAAGCCTATCGCGCAGGTGTTCACAAAAAGCATTATTGGGATTTCATTTACGATGATGTAATGAACCTGATTTCAAAACTGCCGCGAGTTGCTGCCTATATTTACCGTCGTAACTTTTACAATGGCGACCACATTCAACCCAACCGCAAGCTCGACTGGGCAGGCAACCTTGCTCACATGATGGGGCACGATTCGGAAGAAGTAAAACGCCTGTTGCGCCTTTACATGGTAATCCACTCCGATCACGAAGGAGGAAACGTTTCGGCCCATGCCACTCACTTAGTTGGCTCAGCACTCAGCAACCCCTACTATTCGTTTGCCGCAGGAATGCTTGGCTTAGCCGGCCCATTGCACGGATATGCCAATCAGGATGTAATTCACTGGATTTTCGACCTAATGAGTGAACTGGACACCGATGAACCAACCAAAGAACAATTGGCCGATTATGTGAAAAAAACATTGGAAGAAGGCCGCGTGGTACCGGGTTACGGCCATGCTGTACTTCGCCAAACCGACCCCCGCTTTACCGCTCAAATGGAATTTGCCGATAAATACATCAAAAACGACAAAATAATCAACATTGTAAACAACCTTTACGAGGTTGTACCACCAATATTAGGCGATGTGGGTAAAATCCAAAACCCATGGCCAAATGTCGATGCTTATTCAGGTGCACTTTTGTACCACTACGGAATTAAAGAATACTCGTTTTATACTGTATTATTTGGCGTTTCGAGGTCACTTGGAGTACTCGCCTCGTTGGTAATGGACAGGGTATATGGTCTGCCCATCGAACGCCCATCGTCGAACGAACTAAAATGGTATATCGAAAAAGCGACCGGCGAAAAAGGAAAATGCGGAGAATAGTTTGTTCTTAAACAAAACTATACAAAGGAGCAGTTCTTAACAGGGCTGCTCCTTTTTTTAACCCACATTGCAGCTATCCATTCATAACATGTTGATAATCTTGCTCCTCATTTTTAAAAATTTCGCCAGAGTGCCACACGGATTTTTTGCGAGGCATTGGGATCGAAGTATACTTTAACTTGTCGCATATTTGTTTGACCCGCTCGGTTGGCTCACTGCATTGGCAGATTTGTATGGTATCTCCCTTTTTGTTTTCGACAGTTGTTGTTACACTTTTTTGGGTGTTCATTATCCGTACTATTTCGCTCCAATCGTTATGGATACCTTGCAGTTTTAGTTGGTAACGGATAGTGCAAACCAGCCAATAGGCCAAAGGGTTTGTTCGTCTTTACCGTTTAACGATGTACACAGAAAGTAAATACCAGCTTTATCAACCGGACTTATTTCCCTTTTCTTCTCGAAAGCAAGACCAGTGGCAATACCTTTTCCATTATCAGAAACTGTTATCTCATAATACTGGTGGACAGAGGAGTATTTTTCTTTTAGACGTCCGATACGTTCCCATATTTTGTCCAATTTTTTAGTTCCGCCTGTACTGCCAATACTGTTTTGTATGCCACGGAGTCCTTCTTCGAAACGCTGGGCAAATTGGTTGTGCATACTGTTTTCTTTGGCTGCTTTGGCAATGCGGCTATTGTGCATTCGACCTTCAGTATAGGTATTGGTCGGGGCGTATAAATTGATTTTGTCTTCCAGATTAAATAGCTCGTTGGTGCATTTTGACAAGTGGTTTTCCAGTCCCTCTTTTTCCGTATAAAGTTTTTTGGTTATTCCGTAAAGTTTGTCTTTGGTTATTTTTTCGATATCGTAACTCGCAAACGGCAAAGTTATCTTTGATCCACGATACGGTTTTCAGTTCTGATGCAGGGTAAACAGCACGGCTAATTATATGGATGGTAGCCAAGTTGACCTGCTCGTTATTCCAACCCCAGTCATAAAGGTAGGGGTCAATTTTCAACTGTCGGAATGCCTGAAAACAAAGTAATTTGACCCCAACCTCGCGTATGTCTTTATTTTTAAGCGTTTTAAGATTGACTGTATCAAAATCATCGGCAGTGGGAGAAACCCTGTCAACCTTCTTTTTTCGTTTCAGTTCGCTATAATAATGTTGCGCCAGTTATTCAACTTTTTCATCGATGAAACTGAAAAGCTTTGGTGTTCCTTTTTATCAGTTCATTCAGACGTTCCAGAAATAGTATTTTATGGTCAAAATTAGGAAGTTCAAGCAAGCGGCCAAGTCCTAAAACCATTCTTTGTCGTGGAAAACCATGTTCATCTCAATAACTCTCGCTCAACCTGAAATAGGTGTGAGTAGTTTTTTCTGATTGGCAATATTTTCTGATCGACTTGATAAACATGCCGTAAAGATCATATCTAATCAGCTAAATTCCAAATGCTTGGACGCCCACACAAAGGCACTTTTTAAAAAGAACAAAAACCCAAACACTGAATATCAAGAAGTTAAAAAATACAACCCCTCAAAAAAATTGGAAAATGGCTCATTTTGGCCAAAACTTAACATTTCAAGACCATTAACTCTACGATGTGGGTTAAATTATGTAATATTATTTGAGTTGAAACAAAAAAATCCGCTAAACATAAGCGGATTACATTTTTTTGTGCTTTAATATTATTATTCGACATACAAAACCAGTCCTTTCAGGTATTCGCCTTCGGGATGGTAAATACTAACTGGATGATCGGTGGGTTGTGTCAATTGGTGCAAAATTCGAACATTGCGACCGGCAATTGCAGCTCCCGAGAAAACTGCTTCTCTGAACTTTTCTTTGCTCACCACTTGTGAACAACTAAAAGTAAACACAATACCTCCCGGCCTTATTTGCTCAAAAGCCCGGGCATTGATC
>DATERL010000113.1:0-6040 GCA_035271585.1 Prolixibacteraceae bacterium
GGCCGGTGTGGTATTGGCCAAAGGAGCTTTGACTTCAAAAACCGGCGGTGAGGGCGAAATACGAAAAGCTTTGATTGAAAACGGTTTGATCGATTGTATTGTAAATCTTCCTGCCAAGCTGTTTTTAAATACACAAATTCCGGCTGCACTTTGGTTTTTGAGTCGAAACCGTAATAACGGCAAATTTCGCGATCGTCATGACGAGATATTGTTTATCGATGCCCGAAATCTGGGGCATATGATAAACCGCCGTACCCGTGAACTTTCTCGCGAGGATATTCAGAAAATTGCGAGCACATACCACAATTAGAGGAATCCCGATGGCAATTATGAAGATGTTCCCGGTTTTTGTGCCTCGGTGTCCATAGAGAAAGTAAGAGCGCTCGATTATGTGCTTACGCCTGGCAGGTATGTTGGTTTACCCAACAACGACGACGACTTCGATTTCAACGAACGTTTCACTGCCCTGAAAGCCGAACTGGAAGAGCAGCTGAGAGAAGAAGCACGGTTGAATGAGATCATTCTTGAAAATTTATCGAAAATCAAACTGATGGATGAAAAGTAAAATAACGAAAATTCAAGTATTGCAAGAACCTAAAACGATATACTGCAATGGATAAAATACGCATTTCACAATTAAAAACAGTTTTCGATGAAATTAGCCACTTTATTACGAGTGATGATGGTAAAGGTTTTGGTGTATTCGTTCCAAAGGAGACACCGCATTATTTGGCGGACATACCACTGAAGACATGAAAAACAGACTTGGTATAAAATCGAATCGACCGCTGGCTGATTTTCTTCCTACTTTGACCATTGCTGCTAAAAATCCGGCTACCGAAATGACCAACTACAACGTGGGAACTAAAAACCTGCATGGCGAACAGCCTATTACTCAAGAGCACATCGAAAATAATGCCGGTGTGCGGGAAATGTTGGAAAAGCGTGGCATAAAGCCTGAGAATCTTCCTCCTGACGAAGACATCAAGAAACTCGAACGGCGCGTAGCTTCCGAAGAAAAACAAATTAAAAAGGCAAGCCCCAAATTGCCTAAAAACAACAACAAACAATAATCCCATTACCCTTTCTAAAATAAATATTAATGAGTGAGTGGAAGGAATATAAATTTTCAGATTTTGTCGAAATCAATCCTAATGTAACTTTGCCTTCAGATGAAACTATTTCGTATGTTGAAATGAAAGATTTAAATGAAAGCGAAAAATTTTGTTTTCCGAGTTCTGAAAGAGAAAAAGGGAATGGTTCAAAATTCCAAAATTATGATACTCTTTTTGCCAAAATAACACCTTGTCTTGAGAATGGAAAAATTTGTCAAGTTAGAGGATTAAAAAATAATGTTGGGTTAGGTTCTACGGAGTTTATCGTTTTTAGAGGGAAAAGAAATATTTCCAATACAGATTTCATTTTTTATTTATCGAGATGGGATGAAGTACGATCACATGCAGAGATTAATTTGGATGGCACATCCGGAAGACAAAGAGTTCCAATAGCATGTTTCGATGATTTAATTATTAAAATGCCAGTGGATATAGATGAACAAAAAGCCATAGCCTCAATTCTTTCCAGTCTCGATGATAAAATAGACCTGCTTCACCGCCAAAACGCCACGCTCGAAAAAATGGGCGAAACACTTTTCCGGCAGTGGTTTATTGAGGAAGCAAAAGAGGAGTGGGAAATTGGGAAATTAGATGATGTATTATCAGTAATAGAATCTGGGAAAAGACCAAAAGGAGGTATTGATCCGGAATTAACATTTGGAGTCCCAAGTATTGGAGCTGAAAACATTAATGGAATTGGTGTATACGATTTTTCAAAAACGAAATTCATCACTGAGGAATTTTATCATTCAATGCAGAGAGGAATAATGAAAGATTACGATGTTTTAATTTACAAAGATGGCGCATACGTTGGTAGAAAAGGAATGTTTGGAAATGAATTCCCTTTTAAAAAAGCTGCTGTGAATGAGCATGTTTTCATTTTGAGAAGTAATGAGAAAACTAATCAATTTTTTCTTTATTTTTTATTAAATCAGGAAGAGTTAGAAAAATTGAATGCTAATTCAGCACAGCCAGGATTAAATCAAGAAGCAATAAAAGCTTTTGAAATAATTATTCCACCGTATGAATTGATGTCGAAATTTGGTGAATTTGTGAAGCCTTTCATTGATAAAATATTTTTTAATGGCAATCAAATTCGAACCCTCACCGCTTTGCGCGATACTTTGTTGCCTAAGTTAATGAGTGGAGAGATAACTGTTGAACTTTAAGACTATGGAAAAAACGAATACTGAAAATATTGAACTATACTGTGTAAGAGCAGAATTTGGCACTTATACTAAACAATTTATTGACGGTGGCTACGTAGCTGTTGGTTGGTTGCCGAATAATGATTTGTCAGCGATAACTAGTCGTGATGAGCTATACACGCTATACAAGAAAGAATATCCGGAAGACACCAGCAATGTAGTGATTGGTCAGCAGGTGGGACAAATTGCCCGTTTTCTTTTAGAAATAAAACCAGGGGATTATGTAATTACTCCGGCACAGAACACAGAATTTATTTATTACGGCATTGTGGAGGAAAATCCCTATTATTTCTCAGATGGAGAAGATGGTTGTCCTTATCGACACCGGAAGAAAGTGAAATGGCATAAAGAGCCCATTCAACGGAGTCAGTTTTCCGTTCCTTTTCAGAATACTATCCGTTCGTCACTCACCGTTTTTTGCATCAGCCATAAAAAGAACTTTTTCACAACCATTGGTAAGCCAGATCTGGTGCCGGAAAGTGAAAAGAAAGTGGAATTTGATTATTATACTTCAGTACTAAATAAGATATTGGAACTTGACGAAAAAGAATTCGAAATCCTTATTACACATATTTTAAATGCTCTTGGTTTTGAAGGTTCGGAACACAAAGGCAAAGTGGGTGATGGTGGTGTGGATGCCACAGGTGAGTTAAATGTGTCAAATATGGCTAAAATCAAATTGTTTGTTCAAGCCAAACGATACAAGCTTGGTTCAAAAATAAATGCAAATGTTGTAAAAGCACTAAGGGCAAACATTCCCGCAGGCGGACAAGGTGCGTTTATCACTACTGCCGATTACCAAGAAGCAGCCAAAAAAATTGCTGTTGAGCAGGGATTTCCACGCATTGGATTAATCAATGGTGAACAGTTGGTAGATATTTTGGCCGAGCATTGGAATGATATACCTGTTGAGTTCAGAGATAAATTAGGTTTGAAAATCGGCTTGGTCCCTAATTGATGAAACTTTGGATTATTACGAAGCAGAAGAATTCAACGAGTTTTGGGATAATTCGTTTGGAGAGTTTAAAATGGGTGATTATTCTTACCCTGCAAGTGAAATTCTTTTCTATGTGGATAATCAAGCATATAAAAATGAATATAATGCCTTTATAACAACTGAAACCATTGAATCATGACACACATTACCGAAAACAGCATAGAAGAATTTGCTATTGAGTTACTGGAAAAACTTGGTTACGAATCGGTTTATGGTCCCGATATTGCCCCTGACGGCGAGACACCCGAACGGGAAAGCTACGAACAGGTTTTACTGATCGATAGGTTGCGTAAAGCCCTAAAACGTATCAATAGAAACATGCCCGCCGATATACTTGAAGATGCCGTAAAAGAAATCCGGCGTATTCACTCACCGGAATTGTTGACGAATAACGAAACTTTTCATCGGTTTTTAACCGAAGGTATTCCGGTTTCAAAGCGGGTGGATGGCGATGATCGAGGCGACCTGGTTTGGCTGATCGACTTTAAAAATCCGTATAACAACGATTTTTTGGTTGTCAACCAGTTTACCGTTGTGGAAAACAACCATACCAAACGACCCGATATTATTTTGTTTGTTAACGGTATTCCGTTGGTAGTCATCGAGCTGAAAAATGCTGCCGATGAAAACGCATCCATTCGTTCGGCATTCCGACAAATAGAGACTTATAAATCGTTGATCCCAACGCTTTTTATTTACAACGGTTTTGTGGTTATTTCCGATGGGTTGGAAGCCAAAGCGGGAACCATTTCGTCGGGATTCAGCCGTTTTATGGCCTGGAAATCGTCCGACGGAAAAATTGAAGCTTCTCATTTGGTCAGTCAGTTGGAAACCCTCATTGTGGGAATGCTTAATAAGGAGACATTGATCGACTTAATGCGTCATTTTATTGTTTTTGAAAAAACGAAAAAAGAAGATCCTGAAACGGGAATTATTACCATAAATACCGTTAAAAAGATGGCCGCATACCATCAGTACTATGCGGTGAACCGGGCTGTTGAATCGACGTTGAGGGCGGCGGGATATATACTGCCTGATGCCCTCGATAAAATGCTGCCTGAGCTTCTCGAAGGAAGCTATGTTAACGAATCGCCCGAAAGTTATGGACTTGCGGGTGTGAAAAAACAACCTGTGGGTGACCGTAAAGGCGGCGTGGTTTGGCATACGCAAGGAAGCGGTAAATCGCTTTCGATGGTTTTCTTTACCGGGAAAATCGTGTTGGCAATGGATAATCCGACCGTTGTGGTGATTACCGACCGTAACGATTTGGACGACCAGCTTTTCGATACTTTTGCTGCTTCGAGACAGCTGTTGCGACAAGAGCCGGTGCAGGCCGAAGACAGGAATCATCTCAAAGAGCTGTTAAAAGTAGGTTCAGGGGGTGTGGTTTTTACAACCATTCAGAAGTTTCAACCCGACGAAGGCAATGTCTACGAATTGCTTTCCGATCGCGAAAACATTGTGGTCATTGCCGATGAAGCTCACAGGAGCCAATACGGATTTAAAGCCAAAACCGTTGACGATAAAAACGAAAAGGGGGAGGTGATCGGTAAAAAAGTTGTTTATGGCTTCGCCAAATATTTGCGTGATGCGTTGCCTAATGCAACGTATTTGGGTTTTACGGGTACGCCGATTGAAAATACCGATGTAAACACGCCGGCTGTTTTTGGGAATTATGTGGATATTTACGATATAGCTCAAGCTGTAGAGGACGGGGCAACGGTTCGTATTTATTACGAGAGCCGGTTGGCCAAAGTAAATTTGAGCGAAGAAGGCAAGGCTTTGGTAGATGAACTGGACAAAGAACTCGATCAAGAGGATTTGACCGATGAACAAAAAAATAAAGCCAAATGGACTCGGTTGGAAGCGTTGGTGGGCAGTGAAAACAGAATTAATCAGATAGCTAAAGATATTATCGAACATTTTGAACAACGGCAAACTGTTTTTGAAGGCAAAGGGATGATTGTTACCATGAGCCGCCGTATTGCTGTCGATTTGTATGAAGCAATCATAAAGCTCAGACCCGAATGGCATTCAAACGAACTGAACAAAGGGGTCGTCAAAGTGGTGATAACATCTGCATCGTCCGATGGTCCGAAAATTTCAGCCCACCATACAACCAAAGAACAGCGCCGTATGTTGGCCGACAGGATGAAAAATCCGGATGACGAGCTTAAGCTCGTCATTGTTTGCGATATGTGGCTCACGGGTTTTGACGTTCCTTGTCTGCACACGCTATACATCGACAAACCCATGAAAGGGCACAATCTGATGCAGGCTATCGCAAGGGTCAACCGGGTGTACAAGGACAAACCGGGAGGGTTGATTGTCGATTATTTAGGAATTGCAGCCGATTTGAAAAAAGCATTGGCATTTTATTCTGATGCAGGTGGTAAAGGTGACCCAACTATATTGCAAGAACAAGCCGTTGATTTGATGTTGGAAAAATTGGAAGTGGTTTCCAATATGTATTATGGGTTTAATTACGAAGAGTATTTCGAAGCCGATACTTCCAAAAAACTTTCCATCATTTTGGCTGCCGAAGAACATATTTTGGGGTTGGAGGATGGGAAGAAAAGATACATTAATGAAGTAACCGCCCTGTCGAAAGCTTTTGCCATAGCTGTACCTCACGAGCAGGCGATGGATGTCAAAGACGAGATTGCATTTTTTCAGGCGGTGAAAGCACGATTGGTGAAATTTGACAGTACGGACACCGG
>DATERL010000114.1:0-23716 GCA_035271585.1 Prolixibacteraceae bacterium
TTTTTTATTGCAGTAAAATATCGAAAAGAATTAAGATAAAAGATAAGACAATAGATAAATAGATAATAGACAAATAGTCTAAGGTCTAATTTGTTAAATAATGATTTAATGAACCCCCATCATTTTATTCTATAAAAAAAATAGTAGCTGATAATTTATTGATTTTTCATTTAAGTTTAGTGCCAATTTATTTACATCAACTTCTAAAATGAAGGGTGAAAATATTTCTTTGGTTAAAAAGCTTATATTGGATTTGCTAATGAATTAGATTTGGAAATGTTTTTTTATATTTGGTTCTTTTTTCAAAACAAAGCAATACCAAACTATGATGATTAGGGTTAAGACAACTTTTATTTTGTTCGTCTTTTTGTTTTTTTCTGGTATACAGTTATTGGCACAAGAAGAAATTGGAATATACGTGTGTGGTATCACTGTTCATGGATATAAAGATCCCAACGCCCATTTAATGCCCTGTAAATTGACCAATAACGGTGTTTTGTTATTGAATTTCGGTGGAGCTGCTCATTACAAAAAATACTTTACCCCACGCTTTTCGCTTGATGCCATTCAAACAATGCAGGCCGATTGTGCTCTTTTGTTTTCTTCTGGAACAGCTGTTGCGGTTGGATACGATATTGTTCATTATAAAGGACATCGTGTGATTTTCGCCATTGGACCGGGTTTTTATATTAGGCAGTCGTGGAAAAGATTGGGCGATACTTACGATTCGTCGCAATACGATTTTAATGTTTCAAAAAACGAAAAATGGGAGTATATGTTTGTTCCTGTTGTACCACATCTCGAATACAAATATGTTCCTGAGAACAGCCGCTTTGGTTTTACTTGTTATTTTATTTTCGATCCCATAGAACAAATTTACAACATAGGTGCTGGCATCACTTATCTGTTAAAAAACAAACAATAAAGGTCTAAATGACAATCGCAAAGCGATAGCTATGTTGCTTATTTAATGATTATTTTTTGATAATAAACTCCATCGGGTGTTTGAACATTTAAACAATAGATACCTGGCTTTAATGTTGGAACTTCAATGTCAATCCATTTTGTTTCTTTCTTATTTTCGAAAATAATTGATGCCGATTTTCCTGATAGCGAAATTAGGTTTATTGCCTCGATGCTTGTTGCTTGCGTGAGTTGAAGTGTTATTGGCTCATTGCCCGAAATAACTGTCGGATAAACTGAAAGCTTATTTTGTTTGAATTGTTCAAAGCCCACTTTTTTTGCTGCCCAGGTATCAATTGCTCCAATTGGAGTGCCCTTTAAGTCGAATGCAATAATGGCTACCGAGTCAATTTCGGAACTTACATTGAGGCTTTCGTCGATATTAAAAAGCATACCGGCCTCAACACTGCCACCTTCCAATTCAGTAATTTGTTTCCCATTATTTAAAAGAAAAGCTTTAATGGTACCACTTGTAAATGCAGTATATTTTCCGCTTATTTTTGAGCTGTTGGTGTCGAATAGGGTAGGTTTTAGAACCGCACCGGCAATGTTTGCATTATAGTGGATACCGCTGGTATGACTGGCACTCCAGAATTGGTCGTACCTTAAAGTGTCGCCTTGCTCAAGCCTTTTCAAAGGGCTTAATACTTCAATTTCGATGTAGTCGTGGTTGCCACTTGAGTATATCTGAAAATTTGTGTTATTGTCGGGGTGTTTGGCTTTAGGATCAATTTCGAATAGTTTAAAGTAGCTTTGATGGTCGCGTTCGTCAACATTGGCACACCATCCCGACAGTAAGTTAATGTATGCTTTGCTACTTTTTTTGGTGTCGGCAAACCGATGGATATTTTCAGCAACTTCGCTGATGTTTAGTTTATTTCCTTCGTTGGAAATGTTTTTGGCTTCGGCTGAAAAATAAACCGAAAAGTTTTCTAAATCATTGTCCTTGTCGTGTTGAACAATGGTTTGTGTAACGTCCCATACGCTCAGTTCACGAGCTTTTGCACTCACGTTTATCAGGTATTGTTCAATATTAACCAAGGTAGAATTGCTGTACACTTTTATTCTTCGGGCTTGTTTTAATCCACTCGCCAATTTGGTTTCAACCTCACTTTCGAAATAGATAATCAACGAATCCGCTGATTGATGTTCTATTTCGTAAGTGTATAGTCCCCAGTCTAATGTTGGTGGAGGAGGCCAGTTCCAAAAAGTTTGAGGTGCAGGCCAGTTTTTAAAGCCTCCATATCCATAACCTTTGCCCCATGGCCCGTAAGTGTCCTTGTCGAGATCGTATTTTTCTCCAATATTTGAAGGGTTAATGGCCATTTGCTGGTCGTTGGGAAAAGCATATCGCATAATTCGTGCACCAATTTCGGGCACAATTACCAGTTCAATATACCCGTTTTCGATTACCAGACATTCCCAGCCCCAATCGTTATAATTGCCTATTGTTAAAGTTACGGCTGCTTTTGCTTTGTTTGTAATAAGAAGATTAAAACAGCTTAATATAATAATTAAGGAAAAAACAAAGTGTTTCATGTACAATTAATTGATTATTAGTTTCTTTATTTCTTTTCGAATTTAACACTTGTTGTGTAATTACCTTTTGCATTGTTTGCTGTAACATGCAGTATGTAAATACCGCTGGCAAGAGACGATACATCGATTGGCAGTTGATGGTTACCCGCATTCAACGCTTGATTAGGTAATTGTTTTATTATCCTGCCATTAATAGAAATAACCTGAATTTTGACTGTGCTGTTTGCCTTTAGTGCAAAATTGAGGGTGACACTATTCGATACCGGGTTGGGATAAATATTCGCTATTAAACTGTTTTGTATGGGCAGCAATGGCGATGCAGTTAAGCTGTTGCTGTTTATTTTGATGAGTTCAATTCCATCGCCTGTACCTAAGTTGCGTGAATATTGCATATCGCTTGCGCTATTCCAGTGTTCGTAAACGCCCAAACTCAACAATGCAGAACCATCGTCTTCGGGGTCATAATCTATGCCCTCGGGCCAGTAGGCAGGGGCGGCGGCCTGAAAAAGAAAATCGTCGGTACCTGCCATGTAAGGATGTTTTTCCGAATTGGGTTTGTTCTTATATTCTTCGAGCAAAAAGTCGTAACATACGGCATCGATGGCTACCAAATCTTGGGACAAGAAAATTGAATTTGGATAATCGCCGTTAAAAGGAAACATTTCCCATTTTTCAACATAACCTTCCCAACTTCGTCCGGCCCATATCCCGTCAACAATGGTGAGCAAAGTATTTCCGCCCATTTTTTCGTGGCCTAAACAATCCACCAAATGCCGAAAGCGGTGGCTTCCGCCTTCCGATTTGTCGTGGTCGGGCAATGAGTAGTGCATATCCATGGCCGATTGCTCGGAGGGTTGTGCGCCATCTTGTAAAATTGAACCTTGATGGTTTTTTGCTCCCAGTGTAATTCCTCCCGAATCGTGCGATTTTAGGCAGGGTAAGTTGATGAAATACTCGGCATCGTAGTATTCTTGTGGCAAGCGGAATTTGAATTTTTTATCGCTAAAAAATATTTTATGCTCGCTGGTCGCTACTGTTTTGTACCTGCCGTTTTCACCTTTTCCATCCACATAGTTTACGTTTGGATATACTGAGTGGCAAACATCCCAATACAAATCATGAAATGTGCGGAATGGGTCGCCCATGAATATATCTTCCTGCGCTACGCCTACTTCTTCAATTAGCTGTTTTAATATGGCTAACATGAGCTCTGGTGTAGCGTCCATCCTGTCGAAGTCGTTGATTTTTGTTGTTCCCGACACCGAACAACAAGAATTGGTTACATTTATTTTGACATAAATTTTCTCGCCTAGTTTGTATCCAATGTTTCCTTTGTTCTTTTTCGAATTGAAATGCTTAAATAAAGCATCCCATCCATCATTCAGGTTACTGGCATCGGTGTAAGCAATAATAGCTTTTTCGAGCATGCTTTCAACTATTTTGCCATTGGTGTAATTGGCCCACCAGTTGTCAATGTTGTTTTTTACAACAAAATCGGCATTGGTAGCCTCGGGATTCCATACCCATACCACCCTGCCCGGTTTTAAGCCTTGCGCTACTCCAACCGGATTGTTTGCATCAAAATAGTTGGCAGACACCAAGTTTTTGGCATTAACCTTGTTGTTTCTCGAAAGTTCGGAAAACGACATCATTACAATGGCTACCACCATAAATGTGAGGGCCGAAATGTATTTTGTTGCTACAATTTTTTCCCTCACTTTTTTGAAGGCAAAAAATGTCCCGCTTATCGAAATCATGTAAACTACAAACGACGACATGATAGGCGCAGCAGCTTTCATACACGGATAACTTGCACGCTGTGGTTTAGGGATTACCCTAATTAAAAACCAAATGGTGGACGCGATGCCTGTTATGATGAAAAGTAGTAATGGTCCTGATCTTTTATTTTTTTTTGATACAGGAAATATACTCATATATTATTTCTTTTCGAATTTAACACTTGTTGTGTAATTACCTTTTGCATTGTTTGCTGTAACATGCAGTATGTAAATACCGCTGGTAAGCGACGATACATCGATTGGCTGCTGATGATTGCCCTCATTCAACGCTTGATTAGGTAATTGTTTTACTATCCTGCCATTAATAGAAATAACCTGAATTTTGACTGTGCTGTTTGCCTGTAGTGCAAAATTGAGTGTGGCACTATTCGATACTGGATTAGGATAAATATTCGCTGTTAAACTGTTTTGCATGGCTACCAATGGCGATGCAGTTAAGTTGTCGCGGTTTACTTTGATGAGTTCAATTCCATCGCCAGTACCCAAGTTGCGTGAATATTGCATATCGCTTGGGTTGTTCCAGTGTTCGTGTACACCTAAGCTTGCCAATTCGGTACCGTCGTTCTCTGGGTCATAAATAATGCCTTCGGGCCAGTTGGCTTTATCGGCTGCTTGGTGTAAATAATCATCAACCGCGCCATAATGTGGGTGGGCTGCGTAGCCGTTTGTTCCGTCGTATTCATAATAAAGAAAGTCGAAACCTACCGATTCGATGGCTACCGGGTCTTGCGAAATAAAAATCGACGAAGTCCAGTCACCATTCCATGGGGCTTTGGAGTATTTATTGGGTTGGCTTATTTCCATTTCGGAGCTGTAAAGTGCATCCATAAGGTAGATGAGGTTTTTTTCACCCAGTAGTTCATGTCCCATTATATCGACCAAAACACGGTACATTCCGTATTGGTTCCTGATGGGGTCGTTGTTCATTTTCACCAAACCGCCATGAAGGTGTGTTGCGTTTTGGCGGGTGTGCGACCCAAAATGGTTTTTAGCAAACAAGGTAACACCACCATGTATGTGTGATTTCATGTTTGGAATATTAATCATGTATTCCATTTCTTCAAAAATAGTATATAAGTAATCGCTATTGGTGGCTTTTCCGGATAGGGCGGTGTTAAAGTCTCCTTCGCGTAATACTTTGCCACGGTCGGAATATTCGATAATAGCGGTTTTGCTTTTTTTCACTTGGGTACGACCTAAAGTTGAACGGTCATTATCGAGGTAGGTGATTTCTGGAAATTCACCATACCACTGATCGTAGTCACTTTTGTACATGTGTTTCATAGGGTCGCCTATTACAATGTCTTTTTGGGAAATACCAAGCTCGTTAACCAAATGGCGCAATACCGAAGTTATGAGCTGGGGCGAAGTTTCACATATTCCATAGGTGCCGCTGTTCTTGGCGTTTCTTGAAAGATCTTTATTGTCGAAGTTACCGCTCCACGAACTGGTACGGTTAATTTTTATGAAAATAATTTCGCCGGCCTTATGTCCAACATCACCTTTCCCTTTTTTCTTATTGTAATATTTAAAAATGGCATCCCACGACCCTTTGACGGTAGTTTCATCGGTCAGTTTAGTTACGGCTGCTAACAACATTTTATCAACTTCGGCCTGATCGGTATATTTGCTCATGTAATATTTACTGGCTTTGCCTTCTTTGTTTACTGGCAAATTCTCATCGGTGGCATCGGGATTCCATACCCAAACCACTCGCCCCGGATTAATGCCCTGAGCAACACCCATTGGTGAGTTTGCAGCTTCCAGTGGAGGAGCGTTAATAATTTGAACTTTTTCAACAATGCTTGAAATTGACGGCAAAGCAATTGCCGCAACAAAAAACAAGGATGTAAGCGATATTTGAGCCGCTTTAAAACCTTTTGGAAATTTTTTTAACAGGAACGAAGCCCCGGTTATTGAGATAATATAGATGACAAAGCTCGACATAAATGGTGCCGCAGCTCTCATGCAAGGGTAGGTAGCGCGTTGTGGCTTTGGTATTACCCTGATTAAAAACCAGATTGACGAAACAACACCTAAAACGATGAAGGAGATTTTACCCCACGATTTGGTGTTTTTGATTTTGTTGCTTAATCGTAATATAAATGAAAACATAATAATTGTGATTTTTATGATTAAAATTCTCTTTTTAAAATTGATGTGCAATATACTTTTTTATTAATATTTAATCTCCCAATTCAACGTTTAATTATGATTTTGTTTTTACTTACGGGCTATTTTTTCTGCGATTTTAAGTATTACTTCAACTGCTTTTAGCATCGACGGTACGGGAACAAATTCGTATTTACCGTGAAAATTATGCCCACCCGCAAAAATATTGGGACAAGGTAAGCCCATGTATGAGAGGCGTGCACCGTCGGTTCCACCCCTTATGGCTCTAATTTGTGGAATAATATTACATTCTATCATGGCCTGTTCGGCAATATCGACTATGTGCATCACTGGTCTTATTTTTTCAAGCATATTATAATATTGGTCTACTATTTCAAGTTCAATAGTGCCCTGTCCATGTTGAATGTTTAAGTGATCGGCAATAGCTTGAAACAACTTTTTACGTTGCTGGAAAATCTTTATGTTGTGATCGCGAATAATCAACTCCATGTAGGTTCCTTCCACATCTCCATTAATAGTCATCAAATGATAAAAACCTTCGAATCCTTCGGTGTGTTGCGGTACCTCGTTGGCTGGCAGCATATTCAGAAATTGTTGGGCAATGATCATCGAACTTTTCATCTTGTTTTTGGCATATCCCGGATGAACAATTCTGCCGTTAATTTTAACCCTGGCAGCTGCTGCATTGAAGTTCTCGTACTCCAATTCGCCTATTTCGCCACCATCAAGTGTGTAGGCAAAATCGGCTCCAAACTTTTTGACATCAAAGAAGTCGGCTCCTTCGCCAATTTCTTCGTCGGGCGTAAATCCAACACGTATTTCGCCATGTGGCATTTCGGGGTGTTTGATAAGGTATTCCATGGCTGTTACGATTTCGGCCACTCCGGCTTTATCGTCGGCACTTAGCAAGGTAGTACCATCGGTAGTGATGAGTGTTTGCCCTTTGTATTTGAGTAATTCGGGAAACATTTCAGGGTCGAGTTCGATTCCCAATTCACTGTTTAAAATTATTTTCTCACCATTGTAGTTTTCAATAAACTGAGGCTGAATGTTTTTTCCCGTAAAATCGGGACTGGTATCAATGTGGGCAATAAAACCAATAACGGGTACATTATAATCGATATTCGATGGCAAACTAGCCATTACGTATGCTTTGTCGTCAACCGATACATCGCTTAAACCAATTTCTTTAAGCTCTTCGGCCAAGGCTTTTGAGAAGTCGAGTTGAGTAGAAGTACTGGGGTGCAATTCACTTCTGGGATCCGAAGTGGTATCAACTTTGATATATCTTATAAACCGTTCAACTAACTGTTTTTCCATTTTTTTTCTGTTTTTATATTTGGGAACACAATATAAAATAAAACGTTGAAGAATATGCCTAAAAATTGAATTTGTTATGACTATTTGGCAATCAAGTTCTAAAGTAGTTGCTTCTTTATTATCTGCTGATTTTTCTCTGTTAGCTACACTTTTTAATTCCGATGCTAAATAGATCAAGTTGATTCAGGAAACTCCTTATCCTTTTGACCTTTGAAATTTACCTGTATTGTCATTAAATCATATCATTGGAACTGCACTGCAATCATTATCAATTTTTTTTCTTGCAATTTTTTCTACTTCAATCGATGGTGCTAATTGACATTAGGGGTGGTGCCATACAATATAATACTTTAGCATTGTATAATATGGTTTGTAAGGTAAATTGACTGGTTATGGATACGAAAAAACAAAATCAATCTTTTTTTTGCTTATCTGGAGTTGCACTTTTTTGATAACCAATATTCAGCGGCTAACATTTTTAACTTTGATTTTCGGACTTGGGAATAGTAAAATAAAACGAACTGCCTTTACCAAGTTCACTTATTACCCATATACGGCCACCGCAGTATTGGACAAATTCTTTACAAAGTTTAAGGCCCAACCCGGTTCCAGTTTCTTTTTCGGTACCCTGTTTATGAAAGTTGACATCAATACGGAAAAGTTGATCGATATCGTCGTGGCTAATGCCTATGCCATAGTCTTTTACCTCAAAAAACACTTCGTCTAAATGCTGGTTTACTGTTATTTCTACTTGGCTGCCTCGCGGCGAGAATTTTATTGCGTTGGTAACTAAGTTGCGAATCACTGTGGCAATTAAGTTTTCGTCGGCAAAGCCTTTATTAGTAGCGAGATATTTTTCAACTAGCGTAATATCTTTGTTCTTTGCTAAATTGGTAACTGTTTCGAGCGCGAGCTCAATAATGTGTTTTGGATTAATTGGAACCGGATTGTTTTTTATTGTCCCGCTTTGTGCCCGTGTCCATTCCAATAAGTTTTGTAATAGGTTGAAAGCATTTTTTGAGGCTATGTTTATGTCGTTGATAATTTCTTGACGTTCTTGATCGTCAACATTTTTGTAATCGCTTAATAAATACCCTGAAAGCCCCATGATACCATTGAATGGATTTTTTAAATCGTGGGCAATAATCGAAAAAAATTTGTCTTTTGATTGATTCATTTCCTTTAAATGGATGGCTGATTTCTGCATTTCCCGTTTTTCTTTAATCAGTTTTATTCGGTTGATGATAGTAATGCTAAAACCGATCATTATGAATATGATAATGAATACGTTGATGATGAATATCGCATTGTTGATTTCCTTAACTTTTCCTAAAACATAATCGTAGTTATTGGTGACAACATAGGCTTGCGAATGGTGATTTGAATACTGTTTTATAGGTGCAAAGCTAAGTGCCGAAGCGTTTTTATTGTTGTTCAGGTAAATCGAAAAACCCTTTTGCAACTTGTTTTGCATCGATTGTTCTAGTTTTTTATTTAAAATATGCTTTATTTTTTTGCTTTCGAACACACTACCGTCAAAGTTGAAGCAGATATGGCATTGTTCAAGCCGAAGGCGGTTTATTTGTGTTTTTTGAGCTAAAGAGTCGGTTTTTGAAGAGCTGGTTTGAGTTGCAAACATCAACCCTGGTTTGTTGATCGAAGTTGCTGAATAGGCACTATCCATTAGCTTCTCAGCTCTAAACCCAATTTCGATGCAGCCTATAAATTGATTTTTGCTGTAATAGGGATAGCTGAAAACATACAGCCATTCATTATTGTAAAATTTTAATCCTTCGTCGGGCAAGTTTCTTTTAATTTCGGTTTCGAAGCTGTTTATACAAATACCATGATTGGCTAAATGTAATGGTTGAAGGTTTATCGAATCTTGATTTGCTGTAATAAATACCAAGTGATTGAATCCTGCTTGTTGCAGGTTTTGATAAAGTTTTTTGGTTTGTATTTTGAATTCTGGTTCTAAATGGAGTGGTGTTTCATTAATGACAGCAAGCAGGGAGCACAGTTCTGGTGTATTTTCAATTGTTGAGTTTGCAAACGCTGCAATTTCGTGATACGAAGTGAGCAGTTTGTTATTTTGTTCTTCAATAAAATAGGTAAAAAAATCGAGTCTTTCTTTTTGATATTCAGAAATTTCTGATTTAAGTACAATCCGAACTATTCCAATTAGAACTAGGGTTAAGAGTAATAAACTACCCAGAATAAACTTTCTCTTTTTCATCAAATATTGCTTAAGGGCTACTCCAACAATTTACAAAACATTTCGATGTGATGCTTAGATTTAAGGCAAAAAAAAAGAGACGCTATGGTCTCTTTGTATTTTTCAATAATGAAGTTAATACTCGTCTTCGTTGAAGAAAAAATCATCTTTGCTAGGATAATCTGGCCAAATATCTTCAATCGACTCATAAATCTCACCTTCGTCTTCAATTTCTTGAAGGTTTTCAATTACTTCTAACGGTGCCCCCGAACGGATGGCAAAGTCAATAAGCTCATCCTTGGTAGCTGGCCAAGGAGCGTCTTCCAGTTTTGAGGCTAATTCTAATGTCCAGTACATAGTTAATTTATGATTAACAATAAATGCTTAATTTTTTGCGAATATAAAAAATTTTTTCAATTTTAATAGCACTTTTAGCTTATCTTTTATCAGCTATCCATTTTGTCTCTTCAATTCCTTTTTTGAAATTGATGTAACGTGCTAATACAAAGAGATAATCGCTTAGTCTATTTATGAAAATACCAATATTGTTTAGATCTTTGATGTTGGTATCGAGAACAGAGATGCGTCGCTCAGCCCTACGGCACACCGTTCGGGCTAAATGCGTGTAAGCTGCAAGCTGGTTGCCACCTGGTAATATGAAATTAGTGAGCGGAGGTAAGTCATTTTGCATGCGGTCAATTTCACTTTCGAGATGATCAATATCTTGACTATTACACGGAAGCGGGGACTGTTTGTTTGTAGTTTTATCATAATCGGTTGCCAATTTCGAGCCAATAACAAAAAGCTTATTTTGAATAAGTTCAAGAGTATTGTCGATTTTAGGCTCAATTGGGATGGATTTGATTAGGCCAACCCACGAATTGAGCTCATCAACGGTTCCATATGCTTCGAGTCGTTGGTCCGATTTTTTTACCCGTGTGCCTCCAATCAGTCCAGAGGTGCCATCGTCGCCAGTTTTTGTGTATATTTTGAATTTATTGTTCATTTTTCGATTTTTCATGAATAATAATACAAATAAAGTGCATTTAAGTTCGAAAAAATAAAAATTTCTCTAAAATGAGTATTTTTTACTTTAAAAACCTAGGGTTATCTAAATGATTGTTTTTAATGGACTGATGCTATAAAAGAAAAGCGGGTTATCTGTTTGATAACCCGGCTGTTCATAGTTTAGTTAGATCAGAAAATAGATGATGGTTTAAAGAGAAAAGGAAGATTATAATTTCATTAAAATTAATTTCATGAAAAACAATAACCATCTTTCTAAAATGCTTTGCTAATATAGAATTATTTTTCATAACTGTGAAAAAAACAACTAAAAATTTACATGTAACCCCTTTTGCAAACGTTTACGATGATTTTTTTTCTGGTTTAAATTATTGTCGTTTAGTGGTTAATACCTTAAAAATAAATCAAAAATTTAATTCTATGCTTTTTGACTTTTTTCTATGCAAAAATCAATATTTTTAAAAAAAAATAACACTTCAATTATTATCATGAATAAGTTTCTTTATCAAGTAGCCGATTTTCTATACCACAAATATCAAAACCAACTGGTAACCCTCACTGTTGTTTTTCCTAACCGCAGGGCAGGTTTGTTTTTTCAAAAATATTTGAGCGAACTGGTCGATAAGCCTGTTTTTTCCCCCGAAGTTACCACCATATCTGAAATGATTGTCCATGGCTCGGGCTTAAAGCTAATGGATCAAAACCGTTTGGTTATTGAGCTTTACAAGGTATATAGCCAAGTTACAAATACAACAGAAACGCTCGATGAGTTTTTTTATTGGGGCGAAATGATGTTGTCCGATTTTAACGACATTGATAAATATTTGGTTGACGCCAAGCAACTTTTTGGGAATATTGAATCTTTAAGGGCTCTCGATGCCGGTTTCGATTTTTTAAGCGAAGAACAGTTGGCCTATTTATCGACCTTTTGGAGTAATTTTCTCAATGCGCGCGATTCCGATAGTAAAAAACAATTTACTACGATATGGAAAAACCTTTACACGATTTATGAGCGCTTTAAAACGCATCTTTTGGCACAGGGTTATGCCTACGAAGGGTTAATTTACCGTCAGGTAGCCGAAAATATGAACAAAGCATTTGGTGAAGTTGGAACTTCGAATTTTGCTTTTGTAGGGTTTAACGCGCTGAATCAATGCGAGACTAAAATTTTTGAATTCTTGCAGAAAAATGCAGCAACTGACTTTTTCTGGGATTTCGATAATTATTACATGGATGATGCCAAACACGAGGCGGGGTTATTTATGAATGCTAACTTGAAACGATTTCCAATGCCCGCGGGTTTTGTTCCCCATTTCGATAGCTTCTCCTCGCTCCATCAAGTTGATGTGGTGTCAGTTCCTGGTTTTTCGGGACAGGCTTCGTTGGCCGCCAGTTGGATCGAATCTAACGAGGAAAGGGTCAACTCACGCTTCGATAATACAGCCATTGTTTTGTGCGACGAAACTTTGCTTACTGGTATGTTGAATGTTCTGCCCTCCAACTTGGGCGAGTTTAATATTACCATGGGCTTTCCAGTGAAAAACTCAACGGTTTATGCGATGGTGAAAGGTTTGGTCGATATTGACAAGAACAGTCGTCCCGACCCAAATGGGAAACAATTGTTCTATTATCGAAATGTATTGGGACTGTTGAGTAACCCACTAATAAAAGCTCGTTTGGGAAATTTTACCGAACTGTTGCTTGAAAAGGTTAAAAAGGAAAATAAAATTTACCTTAACATTGATGACTTTAAAGATCAAGTGTTGTTAAAGTTGATTTTTGATTTGCCCGAATCTGCGGCTCATTGCCAGAGCTATCTGCAACAAATTATTAAACACGTTTTTGCCCATACCAACGATGACGAAAAATTACTCAAAGAATCCCTTTACCAACTCTATCTTTCTACAAACAGGTTGTTCGATTCCTTGATCGACACCGAGGGGAAGATGGCGGGAAATCTTTCGAAAAAGTTATTTTATCAACTCTTGCTCCGTCAGCTCGACCGATTGATGATCCCCTTTGAGGGAGAACCATTATCGGGTACCCAAATAATGGGCTTTCTCGAAACCCGTTGCCTCGATTTCGATAACCTCATCTTGCTTTCGTTTAACGACGATAAACTGCCTGGAAATCCGCACCAACATTCGTTTATTCCATATTCGTTGCGAAAAGGATTTGGTTTGCCGGTTATTGAACAGCGCAACGCCATGTATGCCTACTATTTTTACCGACTTATTCAACGTGCAAAAAATGTGAGCCTTGTTTACGATTCGCGTACCGATGGCATGTCGAAAGGCGAAGTGAGCCGTTTTGCAACACAGTTGAAATACGAAGCCAAACATTTGCATATTAATGAAAAACAGGCTGTTTTTAATTTTGATCCGGCTGAGCATAAAACTATTAGTGTTTTTAAAGATCAACGAGTATTGGCAAAAATTGAAAACTATTTGACCGGCAGAGCAGTGTCACCTAGTGCCCTGAATACTTATATCGATTGTTCTTTGAAATTCTTTTTTAAATATATCGAAGGCATATCCGAAATCGACGATGTGACTGAGGATATTGATCACTTGTTGTTTGGCCGAATTGCTCACGTGGCACTTGAACAGCTTTATCAGCCTTTTGAAGGAAAAATAGTTGAAAAAAGTGATGTCGAAAGTTTGATTGCCAATCGGAAATTGCTGGATACAAGTTTGCAATATGCGCTCGAAAAAGAGTATTTCAAAGGCGGTAAAATAAACCTGAATGGTCGTAATCTTTTGGTTTACGATATTATAAAAAAGTTTGTGGTTCGAATACTGAAATATGACATAAGCATTGCTCCCTTCACTTTAATAGCACTCGAAAAGGGGTATTACGACCATTATAATGTAACAACAATAAATGGATTATTAGGCGTTAAAGTGGGTGGAACCATTGACCGACTCGACCGGGTAGGTGATAGAATTAGGGTGGTTGATTATAAAACGGGTAAAGCTGATCAAAATGTAAAGGAGATTGAAAAGTTGTTTTTCAATAATAGTAATCGCAATAAAGCAGCTTTTCAAACTATGATTTACGCCGGTGGGGTAGTAAACACTTTAAATGAACAGTTGCCGGTTGTGCCTGCTGTTTACGGCGCACGTGGCATTTTTAAGGCCGATTTTGACCCGTTTTTCACCATGGGTGATGGTTTGTTGATTTATCAGGCCAATGCAACTGCTTTTCGAGATGGACTTACCTTATTGCTCAATCAGCTTGCTGATCCCGAAATTCATTTTCTTCAAACGAACGATGATCGACTATGCAGTTATTGTCCTTTTAACGGTATTTGCAATCGTTAAGTAATTGACTATTTATAATTTGGCAGCGCACTTATTAATGAGGACTTACATTAGCTTTTAATACAACAATAAAAAATTCCTATTACTGAATTATTTTCTGTTTTGATGTTAACGCAAGGTCTTTTATATGAATTATTGTAACGCGGTTTTTAAACTTTAAAAATAATTTAATGCATTTGAACAGTACCGTAAAACTATTGGCTACCGATTTGGATGGTACTTTGTTGCGAAGTGATAAAAGCATTTCGGAACTCGACTGGAACTCGCTCGAACGATTGGCTGAAGCCGGAATTGTGCGTGTAGCGGCTACGGGGCGCAGCTTGTTTAAAGTGAGGGAAGTACTTTCGTTGGATGCCCCTTTCGATTATGTCGTTTTTTCGTCGGGAGCCGGAATTTACGATTGGAAAAATCAACAATTACTCATTAGCGAGCATTTTGAAAAACAGGTGGTCAATGATCTTATGCGTTACCTGGTTTTGTTAGGTTTTAATTTTTTCGTTTTTAGGCCCATTCCTCAAAATAATCTTTTTTGGTTTCATAAAGGAGCTGGTAGTTGTCATGAATACGAAAGCTACCTCAAGCGCCACGAAGGCGACTATTTAGAGCTTACTGAAGCCGAGTATCCCCGCGAGGCCGGGCAAATTATGATTGTCATTGCGAACCACGATGGATACGTTAACCGTGTTATTGATGAAGTTTACATGGCCCACGATGGCGTTAAAGTAATACGTGCTACTTCGCCGCTAAACCCCGATTTTACTTGGCTCGAAATTTTCCCCAAAACGGTTTCGAAAGGGCATGGAATTGCTTGGCTGTGTTCATTGTTAAATATCGATCCCAAACACACCATTGGCATAGGTAACGATTATAACGATTCCGATATGTTTGACTTTGTTGAATTTCCCTTTTTACTGAAAAATGGGGTGGAAGCCTTAAAGGAGCATTGCCACTTCATTGACTTAACTAACAACGAAAGCGCTGTTGCTGCTGTGGTTAGTTCGTTGAATTTATAGCTTTTGATTTATCCATTCTTCAGCAATTATTAAATGTTCGGGCCTGCCGGCATCGAGCCAAAAATCCGATTCATCGTTGAAGGCCATTATTTTTTCGGTTTTCGATAACCGCAAATACAATTGAATAATAGGAAATTTTCCTGTTTCGCTAATGTGTTCAAAAATTTGAGGCGAAAGAATTTGAATGCCACTAAAAGCAAGTGCTTGCGAATTGCCAAATTCGGGCGAAGTGATAATATGGTCGTTATTGGCTTTGTTGATCCAACCGCTCAGTTGCATTGCTGGGTCAAACAGTAAATAGCGGCTGGTTTGCCTTTTGCGCACCACCAAGGTTGCCAGGGCTTTGTTTTGGTTATGGTAATCAATAACTGCGTTCAGGTCGATACTCGATAGGATATCGACATTGTAGGCAATGATGGGTTCGTTGCCTTGTAGTAATGAGGCTGCTTTTAGTAAACCACCTCCGGTATCGAGCAGTTCGTTGCGTTCGTCGGAAATTAAAATCGGCACATCAAAATGGTTTTGTTGAATGTAATCGATTATTTGATCGCCAAAATGATGCACATTTACAACAATAAGCCGAACGCCCGATTGTGTAAGTTTATGAATAGCATGCCATAACAACGGCTTTCCGTTGATTTCGACCAATGCTTTCGGGCGGTTTTCGGTGTGTTGTTTTAACCTTGTGCCCAATCCTGCTGAAAAAATAATTGCTTTCATTGCCTCAAAAGTAATCATTCATTTTACTTTTGTAAATCGTTAATATGAAAACCATTTGCCTTAAAGCAAAAAAACCAAAAATTATCAAAATGATTTCTCAAAGAGCAGAGCAAATATCGCCATTTATTGTAATGGAAGTTTTGGAAAAAGCGTCCGAAATGGAACGTCAGGGAATAAATGTAGTTCACCTCGAAGTGGGAGAACCCGATTTTTGCCTGCCCAAGTGTGTTGCCAATGCTGCCATGGATGCTTATACCGAAAACCGATCGCATTATACCCACAGTTTGGGCGATCCCGAGCTGAGGGCCGAAATTGTGAAGAAGTATAAGCAAGAATATAATGTGAGCATTTTGCCCGAACAAATTATTGTTACCTCGGGAAGTTCGCCAGCCATTTTGCTGGTATTGGGCGCCCTCTGCAATCCGGGCGACGAAGTTATTTTGTCGGATCCGGGTTATGCTTGCTATGCTAATTTTTTACGCTTTATCGATGCTAAGGCAGTTAAAGTTCCGGTTTACGAAGCAGATGGCTTTCAATATCGGCCCGAGGAAATTTGTAAACGCATTAGCGATAAAACAAAGGCCATTTTAATTAATAGCCCAATGAATCCAAGCGGAAATTTATTGTCGGCTGAGTTGATGCAGCAATTGGCCAAATTTAATGTGCCCATTATTTCCGACGAAATTTATCATGGTTTGGTTTATGAAGGCAAGGCACATTCGATGCTTGAGTTTTCGAAAAAATGCTTTGTGCTCAATGGTTTTTCGAAGCGTTATGCCATGACTGGCCTTCGCCTAGGATACGTTGTTGCGCCCCTTGAATACATCAGACCGATGCAAAAACTACAACAAAACTTGTTTATATGTGCCAGCTCAACAGCTCAACGCGCTGGTATTGCTGCTTTGCGCTCGGCCGAATGTGATGTTGCCCAAATGAAGGAAACATACAATAAAAGACGTTTGTATATTATTGATCGTTTAAAAGGCTTGGGCTTTAATATTGCGGTTGAACCCACGGGCGCATTTTATGTGTTTGTAAATGCCCGCCATATTTCCGACGATAGTTATAAACTGGCTTTCGATATTTTGGAAAAAGCCCATGTTGGGGTTACTCCCGGTATCGATTTTGGTGAAAATGGCGAAGGATTTCTGCGTTTTTCGTATGCCAATTCAATTGAAAATATCAAGGAAGGAATGGATCGCTTGGCATTGTATTTAAAGAATCGGAATACGCTGGTTTAAGTTTGTGTATTTGAAGTTTTTCTGCTTTTTGAAATTTGTCTTTCGTCTTTTTAAATTTCTTATCTGTAGGCTTTGCCATCATTTTATAACGGTATAAATACGGTTTAGAAAGTGGCCGATAATTTAAGGTTAAAGGTGATGCCGGTTAAGCGATTCGGTATTGAATGGAAATTATTATAGATGTCGGTAATGAAGAAGTACGACGATGTGTTTTTGATGTCCATTATATTGAATACCTCGAGGCTGATGTCGGCCGATTCTAAGCGGTTTAGGAAATTTATTTTGGTAAGGTTTTTACTATTGGTAACCAATAGCCGTGTAAAACCAATATCAACCCTCCGGTACGATTCGATACGGGCTATTTGTGTGTGGCGTTCGCTGCGTGGTAGGCCGTAGGGCGCTCCGGTGATAAAATGCCCGGTTAGGTTCATTTGGTAGTGAGGTAGTCCGGGCATGTAGTCTTGAAAAAACATGCTGAATTTAAAGCGCTGATCGGAGGGACGCGGTATATAGCCAACCGATACGATATTTTTTCCGTCATCGATACGTTTGTAGTCGCCCGGTATGTCTTCTTCGGTTTTCATTAACGACATGCTCACCCACGATTGCGTACCACTTACAAATTCGCCGTTCACCTTAAAATCGGCACCGTAAGCATAACCATTCGAAATAAGATTGGATAAATATCGAACCCTTACGTTTTCAATTTGGTAGGGAATCAGGTCGCGAAGCCATTTATAATAGGTTTCGAAAGTGAGTTTGAAAGGGCGTTCCCAGGCAACAAACGAATAATCGAGTCCAGCTACTGCGTGGATAGAGTAGGGGGTTTGAATGTTTGGGTTGACATTTCCGTAAAGGTCTTTTATTTCGCGGTAAAAAGGGGGTTGGTGGTACCACCCTAACGATATTCGGGGAATAATGTCATGTTTGACTCCGGTTTGCAAGGATGCTGATATTCGGGGACTTATCGTAATTTTATCGGTATAGCTCCAATAATGCGCTCTAACGCCACCAGTAATCAACAGTTCTCCTATGTTGGTGGTTAAGCGGGTAGTATTCTGCATAAAACCCATGTATCGTTGCCCTTGGTGTTGGTTGTCGTCGGGTTTGGCAACATAATAGAGCTTTACCTCTTTGTTGGAGTAAGGTAACGAATAGCCTGCTGAATCGCGGCTTTCCCATTCGTTCATTTTATCGCTGATGATTTCGTGTTTAAAGTCGAGCCCCCATTGTAAAAAGTGATTGCCTGCTTTTACCCCCCCTCGGTGCGAAAGGCCTGCTACTGTAGCATTAAAGAAATTGCGTCCGTGTTCGTGGTAGCTACCGATGCCAATATTCATCGACGAGTCGTCTTGCTCCACGGTACCAGCGTTTTCAACTTTATTTAAAAGGTAAGCACCAATAATGTCGAATGTTTCTTGCTCGTCGGTGTTAAAGGCCGAAGCAATAAATTTGAAATAGGCGTTACGCGTGGGGTCAAATTGGAGGTAAAATGAGCCGGTTATGGTTTGAAAACGGTCAATTTCCTGTCCTTTATAGTTGATGGTTAATTTATTTTGATCGTTCCAAATTCCGGTTGTTGTAACCCGGGTAGTAGGTACGTATTGGTAACTGTTCATCGAAGCCGTACCCAAAAAACCCAATTCTGTTTTTTTACTCAAAGCGTAGGTAAAAAAGCCTTGGTAATCGATAAATAATGGGTTGTAGTCGCCTTTTTCTTCTAGGCTTCCGAGTAAATACTGGAAGGTTTTGTAACGCACCCCCATATTATACGTAAATTTTTTGTTCTTGCTAATGTCTTCGGCATGAGCTTTACCACCCAGTAAACTGATTGATGCCGAGGCTGAAAATTCGCGTGGACGATGGTATTTTATATCCAATACCGACGACATTTTATCACCATATTTGGCATCGAACCCACCGGCCGAGAACTCGATGGACGATACCATGTCGCTGTTTACAAAGCTAAGACCCTCTTGTTGTCCCGAGCGCACAAGGTAGGGACGGTAAACTTCAATGTCGTTCACGTAAACCAGGTTTTCGTCGAAGCTTCCGCCACGAACCGAATACTGACTGCTGAGTTCGTTGCTCGATGTAACGCCGGGAAGGGTTTTGAGCACGCCTTCGATGGTGCCAACCCCCACGTCGGGCAAGCGGTCGGCAGCCCTAGGGTTAATGCGAACAATATTACCCGAAGTTTGGGTCTGCCCGCTCACAACAACCTCGTCAAGTTCGGTGTAATTAGAAATTAGCGTAACGTTATATTGTGCATTATCATCGGCTTTGAAAATGAAAGTTTTTTCGTGTATTGTGTAACCCATCGACGAAAAACCAACAATAATTTCGCGCCCCGAAGGAATACGTAACAAGAATTCGCCTTTTCGGTTGGTGGAAGTGCCAAAGGGATAATTTTTTAATGCAACGTTAACCATCTCGATAGGGTTTCCTTCTTCGTCGGAAACTATACCGTAAAGTGTTGCGTTACTTGTTTGTGCGGGTAGTTTGGAAACAAATAAAACAACAAATAATATGCTTGTGAGTAAATATAATCTGTTCATGTACTGCAAAAATAATATTTCAATGAATATTAACGTTCTTTAAGTGGGCGAATTGTTCACAGAGGATTATATTTGCAAAAAGTTAATGATAGTTTGTGTTAGTCGGTTTATTTTATTAAGGAATGTTAGTTGATTTATTTTTCAAGGGATTATTGGCAGGCTTATTAGTTTCGGTACCGGTTGGGCCAATGGCTGTATTGGTTATTCAACGCACGGCCAACAGGGATTTAAAGTCAGGGATTTACTCAGGTTTAGGCATTGCCGTTACCGATACAATTTGGGCTTTGTTTGCCGGTTTTAGTGTTTCGTACATTATTAGCTTCTTAAGGGAACATCAAGCAGTAATTCAGATTATTGGCGCTATTGCATTGTTTGTTCTTGGTTTTTATATTTTTAATTCGCACCCCGTATCGGCTGTTCGAAAGTTTAAACGAAAGGGTGCAAGTCCAGTTAAATGTTTTTTCTCGGCTTTTGCATTTGCACTCTCTAATCCAGTTATTTTATTGGCTTATATAGTAGTTTTTGCCAGTACAAACATTGTTTTTAATATACACCACCTTGCTTCGCCCATTGTGTTTATTACAGGTTTCTTAAGTGGAGCAATGGGTTGGTGGGTCTTTATATCGCTAACAGTTAATCGTTTCAGACATCATTTTAATCTGAATATTTTATGGTGGTTCAATAAGGTCTCGGGATCGTTTATTATGGTTTTTGTAGTGGTGTTGGTTTTAAAAGTGGTTTTTACAGGAAACCTTCCTATTTAAAACGGATTGTAAGTTTTTACTTTCATCGATTTTGTAAAATAAGAATCAGCCTCGGGTTGACTTTTAAATTTTTTCAATGATAAAGCTTGAATCATTAAATTTCCAGTAACGGCGCCTTCAACAGGGCCGGCTTTTACAATTTTTTGTGTGGTATTTGCCGTGAGCTGACATAGTAATTCCGATTTTGCACCACCCCCTGTAATGTGCACAATATCAATTGTATTGCCGCTAATTTTTTCAAAAACCGATAGGCTCTCCATGAACGAGTTGGCCAAACTGTCGAAAGCACAGCGGTAATATTGCGCTTCATTTTCGAAAACAATACCGTACTTGTTTGATAGATATTGATCGAAAGCTATTTTCATGTTTTCAGGATTGTAAAACAGCTTATCCGATGGGTCGATAAGGTAGGTACTTGCTTGCAGAGCTGTTGCTATTTGATCAATTTGCTCGTAGGAATGAATGTTGCCAAATGCCGCTTTTAGTTGTTGGATAAGCCAAAGTCCCATCAGGTTTTTAAGTGGTCTGAATTTACCTTCGTGGGTCATTTCGTTGGTAACTCCAAACTTGTATGCTTGTTCGCTCAGTAATGGCTTATCCGAAAAAATGCCTACAATGCACCAAGTTCCTGTTGATATAAAAGCTGCATTTTGTTGATTTGTATTAAGCGCAGCAACAGCACTGGCCGTGTCGTGACCAGCAACTGCAATGACTTCAGTTGATGGTGCTTTGAATTGTTTTAATGTACCCAACTTTGTACCCGAACTCACTGGTTGATTGGTGAGGATATTGGTAAGTCCCAGTTCTTTTATTATCAAAGGATCCCAATTGCTGGTTTCAATATTTAATAGTTGGCTGGTGTTTGCCAACGTTAGTTCATTGGCCATTTTACCCGAAAGATAATAGTTGATGTAATCGGACATGAAAAGCACCCTGCTGGTTCGTTTTAATACGGCGGTATTTTTTATGCTCTCAAATTGATACAGGCTATTAAAAATGTTGTAGTTAATGCCTGTTCGTTTAAACGTTTCAAAATCGCTTAGGGTTTGATTCCATTGTTCTTGCATCCCTTTTGTTCGGGTATCACGATAAGATACCGGATTTTCAAGTGGTAGCCCATCTTTGCCAATTAATACGAAATCGACTCCCCACGAATCGACTCCAATACTTAAAATGGGAATATCGGAATTGGCATAGGCCTTTTTAATTCCTATGTCAATTCCGCTTGTTATTTTGTCCAAATTCCAGCGCAAGTGTCCATCAATTTGTTCGTATTCATTTTCGAAACGATGAATTTCTCGCAATTCGAGTTGTTTGTTAAAAACACCTTGAACAACGCGTATGCTGCCAGCGCCCATATCAATGGCAAGGCACGAAAATGGTTTCATTTTAAGCTCCTTTCGCCCTTAGTTTTTTAGCAGCATATTCGCCTCCGTTAATCAGGTGCAATAGCGGTTGAGGCCGATCGGTTCCTTCAATAAATGCCGGACGTGCTTGCCATGGTGCAACCGATACCACATTGCACAAGTCCATCCAATATTCCAATACCGACGGTTTAAGACCCCAAATCATGTGGAAGTGGTTGGCTGGTGCATATTGTTTGTATTCGGTCATGGTGGCATATTTCGGAACTATCCAACTGTGAGGCCAGGTTACGTTTGAGCTGTTGGCAACAAAATTGGATAATTTATCGGGCAGGTTAACTGTTTGGGCTTCGTCCCAAATTAAACTGAACATGCCGCTAAGAAAACTGTAGGTTAAGCGGCTGGCAATACCTTGAATGCCGCCTGGCGAAACAAATGTTACACTGTTGCCACCACCAGGAAAATAACCCGGTTCGGCTGCGGGCATCGATATTCTTTTTAATAGCGATTGGCTTTTATCGCCAGGCAAACCAGCCCAGTTCAAACTGGCCGAACCTGAGTTGTTGCCATCAACAATGCCTTTGAGTGCCCATAGCTCATCGCCGTTTACACGAATTCCTAATTCTTTGGCTTTATCAACCAATTCGTTGGGGCTCCATACTTTTCTGAAGTCCATAAACAGTGGAGGGTTGCCACCGGTTAACCATGTTTTAAAAAGCATAGTTAGAGTTCCTTGCATGTCGGCTTCGGTGCCAAAAGGAATTACGTTTTTAGGGCCGTTGTGGTCAAATGTCGAGTTGAAGAGCGATTCGGCCATGTCGCAAATAGGCATTGGAATGCCCCTGCGATCGCTGCCCCATTCAAGTTGGTTCATAAAAGCGCCGCCTACTGCGTTGAGTTCAGATAGCAAATCGCGCATAATCAAGTACATCGACAATGATTGATCGAGTAGTTCGCTGCCATTGTTTGGTGCGATTTCAATATCTTTCAGACCACCTACAAGCCATGCACGCAATGCTTTTAGTTCTTCTTTATCGTAGTCTTTTTTGGTGAGTTTGTCGGCCAATAGTTTCATGTCGAGGCGGGTAACCTCAATTCCAAATGTTTCGCGGGTGGCGTTAACATGGGTGAGTGCGGTTTCCATGCCCATCGAGTCGTGTCCAAAACAAACCACCCGACGTCCTTTAAGGCCAACATTAGTTATGGCAGCATAAAGCCATTCCACTAAATTATCTATGGTCGAAGGTGTGATTTCGGGCTTGAGTCCGTTGTCGCTCCAATTGCCAATGTTTAAATGAGAAAGAATTCCTTGTTGGGCAAAAGCGCCATTTACGGCTTGTGCAAATACAACCCCTGGTTTTGGAGCGCTGTTGCCACAAGTTATGTTTAAAGGTGTGTTTTTAGGAAATTGAGCCAATAAACTCATTAAAGTAAGTTGAGGAAAAGCCCAGGTGTCGGGTGTACAAACCAAAATACCAACGCCCTCCGATTTGAATTGACGGGCAACTATATCGGCTTCTTTTTCACCGTCGATTAAAACGGGACTCCAAACCACCCTGATGTTGTCGGAGGTTGGAACTTTAATTCTGCTCGAAATTTTGTTGGCAATCATTTCAACAATGTTCAATTGACGTTGCCGCGAAGCCTCGTCGACTCGGGGATCGCAGGTTGAACAAACGCCGATAGTGATGTTGTTACCAAAAATACTGTGTTCGTTTTCGCTAATTCTGATCGCTTT
>DATERL010000115.1:0-13000 GCA_035271585.1 Prolixibacteraceae bacterium
GTATTTTAAATGTCAAAGTATTCCACCAAGGTGGTATAATGATGATCTTTGGTGTTTTGGGGTTTTCTGACCATTCATTGTCGTTGTTTGATCCGTAAACCTTAAAGGTGTATTGGCCGGGCTTAATGTTGGTGTAAGTAGCCGATCTTTTTTGGGTGTTTTCAATCCAATTGTTATCGTACCCTTCAAGTATATATTTGTATTGGTTGGCTTTGGGGTTTAAGTAGTTTAAGGCAGCAAAATGAATTGTAAAATCGGCAAATCCATATTTTAGTTCAATTTGTTCAATTTGATTAATATTGAAAATTATTGGTTTTAGTTTGTTCTTTTCGGATGAAAGCGGGTCGAGAAACTCCATTTTTGTAAGTACCACATTTGGAGTTTTCTTGTTGAAACTGATATCCTCTGGATTAAATTTTATATATCCATTTGATGTTCCGAAATAGAGATAGCCCTCACTGTTCTTATGCGATGAGCGTTTTTTAAAGTCGTTAGAGGGGAGTCCGTCATTTGAATCAAAGTTATGAAACTTGATTGTTTCAGGTGAATTGGCACCTTGCACAAACATTGTAAGTCCCAATCCAGTTCCCATCCAAAGATTCCCATTGTTATCTTCTTCGATACTGAGAATGGTGTTCGAAGGGAGACCGTTTTTAACGGTATATTCAAGCGATTTGTTCGTTTCAAGATTGTACTTAATAAGCCCGGTGCTGGTTCCAAACCATAGGTTTTCATTGCTATCTTCAAATATTGTAATAATATTTCCAGTAATAATATCTTCTGAATTTTGCGGTTTAATATCGATCACTTCAAAACAATTCTCGTCTTTGTTAAAACGATTAGCAAGCGAGTACAGTCCGATAATAATTTCACCCCTCTTGGTTACGTAAACGTTATCCATAGAATTATCGCTAATGCTACACGTGTCGTCATTGTTGTGCTGAAAAACAGAAAACGTTTCTGTTTTGTAATCGAGAATATTAAAGCCACCTCCATTGGTAGTTACCAGCAAGTTGCCTTCTTTATCTTCGTTTATACTGAATATATTTATGTTGCTGATTGAACCGGGTTTTTCGTCAGGCAAAAATCGTTTGAATCGATCGTTTTCACGGTCGTAACGATGCAAGCCTCCCGACCAAGTTCCAATCCAAAGGTTGTCTCGGCTGTCTTTAAATAAACTGAAAATGGAATTGGAGGCCAAACTGTAGGGATCGTTGGGTATGTTTTGGTAGTGTTTAAATAAACCTGTTTTTTTATCGAGCCGATCGAGGCCACCCTCGGTTGCAATCCATAAATAATCTTCGTCATCGAGAAAACCATTCACCATGTTATTCCCAATTGATTGTGTGGAACCGTACATTTCTTGAACGACTTCAATTTTTTTAGCCCATTTGCTGTGAAAGCTGATTCCTTTACTAAAAGTTCCAACCCAAATGTCATTAAATTTATCTTCGTATAGGCAAACAATTGAGTTGTCGGAAATTGTTCTTGGATCGAAAGGGTTGAATATTAGTTGTTCTGTCTGAAAGTTATCGGGTGAAAAATTATTCAAATTGATGCGGGTTATTCCTCCTCCTGCTCCGTGCCCAATCCATAAAAGATTATCCGAATCCACTAAAAGATCAATAACAGCACCATCGGTAATAGGTATGAATGAGTAAGAATTATTTTTGTACTCTATCAGGTTCACTCCGTTTATTGAGATCCCTAGCCATATATTTCCGCTATTGTCTTCGGTAATTGCTGTAATGTCGTTTCCCGATAGAGATCCCTTATTTCCATCGGCATGAAATTGCATGAACGAGTCAGTATCGGGTAAATACAGGCTAAGTCCGTTTTTAGTACCCAGCCAGATATTGTTTTTTTTGTCGACGTGTATTGTGTTGATATAGTTATCGTTGATGGTGTTTGATTGGTTCGGAGAAAATTCATAAGATTTTTCAATTTCATTATTCTGATTAACCATATAAACACCAGTGTTGCTGCCAAACCAGTGCCTCCCGCTTAGGTCGATAGCGTATGATAAAATAGGAATTTGTCTTAAAGCGATTTTACTTAACTTAAATTCATCGGAGAGGTAGCTGTAAGCATATAAACCCGAATCGGTACCAACCCAAAGGGTATCGTTGTTTTTTGCAGTAACAAAATTTACGGTAAAATTTCCTTGATATGAACCATCCTCCAAAATAGGACGATACACTTTAAATTCATTTCCATCGAATCGGTTTAATCCGTCGGAAGTACCTACCCATGTAAAGTCGTATCTGTCTTGATAAAAGCACCTGACCCAGCCATTAGATAATCCGTCATTAATTGATATTTGATCAAAGTAAACTTGATTGCTAGCTAAAACGGCTATGCTATGGCTTAAAAATAATAATAAAATTATTAATAATTTTCTCACACCCATCCCCCTTTAATATGAATTGATGTATCAAAGTTAATAACTTTTTTTAATGTTTGTCATGTGAAAGTTTAAATAAAAAGGTGCTTCTTTTTGAGTTTTTTACTTGTAGTATTACTCATCTCTCCTATTTGTCCACCATCAAATTCTTTTCAATACGTATTTCTAATCAAGTGTTTCCAATTTCCCCTTTGTTCATATTGCTTGCGTGGTATACCCATGCCTGTACTCTAAAAAAAAAGGCTAATAATTTTGTTGTGTGCTTCGCAACCAATGGCAATTGTTTTTATATTTTTGTAAGAAAAATAAGTGTTAAGTGTTGAAAGAGCATAAAATAACGAAGGTTGATTTGCAGTTAGCCCTTAATGAGCAAGTGGATGTGCATGAAATCCGACAACGCATAATGCCGCTTGGTAGAATAAATGATTTTCCTCAAAAACATGTAGTTTCAAAGCAGAGCGCTGTAATGATGTTGTTTTATAATGACGTGGATAAGTTGATGCTTTGCCTCACAAAACGGAGTGAAAAGTTAAATCACCATCCTGGGCAAATTAGTTTTCCTGGTGGGCAATGCGATGTTCACGAACTGGCTAAACCTTTATTGGCGGCTTTGCGTGAAACAAACGAAGAGATAGGCATTGGGGAACAACAAATTGAAGTACTCGGAAAACTAAGCGAGCTGTATGTGCCGGTAAGTAATTTCACCATTCATCCTTACGTGGGTTGGATGGAAAAAAAGCCGGTGTTCAATATAAATGAACACGAAGTTGAACAGATGGTAATTGTTGATGTTGACAGTTTGTTAAACCCTTTGTATCAAACCGTAAAAAGCGTAGATACAATGATTGGAAAATTGGATGTTCCCTGCTTCCTTATCGATGATTATCTTATTTGGGGTGCTACTTCAATGATGATTGCAGAACTGGAAGCGAAACTAATGCAATATTATTCTCGTCGGGCAATACATTAAGATAGTGTTGGTAACGTTCCAATACGTTAATTACGTATTTATAAGGTTCTTCGCCCCGGCAATAGCCCCATTTTACAACAGGGTCTTTATAGAATTGAGGTTGCGATTTTTTTAAAATGAACTGGTCAACATTGTCTTTCCACACCGAGGGGTCTTTCCCAAATTTCATGGCCAGTTTACGGGCATCCATAACATGGCCAATTCCCACATTATACGAAGCCAGTATAAATTTTATGCGTTCATCCTTATCTTCGATAATGGGCTGAAAAAGGTTGTTGAGCCAGTTGAGGTACTCGAGCCCGCCACGGATGTTTTCGCGTGGATTTACAATGTCTACGATGCCGTATTGTGCCGCTGTTTGTGGCATAAGCTGCATTAAGCCCATGGCACCCACCCAGCTTTCGGCGTAAATGTTGAAGTTCGACTCTTGTATGATAATAGAAGCAATTAATCGCCAATCCCAGTTATACCTGGCCGATATTTCGCGTACCAGGTTGTCGTATTCCGAAATTTTTCCACCGGTAATTGAATTAAATTCATTTTGTACAATTTGCGAACTGCGGTTGCTCGAAAAGTATTTGTAATAAAGGTATTTGTAGGCACTGGTTTTTTTATAATCTATAATCCATTGGTCGATATAGGTTTTCCACTCGGGTGAGTTTTTTCGAACAGCCCACGATATTTGTTGGTTAAAGCTTAAGGGGGTCGAAACATCAATTTGAGGATAGTATTTTTGGTTCACAAGACCCACGTTTTCGTCGCATACCGTGTAATCAATTTCACCCGATGCAACCAAAGCAATTAATTGTTCAACGCCATAAATGGTGTCTTCAACAATATGAATAGGTTGGCCAATTTCGTCGGAAAGATTTTTCAAACGTTGTACATAAACCGTGTTCTTTTGAGCGTATATGGTTTTATTGGCTAAATCGAGTTGTTCACGTATAAGTTGTTCTTCAACGGTTTTTCCCGTTAAGGGATCGGTACCTTGTGGTAGGCGTTGCACCAAAACTTGCCTCGTTAATGCCAGCGGTTCGGTAAAATCGACCAATTCGGCACGTTCTTTCGTAAGCGTAAGGTTTTTGGCTACAAGGTCGTATTGTTGCTTATTCAGCCCATCGAAAGTTTCTTCGAGGTTATTGCTAACTGAAATAGACAGTTTGACGCCTAAATCGTTGGCAAAAGCCTTGAGTAATTCGTATTGAAAACCCATTGGTTGCCCTTTATACACAAAATAATTAGTGGAATTGTAGTCAACAACAACTTTTAATTCTTTTTCGCTTAGAATTCTTTTTAAATCGTTGCTTTTAATTTTGTGGGTTACCTCTTCGTTGCGCGAATGGCTTTTCTTACCTTCGGTGAGGTTACATGAGGAAAGCGCTATTAACGCAGTCAATAAATAAAATGAAAGTTTTTTCAAACCTTAACGTTTAGTTTAACATCGGTTTCGCGCATTTAATTTATGCGGGAAACATTCCTAACAAATAAACTATTTAATTGTTTAACTAGTTTAGTGTGTTGATAAATTCTGCGCAAATAACGGGCAAATAGCCAAATATTCAGCATTTTATAGTTTAATAGAGGTGAAATTTAACGTAGATAAAACGTTGAATTAGTCGTAAAATGTCCATAAAAATCCGAAGCGAAAAGCCATTTGTTCCATTGGATAGTGCGGGGTTCCGAAGAATTCGCCAAACTTAAACCGGCTATTGGCGTGCTCTAATTTGGCAAATGCACTGGTGCGTTTCAATTTTGCATTGAAATAAAGGTTAATGTAGGGGTAATTACCTGTTAATAACTCGTTTTGAACGTAAAAACGGGTGGTCGAAGGCTCGTAAGAATGCGCAAAATAGGCAGAATGATAGTAAACTTCAGCGCCTAAGTTGATTTTCATCACTTTAAAAAGGTAGTGAGTGAAATAAATCGACGAGTAGGCACTTAATGTAGGTAATCGCAGGGCAGTTGTATTTGAAACAGTTTGCCAAACCACTTTATTTGACCATCCAAAATACCAAAACTTGAAGTCTTTGTTTAACCAGGCACCCAGTACCGAGAATTCTTCTTTGTATTGATCGGGAAGCGCAAGCTCGTTATTGTAAAGGTAATTGCTGTAAAGCGCGTAGTCGAAACCGGCTTGCAGTTTAAAGCGCGGATAAGTGTATGATGATCGAAAAACAACTTCGTGCTGTTTTTTAAATTTGTTTTCCCATTTGAAGTGATTGCTTTGCCAGTGTTCTTCAAAAATATTGGCCGACCTATCGCTGTACCACCCTTCGATGTTCAGGTAGCTGGTGTCGTTCTTTATTACCAGTGGTTTTTCAATCATTCCTTTCACCATGGCATCGCCAATATTTCGACCCAACAGGGTGAAGTTGGCTTGTGCCCGCCAGATCCAAAAATTGCTGTTCTCGCTGTAAATTTCTCCGCCTAACATCACATTCGAATAGGTGTAAATACGCTGACCGTAAGGTAGAGGATGTACTGCTTTAACCAATTCGTTTTCAATAAAAACCCTTTTTCCAAAGGTGAATTTCCTGTTTTCATCTTCAAAAGCCTTTAATTGAATGGTGTGGTTAAAAACGGTGAAGTAAGCCGAGTCGGTATGGTTGGCATTTTTAATAAAAGTGGTATCGAAAAAGTTCGTCGGGACGCTCTTTTCAACTAAAAAACGTTTGTAATTGTTGAGTTCGGCGGTATATTGTGCCGCATAACGGGGCTTAAAAACTATCTTGATCGAGTCGTCCTTTTCAGTCCAAAAAGGCAACTTACCCATTAGGTATTCATGCGAAGTGAAAATTGAAATGCTTTTGGTGTTGGCCTCCAGGCTTTGCCCAAAATAGGTGGGCAGTTGGTATGACCCTGTTTTTCTGTTTATGGTAGGAGTTGTAATTCCACCATTATTCAACAAATCGTTATTTTTATTTATAAAGTTGAAATAAGCGTTGTAACGTGTTCCGTTTCGTGAAAAGAAAAAACTAAGGTTCTTATGATTGGCGCCCTGAAGCGCATAGCTGCTGGCATTTTTTATTACATCGAATTGAAAGCCAATGTTTGTCAGCGAATCGATGTTTTGGGTGAAAAAAGCATCAAATATCTGCATTGCTCTTCTGGTACCCTGGCTTCCTTCATTGTACATTAAATGGGCATAGGGAGTTGTTGTGTTGAAATAGGTAATGTCCGAGGTGGAGGTTTGATAGGTACTGAGCTCTTGTAAAAAATAAAACTTCGAATTTTGTTTTCGATCGAAAAACTGCATGTTCTGGTAAGGTGAACCCACAAAGCCCAAATAGTTATTCGAAATACTTTTTTTGAATATAGGATTGTAGTTGTGAAAACCTATGGTGCTGGTATCGATCGATATTGATTTTTTGCGACTAAAGTTATCCACCAAATGCCAAGCACGTATAGCCGGCACCACGTTCGACGGGGCTACTTTATCGAACAGGTCAACTTTACTGGTGTCCTCATCCATTGTTAAGTTGTTGGGACGAATACCTTGCGCGTTCGCTCCAACTGATACAATCATGAAAATAGTAATATACAGCATTAAATTTCGCATGCGTGCAAAGATATAGAAAAGATTAGCTTGCAAAACCTCTCTTTTTTTATGTTCTCTATTTTTGTTTAATTATAAACGATAAAATTGCATTTCTATTGAATATTTGCGTTAATAAACATTAATTTGCAATTAAATTAGTCGAATTAAACAATAATAAGGTGAAGCTTCATTTTGAAAAATACAGGCAATTAGGTGTTAAAATTGATGCCATTTGTACTCAGTTACACGAAGTTCATAGTGAGCATACTCAATGCAAAAAGGGATGCAGTAGTTGTTGTATGAACTTTTGTTTATTGCCAGTTGAGTTTCATTTTATTTTAGAACATCTTAAAGATGAGTTGGTTGAGTTGAATCGTAGTGCTGAAAACGATCAGTGTGTTTTTCTGGTGAACAACGCTTGTTCTATTTACCAATACCGTCCAATTATTTGCCGTTCGCATGGCTTGCCTATATTATTTATGGACGATGAAGGCGAAAACTGGAACCTATCGTTTTGCCCGCTTAATTTTGACGACGTGCCCGATGAATATTTTAGTCTTGAAAATAGTTATGATCAGGATACCTTGAATAGCGAACTTTTTTTAATTAACAAGGCTTTTATAGAAGCTTATCAGGACAAAAATTACGGCGAAATGCAAATGTTAGAAATGAGCAGCTTGGTCGATTATCTCTGATTCATATTTAATTACCCTTCTTTCTCGCTCAATTCGAGCCACCTGAGTTCTTTTTCGTCGAGCAGGTCTTTCACTTTGTTGTAGCGTTCCGATTTTTCCATAATAATTTCGTGGTCAACATCACCTGAACTCATTAATAATTCCAGCTTTTCTTTTTCGGCTTCAAGTGTTTCGAGCTCTTTGCCAAGTTGTTCAAACTCTCGTTTTTCGTTGAAAGTTAATTTATTGCTTGCTTTTTGTTTGGGTCTGTCAATTACGGTTTCCTTTTTATCGGCCAGTATTTCGTCGCGTTTTTCTTTTTCTTCTTCATCTTTGTAAGCGCGATAAATTGTGTAATTACCCGGAAAATCTTTCAAAATACCTTTTTCATCAAAAGCGAAAACGTGCTCCACAATTTTATCCATAAAAAAGCGGTCGTGGCTTACAATTACAACACAGCCGTTAAAGTTTTGGAGGTAATCTTCCAGTACATTAAGGGTCATAATGTCGAGATCGTTGGTGGGCTCGTCGAGAATAAGGAAATTGGGGTTTTGCATTAAAATTGAACAGAGGTATAAACGGCGTTTTTCGCCACCGCTAAGGGTTTCAACTTTGCCGTGCTGGGCTTCGTAGGCAAACAGAAAATGGGTAAGCAACTGCGAGGCATTCCATTTTACGCCGCCGCCCATTTCAATGTATTCGGCAATGTCTTGTATCACATCAACCACCTTTTGGTCGGGCGCAAACTGAATACCTTCTTGGCGGTAGTAGCCAAACTTCACGGTTTCGCCAATTTCGATGCGACCACTATCGGGAGTAAGTGCGCCAGTAATGAGGTTTAGTAGAGTACTTTTTCCGGTGCCGTTTTCGCCAATAATGCCAATTTTTTCAAATCGGGCAAACTTGTAAGTGAAATCGTTAATCACTTTCAAATCGCCAAAACTTTTGCTGACATTGTAAATGTCAATTACCTTTTTCCCAAGTCGCGAGGCTTTGATATTAAGCGCCAGCTGCTCTTCCGAAAGGTTTTGCGAGGCCTTGGCTTTAAGCTCAGAAAACGAATCGATGCGGTACTTGGCTTTTGTGCTACGTGCTTTTGGCATGCGCCGCATCCATTCTTGTTCGGTTCGCATTAGGTTGCGGGCCTTTTCTACTTCAACCTTGAGTTGTTCAACCCTTTCGGCACGCTTTTCAACAAAATACGAATAATTACCCTTGTACCGAAAGAGTTTTCGGTTGTCGAGTTCCAGTATTTCGTTGCACACCCTGTCGAGAAAATAGCGGTCGTGGGTAACCATAAACAAGGTGCTGTTCATTTTTTGAAGGTATTCTTCGAGCCACTCAATCATGTCGAGATCAAGGTGGTTGGTGGGCTCATCTAAAATGAGCAGATCGGGTTCGTTAATGAGCACGTTGGCCAGTGCTACCCGTTTTTGCTGTCCGCCCGATAATTCGCCAATTCGTTGATCGAAACTGGCAATTTTCAAGCGTGAAAGTATTTGTTTTATTTTGATGTCGAAATCCCAGCCGTTGAGGCGATCCATGCGGTCGGTAGCTTCCTGTAGCCTTTTATTATCGTGGTGAAAAGTTGCATCTTCGTAATCGCGTACGGCCTTCACAATTTCACTGGTCGAGTTATAAACCTCTTCCATTACCGTAAAATTGGGATTGAGGTTGAGGTTTTGATTCAGGTAACCAACAGTTACATCGTTGGTAAAAGTTACTTTGCCTGCATCGGGCAAGTCGGTGCCCATAATGGTATTGAGCAAGGTTGTTTTTCCGGCTCCGTTTCGGGCAATTAAAGCCACCTTTTGTCCCTGCGAAATGGTAAAATCTAAATCCTCGAACAGCACGTTTTCGCCCCAGTAGCGGGTCAATCCTTCAATTTGCAGGTATGGAATCATCTAGTTTATTTATCTTTATTGTTTAAGGTTATTCCATTTATTAACGTTTTCGCCAATAAAATCGACAATGGTTTGTTGTTCTTCTTTTCCGGTGCCTTTAATGGTAATAGGTTCACCAAATTTGATGTAAACCGGTACGTCGCGTTTGAGGTAGCCTATGTCTTTGATAATTTTCCCCATCACCCAAGCGTCGGTTTTAATGGCCATGGGCACCACGCGTACTTTGGCTTTTTGCGCCAGTTTTATTCCCAATGAATTGAATTTTGAAGGGTCGAAATCGAGGGCACGTGTACTTTGTGGAAATATAACAACCGAAGTACCTTCCGTTAATTTTTGTTGTCCTTCCGAAATTACTTTCATCAAATCGGCACGCGAATCGGAGCGTCCAACAGTAACAGGCCTACGCGCACGCATAACTGGGCCAAAAACGGGGTTGCTGGTCAACGATTCTTTTACCACGAAGGTAACTTCCTTTACAGGGGCAATTAAGCCCGGAAAGATCATGGTTTCGAGCGTGCCCATGTGGTTGCTTACAAACACAACTGGTTCATCTTTTACTGCGTCGAGGTGTTCAAATCCTTCAATGTGAAACTTAAGCCCACAATCTTCTAAAAGGTTGAATATAGTGTTTGAACTGAGTGCCCATTCGGCAGTATCGTATTGATTGTTTAGCGCCAAACGACGGTTTCGAAGCACGATACTCAAAAATTTCAGGGAGAAGTAGAGGTTAGTCCCTATCGAAAGAATATCGCCCAAAGCCCTTTTTCGATTTTCAGGAGTGTGATATTCGTTTACCGGAAAATATTGATTCAGCATAAGCATTAAATTTTGAATGGCAAAAATAGGCATTATTTCGGGAAAATTATATTTATATTTGTTGAGCATCGATATACTAAACCTTTTGTAGCCTTATGAAAGTCAAAAAAATCATTATCGCGTTTTTGTTCTTGCTTTTTACAGCATCAATACTTTTGATGCTTGATTTAGGGAATCGAAAATCAGTTAGTAAACAGAAACTCCCAAAGCTTGCTGTTTTTAAAATGGCATCGCTAGCGGTGCTCGACGATGCCGAATCGGGTATTATTGAAGGCCTTAAGCAGCAAGGATTTGTTCATGGTAAAAGTTGTACCATTCAACATTTTACTGCCGAAGGCGATATGCCCACGGCCAACACCATTGCTCAAAATATAGTGAGCAGCCGTTTCGATATGGTTATTACCATTAGCACCCCGTCCTTACAGGTTATGGCTAACGCCAATAAAGAGGGGGCGGTAACTCATGTTTTTTGTGCCGTTACCGATCCTTATGTTGCGGGTGTTGGCATAACGGGTCCAAACCCCGACCAACATCCTGCCCACTTGGTGGGAATAGGTACTTTTCAGCCCGTTGAGGCAGCTTTTGATATTGCCAAACAAATGTACCCCGATTTGAAAAAAGTGGGGACTGTTTGGTGTCCTAGCGAAGTGTGTTCCGAAGCTTGCTTACGTTTGGCCCGCACCAAGTGCAAAGATTTGGGCATCGAATTGGTCGAAATGAGTGTTGAAAACACGACGCAAATTTATGAGTCGGCATTAAGTGTTACCGCTCGTGGAGTCGATGCATTATGGCTTGGGGGCGATAACGTTATAGAACGAGGTATCGATCAGTTAATTAATGCAGCAACCAAAGCCGAAATACCACTTTTTACCAATAATCCTTATAATGTTCGTGGAAACGTTTTGTTTGGTGTAGGTGCCAGTTATTTTGAGGTGGGAAGAATTGCTGGCAACATGGCTTCCGAAATATTAAACGGTAAACCAACTTCCGAGATTAGGGTTGATAACGCAATGCCACAACAACTTAATGTTAATGCCAAAGCACTCGACAACATGAGCGAGCAGTGGGATATTTCAAAATTTGAGCAGTAATCAGTGTTGTTATTTGTTAGTTGTACACCATTTTAAAATGACAAAATATGAAAGCAAAAATCATTAGCCTTTTAATAGTCATAATTTTATTCTCTTCCTGTAAAACTAAGATTGACAACCCATTAATTAGCTTTAAACTTGGAGAGTCAGAAGAATTATGGAATAAAAAAATAAAACATAATCTATCCAAAAGGATTTTGTCAGACCAATATGAAAATGAAAATATTTTCAGGTATTACTTTACTAAAGGAAATGATAGCATTTTTGCCGATGTTCACTTTAATTCTGACGGTTATAATTTTGGACAACTAAGGTCATTAAAATTTGATTTAAGAGGTGATACAGCTTTTTATTTTAAAAAAAAGGAATACATGCGGTCATTTGGTACAAGAGAGATAGAGACAGTTGACAAGTTACTCGAATGGTTTATTGAGTATTATGGCGCACCGACTGATTCTGTTCTTGAGATTCCTTTAAAAGAACAATTGGCTTTAAACAAAAAGCTTAATCCTGATGAAAAATACAGAGAAATTTATTCAATCAAACCAGAAATGGGGGCACTTTTATGGTCTAAAGAAAATTATACAATCGAATTTTATAGACAAAAAGAAATGAAATTCCCTTTTGACACTGTGCCTATCAAAAAATACAGAAATGCCTATATCGTTTATAAAGTCAAGAATTTAGAAGGGGAATTAAAAAAAATTACAGAACCAATAAAAACAAAATTCTCACCTAAAGATGTTGCTCACGTAAGTATTGAATATCCTAAATGGGAAAAATTAAACAAAAAAAATTATTGGGATTACGACTATGAATTTAAAATAGATATTTCTCAAGTTCAGCGGAAAGGGAGAGAAGAACCACGAAATATTACAGATGTGCAATTTAATATCGTACTAACTGATGCGTTCGAGAATGAGATTTGCATATTACGGGATATTAAATGTGAATTGGATAAACCGATTGAACTTCACAAAGGGTTTCTCATTCCCTCTGTTGATTTTGTTTACACAATGCAATATAATTCCCATTCTAATCACGCTGATGTCATAAATTTAGAAAAGGCAAGAGATTTAAATAAAACCAACAAACTTAAATGTCTTGCCGAAGTTACAGCAGTGGTTTTTGAGGATGGAGAAGTTTTAAAATAATAAATCGGAATCGCCATGTATAAAGAAATTTGGGACTGGCTTGCAACAATTTTAATTGTTTTAGGAAGTGCTGGTGGAATAATATTAGCACTTTCCAAATGGATAGGAGGAATACTAGCAAATAAGTTACTTGAAAGTGACAAAGCTAAATATCAAAGAGAACTTGAAAATTTAAAATCTAAATACCAGAAAGAGCTTGAATCAAAAAAGAACGAACTTGAAAAATCAAAAGCTCTATTCGTTCGATTCTCGGAACACCAATTTGGAATCTACAATGAATTATGGAAAAGCTTGTGCGATTTGAAGTTCCCCACTCCCCCTTCTATGTTGTAATCCAAATTTTCGAAGTACTATTTTTATTTATTTTATTTCTTTAGTCTTTTAATTTTAAGTGTGTTATCTTTAATTCTTGTAAAGAGGAAGAGGACACTGGCTCTGCCGGGGGGCAA
>DATERL010000116.1:0-3023 GCA_035271585.1 Prolixibacteraceae bacterium
CATTGGGACCGGGGCTATTAATGTTTGACCCGTTCCGGGTCATTCTCTCATTAAATCCAATAAAAAATGGGTTTGGACTCAGAATTACACATTGGTCGGAAAGATTCTGCTTCGCCAGCCAACGAATCAAAATTGAAGATCACCCTTAGGTAATGACACAATGGTCGTAGAGATTCTTCACTGCGTTCAGAATGACACGAATTATTGTCTTTCTAAGGGTTCACACCCACTACACAAAAGCTTTTTTCATAATTTCGAGCCCCTGAACCAACACGTTACGTGGGCATCCAAAATTAAGGCGCACAAAGTTTTCACCACCGGTTCCAAACATGTTGCCAATACTTAAGCCCACGCCTTGATCAATCAGTTTTTGAAAAGCATCGTTGATGTTTAAGCCCAAACCCGATAAATCGATCCACGAAAGATAAGTTGCTTCGGTGTGCATCACTTTTAGTGCAGGAATGTTTTCGGCAATGTATTTTTCCAAATAGTCGCGATTGCCTTCGAGGTAAGTAATTAATTGCGAAAGCCATTCATCGCCATGGGTAAAAGCGGCTTCGGTGGCCACATAACCAAAAAAGTTGCCCGACGAAAGATGTGTTCCCCGCATTAACTTGTTGTATGCCAACTTTAAATCGGGGTTCGAAATCACCACGAACGACGAAGACAATCCCGTCATGTTAAAAGTTTTACTTGCAGCCATCAACACCACGCTACTTTGTGCAAACTGGTCCGAAATTGAAGCAAAAGGAATGTGTTGGTATTCTGGAAAAACCAAATCGGCATGTATCTCGTCCGACACGACAATAATGTTGTTTTCGATACAAATTTTGCCCAGTTCGGTCAACTCATCAAGTGTCCAAACCATACCACCCGGATTGTGTGGATTACAAAGCAACAACATTTTGGTATCGGCATCAATTTTCGACTTCAGATCGTCGAAATCGAAATGATAACGGCCATTTTTGTTCACCAGTGGGTTTTCGACCACTACCCGATCGTTGCTTTCAATTACATGAAAAAACGGGAAGTAAACCGGTGGTTGCACTATAATTTTATCGCCCGGGTTGGTAAGCGAAAGTACCAGAGAAGCCAAACCTACCACTACGTTGGGGCTGAAAATTATTGCATCGGTTTCAACCTCCCATTGGTGCTGGCGTTTTAACCATCCTTGTATTGAATGGTAATACGAAGTGGGTTTTTGCGGATAACCATAAACTTCGTGTGCCGCCCTTTTCTTTACTGCATCGACAATAAAATCGGGGGTACGAAAATCGGTATCTGCAACCCACATGGGTATTACGTTCTTGTTGCCAAAAATTGCTTTACGGCTATCGTACTTTTCACAATTGGTATTGTTGCGATCAACAATTTCGTCGAAGTTATATTTCACCAGCATGAATTTTAGTTAAACATTTATTTTTCAATTTAATAACACCAGGAAGCCCAAGCATCATTTTTCAATTCCTTTTATTTAATTGTGTCCGTTTTATCTGTTTCTATTTTGAATACAATAAAAGAATTATTTTTTACGCAAAAAAGAACAAATGTTATGAAATTCACTAATTCAGCAATCTAATCATCCAGTAATCCAAATATCTAATAATCAAGTCATCCAAAAGCCTTGTTGTAAAAAGACACATTCCGGCCATAGGGCGTTTTCACTTTAATGAAGCGGCTACCGTGGCCGGGAAGTTAATGTTTTACCTTATTCCACGGGCTAAATCCCGTGGCATTTCATTCGTTTCTGAACCAAAACTCTAGCATTTTTTAAGTTATGCTGAATACAGTTGTAATGTTTGGGCAAAAAGAACAAATGTTATGGAATCCAAAAATCTAGCAATCTACACAATCCGAAAATCTGCTAAACCTTTTCAATATAATGCCTTCCTTGGTCATCTTTAAGCACTTTAAGTACAAAGTTAAAGCGGTTTAGATCGAGACAAAGGTCAAAGTCCGAAGCGGGAGAGTGGGCATGGTTGCGCGGATCGAGCAAACGAGCACCGTCGCCAATTCTTATTTGTTCAACCATTTGCTGAAAATCAGAATCCCTGCCTTCAAGTGCATTGGCAATATAATCAGCACAAAAATCATCTTCTTGTGTTCGGTAACGCCCTTCGTAACCCATGGGTACCAGAGACACAAGCGTTGGTTTTGTTCTTTTCAAGTAATCGACAATAGCACTGGCATTCACAAAACTTCCCGTTAAAATTTCCCTTGCATTAACGGCTCTATTGATGCCCTGAGTTCCCGAGCTGGTGGTGTGTACTATTGTTTTACCACTAAAATCGTGTTTTAGAATGTGTGTTGGCGAATTCCCAAAGTCGAAACCCTCGCACTTTTTTTCGTTTCGCTCTCCAATTAAAATGTAGTCGCGGTTTTCTTGTTTCATTTGGTAGGCCAAATCGATTGATGCCACTGGGTAAATACGTGCTGCACCGTTTTTAATCAAAAAGCACTCTACGGTGAAAGCCCTGAATACATCAATAATAACAGCAACACCGCTTGCATTATCTGCACCTTGGTTTAAATATAGTTTATTGATTTGCATCACCCAAGAATTTATTATTTATTATTGATTATTTATGCCATTCCACGGGCTGAAGCCCGTGGCAATTCACTAAGTGGCAACTTATTAGATTTTGAACAAAGACTCTAGCATTTTTTTAGTTAATATGCTGAATACAGTTACAATATTTCAAGCAAAAAAGAACAAATGTTATGAAATCCGAAAATCCAGCATTCTATTAATCAAATCATCCGGTCATCTGAGCATCTAAACATCTAGCAATTCAAAAATTCGAGCGTCTAAAAGTCCAATCATACAGTAATCCGTCCATCCAGTAATCCCTTTTTCTTTCTAATTAACCTTAATTTCACATATTCCAAAAGCATCAAAATAAACTAAAGCCCATGCAGTCATCGAGTTATGCTTTAAGCCAGCTATTATATAGTTATTTTCGCAAAATTAACAAATACTTAAAGCATGTTGTTCAGCATGATGTTTTAAAACATGTTACGTT
>DATERL010000117.1:0-2231 GCA_035271585.1 Prolixibacteraceae bacterium
AAACTTTAAAATTAATACGTTTTTAAACTGGGCTCATTCATAAAAAACAACTATTCTTTTTCTATCTTATCCAGGTAAAAAATTACAATTTTACTTCAAATCAAATTAATCCACTTTATGCATTACCTTTAGGGAGTTTAAATCCAAATATTAAATGAAGGTTTTAGTAAATAGGAAAGATATTACATTTCTACCCGATGCGTCCAGAATAATTGCCCGGTTTCTTTATACCGGTGACGACAGAGCGCTAAATACAATACGTTCTGTGTTAAACATGACTGAGCAATCGGCATCGCAGGCATTAAGCCCAGTTCTGAGAGATTTTTCTTTGCGACACAGAAATATCTCCAAAATTTTCGAAAAACATTTTAATAAAATCTCCCATTTGTTAAAGCAGTTGGATATTGATTCTGATTCGCTTGACTATGCTCAAAAAATTTTGATCGGTTCCTATTTTACCATGGAGTACTCGATTGAATCGACTGCTTTTTTTAACCCGTCAATTGTTGAACACCCCGATCAATCAGAGACCAGTATAGATGAAAGACGTGTTATTTTGAGTTTCAGAGCCACCGGGGAAGGACATATTTCATCCATTGTTTTCAGAACCGGGATTCTTGATAAAAATAACAATCTTTCTATTGAGCCGGTTGGGAAAATGTTGGCAGAAGCAGAGCGTATCAGGCGGTACGTTTACGATAAAATGTCTTTTAAAAAGAAGTTAGACGAGATGAAAGACATTCATTCCATTATCCCGTCCGGTTTAGTACTCGACAAGTTAAACGATACATTTACTTATGGCGAACTTCGGGATTGTATTAAGGAAGCTCGAAAATCGTTGCACCTTACCGAGGAGAAAGAAATGCTGTTTAATCAACTCATCTGGGTGGCTTCATTGCATTATGAACTGGAATTCTCGTTGGATTCCAATATTTCCGAAAGAGTAATATTCCCGGTTTCGATAAATGAGAAAAACGGGATTGAAGATGCCCGTTTCGTGAAATTTACGGAAGAGAATGGTGAAACCATTTATTACGCCACCTACACGGCTTATGATGGAACCACCATATTACCAAAAATGCTTGAAACCCGTGATTTTTATCATTTTAAGATATTTCCGCTTCATGGCGAAATTGCCAAAAACAAGGGCATGGCGCTTTTCCCCCGGAAAGTGAACGGGAAATATGCCATGCTGTGCCGGTTGGATGGGTACAATAATTACATTTCTTATTCTGATAATATCAACATATGGCGCGAAGCTAAACTGTTGCAACAGCCTAAATTTCCCTGGGAATTTATTCAAATTGGAAATGGAGGTTCGCCTCTTGAAACACCGGAAGGCTGGCTGGTAATAACACATGGAGTTGGACCCATGCGCGAATACACCCTGGGTGCTTCGTTGTTCGACCTCAATAACCCGGAAAAAGAAATTGGGAGGTTAAAATCTCCGCTGCTGGTTCCCAATGCCCTAGAGCGGGAAGGATATGTTCCTAATGTGGTTTATTCCTGCGGATCGATGATTAATAATGAAGAATTGGTAATACCCTACGCCATGTCGGACTTTTCATCCACCTATGCCACAGTTAATTTGCGTGAACTTTTAAATGAATTGAAAAAATCAAAACAGGATAAATAACCTAATCCCGACAAGCCCGAAATAACAATTGACAAAAAAATACGCAAATGTAATTGTTAAGACACCCAAATGTGTGAATGATGTAAATATTATTCAGAATTGTGTAATAAATAAGGTGATTTTATCCCCTACCTTTGGGAGTATTAATATTAAAAAATCACAAAATGAAAAAAATTATTTTTTTCCTGCTTGCATTGGTGTTTGTTTTTAGCTCAACAATAGCTTTTGCCAGTAAAAAAGAGAAAACTGCTGATTCAGATAAATTGACTGTTCCCGTAAAAACGGAAAACAAATTGTCTGATGAAGAAATTGAAAGAATTACTACGCGCGTTGAAGAAATCCATAAAATGGATAAAAGCGATTTGACGTCTGAAGAAAAAAGTGAACTGAAAAGTGAGCTGAAAGAAATGAAAAAAGATGTAAAAAAAGCTGGCGGAACGATTTACATTGGTGGTGCTACTCTTCTTTTGATAATCATCCTGATACTCATATTGGTTTAATCGAGGTAGTTTAAAATTTGTGCAATACTGCTTTAAGGTTGCACAAATTTTTTTGTTTTATCCTGGAAATTATCAGCCAAGTGAAAGAATAACTA
>DATERL010000118.1:0-34393 GCA_035271585.1 Prolixibacteraceae bacterium
CCTTGTTGCTGTTTAACTGATAGTTTTTTGTGCAGGTATATAAATCTCCGTTTTTTTCGAGTTTCATGTTGAAAATAATGTTGATTTGTTGAATGCTGTCTGGTTGATTAGCATTTATTGTATTATTTAAAACGATAGGAATCATTATTTTACTTTCTGCCTTATATTTTTTATCTGGAAATGAATAGTCTATATGGGCTGTGGTTTGGAACGATTTAAAGTTGGGGTATTCACTCAAGTAATACTGACGGCCTTTTTCAATTTTAACCAGTTTGCTTTCGTTGTTTATTGCGTAGTTTGTGACCAACACCACATCTTTGCCTTGTATTTGGGCTTCTTGTTTTGCCATATAATTAAACTGGGTTTTCTTGTAATTTGAATTGTTAATGGCATAGCAACTGTCGTTTCCGTAAAACAGGAATAAAGAAGGATCGATAAATGAATTAACAAACACCAAGGGTTTATTGCTTGCTTTCTTTAAGGTTGAAACCATTTTTTGGGGATTTCGATTATTGAAATTGGGTATTGGAAACAGGTTGAATAAGAAATTAATGCGAATGAAAATGACGAACGCTAAACTGATTAGCAAAAATGGAACGGCCAGTTTTTGTGCTTTTTTCTTCTCGGTTAGCTGCAAATAGGCGATGACGATTAATCCGGGCCACGCCGCAAGGGTCCAATATGCATTTATCATTCCCCTGAACGACGAGATAAGAAAAAAGGCAAAAATACCCAACGAAACCACTTTTAAAGTGCGTTGAAACGGGTTTTGTGTCTTGTAAAATAGGGTAGAAAGTAATAAAACAACAGGGCCGGTGAGTGCAAGTTGTTCGCCGAGGTAACTGAACACGTTTTTAAAATTGAATTCACTTAAATTTTCAATAAAGTGAAACCTTAGGGTGGGGAAGTTGTTGGTGAATTGCCACCAAATGTGTGGAATAAATAATATTGTTGTTGTAATAAAAACCAGATAAAAGCTTCTTTTTTTTAATAGTTTGATGTTGGCCAAAACTGTGAGGCCAATTACCAAAATACCATGATATTTTGCATACAGGAGCAAGGCACAAATCAAACCCAAAGCTATTGAGTTGGCCGTGTTATCGTTGTTGAGGTAGCGCCTGAACTGCCATAAAAAAAGTGTGGTGAAAAATAAAAGGGGAGTGTCGGGGATGGCCATGAACGAGTACAGGTTGAAAAACACCGAACTGCCGGCCAACAGTGCAACAAGTTTCCAGTTTACCGGTTTTGAAGTTTCGGCTTCAATTATTTTATAAAGGAACAATAAGGTGAAACTTCCTGACAATGCAGTAAAAATCCGCACGCCCAATTCATTGTGAAATAAAAGGTTTCCAGCACCAATTAGCCAGGCTATAAGTGGGGGATGGTCGAAATAACCCAGTGCCACTTGTTGCGACCAAAGCCAGTAATAAGGCTCATCGTTAATTAATGGGGTAAAATAGCTTTGAACCAAGTTGATGAACAGGAACACCAAAAACAAAACCCATGCAGGAGATAGGGCAAATAAGTGAGTGGTTTTTCTGTTCATTTAATAATTTTATTTGTTTTAGGCCTTGTAAAAGTAGCTGAAATGAAGCATAAAAAAAAGACCGCAACTTTTTTGTGGCGGTCTTTTTTTTATAAGTTATCACACTTATTTTATGATTCCATACCTTGAAACACTATTAATAGGTTTACTTTTTAGTATATTATTTTGTTTTGCTTTACCTCCAGTATGTTTTGTCCAAGTAGATTCTACAAATACGTTTACAAAATATTCTTCAGTTTCATCGGCAGAAACCCAGTATACGTCTAGGAAATAAGCAGGATCGGTTATTAAATCTCCATTTGCTTGGATATTCAACACAAACACTTCTGCATCATCAGACCAGAAATAGGTTTCGCCTCCATCGTTAAATATATCACCCAATAAGAAATCGTCTTCGGGAGGAGTAACGGTTAGTGTGGCAAAATCGCCGTTAAAAACAGCAGGTATTGGTGTTTCGCTGCCATAAAACCCAAGTATTAATACTTGATCATCATTGTCGGGGTCTGCTACTATTTCAACATCAAACGATTTGTCAGTCCCGTAATCTGGGTTTGGATGATTTATACCATCGAAGGTGTAATTTCCAATTACCATATCAATGGTATAGCCGTACGAAATTAACCAGCCAATTTTTGTAATTGGGTCATCGACACCAGCTATTCCGTCAATACCACTTTCGATTATAATATTGGGGTTGCCAAAATTATCGGTAAATGTGCCGGCTGCAATTTCGATATAAATCATTTCACCAAATGTTGGTGAAAATGGTTTTTCAACCTGTATGGTTTTTTTGTCATCGCCCAAAGTAATATTGGCTGCTGGTACTTCGTAAATTGATTTAACGCCTGCACCAACTACAATTAGTTTAATGCTGCCATCTTTAGCTTTATTTTTTACTGCTACTGGAGCTTTAAATTCAATTACAAAATCGGGATCTGAAACAGCTTCACCATTTTTAGGAACAAACTTATCTTTATCGAGCGCAAAAGGGTTGGATATTGCCCTCCAGTATAATCCAACTGGTGAATCTTCATCATCAACTCCACTTGCGAGTGCTTCGACCGGGTTGCCTACGATATCGAGAACAGCACCTTCGGAATACGATAAGAATATATAATCCATAGCATGAGCAGCTCTCGACTGGCTTACAATTACTTGGTATGGATTTTTTGGGTTAACTGTTGCAGAATCAGCGGGTGCATTAACACCTTCGGTAAGATAAGTAAAACTGAATTTCGAAGCATCGGCCTCACTAATTGGTTCGTCAAAAGTTAATGTCACTTTCATATCAAGTGCTTCTAATGCTTTTGTCGAAATAGCAGGACTAACATCATCTAAAACCAAAACAGGGTTGTTGATATCGGTAGTTTTAATCATTAATGCGTCGCTTACGTTCGATAATACACCATCATCGTTTTGGGCAACTGCAAAAACTTCATAAACCGAGTTTTGTACTAAGCCAGTAAATTCGTACATGGTTTTTTCGCCTGAGGCAATAACCTCATAACTACCATCTTGTAAGGCTTCCACGTTCAGTTGGATCAAAGCAGCTGAATCGGGTTTTTCGTTGGCTACACCTTCTATCAAAACAAATGATATAAAACCGGTCGATGTGCTTACGAAACTAACCACTACCGACGAGTCTTTTACCTCTTCGATAGCAAGCGAAACGGTAGGCGCATCGGAAAGTTTCTTGCTTTCAAATTTCTCAAACTTTGTACAACTAGCAAAGAGTATGAGAAAAAGAGTTATTGTGCCTAAAATTATTTTATTCATAATATTCTTTTTTCAAGTTTGTTAAATTATTTTCTGGTCCAAACCGTATTGATTTCTGAACCGTTACCAACAACAAATTCCAGATCTAAACCTTCATTGTTGCCAGAAGTGATATGCCAGCCATATTCGTCATGTGGATGAATGCTTACTGCGCCATTTTTGTTAACTATATCGCAAGTAATCACTCCGCCGGTAGGAATATCCACCGCACCATCTGGACCATAGAATCCAAGTAAAGCGCAAGGACCAAAACCATAACTATCAATTTCCTGCCCAACAGCAATGGTTAAGGTGTAAGATTCATCTCCTTCTACAATTTTACCATATACTGGGAAATCTACCGATGCACCATGTCCGTAGCTTCCGCCACCAACTAAGCCAAGTATTTTAATCGTGTAAATATCGTTTTCAACTGGACTTAAAACCATGTCCCATGTATTCGTTACTTCTGCTCTCCAAAGTATGCCTGTTGCGCTATAATCACCAAGCATCCAGCCAAATGGATGGTCGTCGTCGGTAAGGTTAACCAAAATTGTATCGAGTGCACCAAAATCGTAGTTTAACGAATTTGATGTGAGGATGATACTGAAGGTTTTAGTTCCAGAAAACTCGTCATTATCAATCGTTTTGATTTGAATAGTGTCGTATCCATATCCATTGGGATATGACAATTTTGGTTCGCTAATAACGATAAAATCGGTTCCTTCAATTGCGGGGTTGGCATGTCCTTCAACGCTTATTTTGTATGAAACCTCGATAGCAGGTTTTCCAGCTGTGGCAGTTACCAAAACAGGTACGTTAAGTGTTTTGTTAACTTCGTTTACCGTTGTCGTTTTTGTGGTAAATGCCACAAAGCTCATTGACTCGTCGAACATGATAGTTTCGCTTTCACATGAAGTGAACGACGCGACGGCCAAAAACAAAAGTATTATATTGAGTATTCTTTTCATTTCGGTCTCTTTTTAAATATTAATAACCATCGTTTTGTACCATATTTAAGTTGGCATCTATTTCCTCTTTAGGAATTGGCAATGCCCACCGGTAGTCAGGGAACGGGATGTCCTTATTTAGTGCTCCATCGTAATCGGTACGAGTTAATTCTCGTTTAGACCTTGCCAAATCAAATAGTTGATGGCCTTCGAAACATAGTTCTTTACGTCTTTCTTTATATATATCATTTATGTTGACCGATGAAGCTTTTGCAAGTCCCCTGTTTGTTCTAATGATGTTAATGTCATCAGCAGCAGTAACATCCGAAATGGAAGCACCTTTACTAATGGCTTCGGCCCTGTTCAGGTACATTTCGGAAATGCGTAAAACAGGAATATTGTCTTCGCGCAGGTTGCCTTCTTTCCCTGGGTATTTAATCGACCAGAAGTCGTTTGGGTGGTCGGCTGTGTTGGTGAACAAGTTTGCCCTTACATCACCTTCTTCATAAAGGTCAATAAGATCCATTGATGCGCCTACGTCGCCATAGCCTTCGGGTGAGAGGATATAGGAAATAACATCCCAGTTAGCATGACTTGAGTTGCCTTCGGCACCAAATACTTCAAAAATAATTTCGGCACCACCAACTTTAGCTCCCCAAATACCACCATCTTCTTCAGTGGCGAATTCCGAAGCTGTTGCAATAGTAAATGAACCCGACTCAATCACTTCTGTAGCATAATCGGCTGCTTTTTGCCAATCTTCCTTATATAAGTGTACCCGCGAAAGTAAAGCTTTGGCAGCCCAATTGCTGGCAATGGCTTTTTTGTCGTTAACGGTACGTGTTGGAGGTGCTTTGGCCAATAAGTCGGCAGCCCATTCGAGGTCTTCTATAATGCGTTCGTAAACTTCGCCTACAGTATTTCGTGCAGGGGTTCCGATATTGGTAACCACCACTACTGGAACTCCAAGTTTATCAGCTCCCGATGAGTATTGTTGCGAATACAAGCGAACCAGGTCAAAATAGGCCAAGCCACGGAGAAAATATGATTCCCCTTTAAGGCTGTTGATTTGCTCTTCGGTGATTCCAACTTCGTCGAGTTCTTCCAAAGCATTTAAGGTGTTGTTTACCCTTGCTATGGTAATATAGGCAGTAGCCCAAAGGTTTGATGTGGCATCGGGTAAATTATTCCACAGGTATTCGGTAGTGAAACGTCCCGATGAAATGGGGCTTAACTTGGCGTTTCCGCCTTTAAGATCGGCTGCTACAGGCAAATAACGTCCGTACCAGTTGGCCGAGTAGAGGGGGCTATAGGCTCCCGCCACTGATTTGTCAATACCATCGAATGTTGATAAAGTTAATTCGTTGGTTTGGGCAAGTTTTGGTTCCTGATAGAGAAAATCTTCACAAGCTGTGAAAACTACCAGAAGCAGAATCCCTATTATCGATATATATTTTAATCTATTCATTACTTTAAATTTTAAATGTTTTAGAATTTAATTTCCAATCCAACGACAAAACTTTTTGTTTGTGGATAAATACCAAATCCGGTACCATCGGCACCACGTTCAGGATCCCAGAAATCGACATCGTGGAAGGTATATGCATTTACTGCACTTCCGTAAACCCTTAAATCTTCCAGCTTAATCTTGTTGGCCATCTTTTTTGGAAAAGAGTAAGATAAAGTAATGTTTTTAATTCTCAGGTAATCGCCATCGTACATCCAACGGGTGTTGTAAAAACCGTTTGAATTGGTTGTGTTATCGGCAATTGGTTTTGGGTTACGAGTAATATCACCGGGTTTTTTCCAATAATCTAAAGTAGTGTTAGCCTGATTTTGATTCCAACTGTATCCATCGGAGTTAAAATACCTATTTTCTTCTATCAGTACTTTCCCGCCAATTTTATATTCAAGTGCTAAGGAGAATGAAAGACCTTTCCATTTTACATCGGAATTGATACCCCCAATAAATTTTGGTTCAGGGCTTCCGGCCAAAAAGCGACGTGCATCGGCATAAACATTAGTTAAAGGCCCACGTTCGTTATCCCCATCGTCGGTAAACCATAGGGCTTCACCGTTTACAGGGTTCACGCCGGCATAGTCACGTAGATAAAACATGTAAAGGGATTCACCAACGCGGTGCAGAAGACGTGGGTTGTCGGGGTTAATAAACTCCTTCTCGTCGCCTAAATCAAGAATTTTTGATTTGTTGTGCGCAAAATTGGCACCCAAAGTCCATTCTACATCACCTTGTAATATATCGTAATTTATTAAAGCTTCAATACCTGTGTTCGATAACGAACCAACATTACGGCGCAAAGTAGAGAAACCCGATGTGCGAGAAATGTTGGTGTTCAGCAACATGTCGGTAGTTTCTCGGTAATAATAGTCAATTGTACCGCTAAGCCTGTCGAAAAAGCCAAAATCCAAACCTACGTTGTAGGCTGTGTTCACTTCCCAAGTGAGGTCGGGGTTGGCTGGTTGTGCTGGTGCCATACCTACCACACCGTTGTATTGAGTTGAAGAATAAACACCCCAATGTTCATACATACCAATGTTGTCGTTACCATTTACACCATAGCTAGCACGTAGTTTTATGGTATTTATAGCATTAATAGATTGTAGAAAGTCTTCTTCGTGTGCATTCCACGATGCACCAATCGAGTAAAAATTACCCCAACGATTATTGACTCCAAACTTTGAACTACCATCGGTACGCAAGGTTGCTTTCAGATAATACTTGCTATTGTAATTGTATTCGAGGTTGCCAAAAAACGAAAGCATTGTCCAACGCAGGTCTAAGTAGTCTCCTTTGTCTGCTTCGCTCGACGATGTACTTGGAAACGGAATAGCTGGATCAACATCGGGTGAGTAAATATAATATGAGTTGTAATTATGGTCGGTGGCTTCTTGCCCAACCAGTACCCTCAAATTGTGTACATCCCTAAAATAGGTACTGTAATTAACTGTGTTCGATGTGGTTAATTGTGTATATTTTGAATTTGAAACCTGGAGAGTTGCCTCTCCGGAATAGTCGGCAGCGGGCGACCAGTAACGACGGCCTTCACTAATATTAACATCGGCCGAATTGGAAGATGAAATGGTCAGGTTTTTCATCGGTTTCCACTCAATGCTGGCGGTGGTTAATCCCCTAATTTGTTTTTCCCACTGGTTGTCGTGTTCGACAGTAGCGAGGGGATTTGTGTTTATATTTTCAGGGATTTTGAGGTTGTAGCTACCATCTTCGTTATTTATAGGTGTCCATGGTAATATATTCATTCCTGCATAAATGGGATTGACCGAATACAAGCTCTGCATGGCTACATCATTCGCATCGATGTAACCAAGGTTTGTTCTAACGGCAACTTTTAATTTGTCACTTATTTTATGGTCGATATTGGAGCGCATTTGGAATCGTGTGTAATCGACACCATAAAATACACCCTCGGTACGCGAAAACATTCCAGAAGTAAAATGCTTGGTTTTTTCATCGCCGCCGGTAACTGATCCTTCAATTTCGGTAATGTTACCATAGCGGGTTAGCGCATCGAGCCAGTTGACTTGAGGTTTTTCCAACAACGAGAGTGGTTTGTAGTATGCGCCGTTCTTTGGATTGTCGGGATCTTTGCCGGCGTTAATTACTGCATCGCGCATGTATGTTACAAGTTGTTCAGGGGTAAGTATCCCGTAGCCATTGTCGTTGGCCAGTGAAGTTACACCGTAAGAACCACGTATCGAAACGGTCGATTTACCAACTGCTCCAGATTTGGTGGTGATAAGGATTACACCGTTTGCGGCCCTTGATCCGTAAATTGAAGCAGCAGCAGCATCTTTTAATACTGTAATTGATTCGATATCGCTGGGGTTGATCATCGATAGGGCATTACCCGTATTGGTAAAGTAACCTTGATCACCGCTCATGATTGGCACACCATCAACTACGTAAAGTGGTTCGTTGCCGGCAGTTAGCGAGCTGATACCACGAATACGGATTTGTGATGAACTACCAGGCTGGCCTGAGGTTGATGTAACCATAACACCAGCCAATTTGCCGCTTAACATTTTGTCGAAACTTAATTCGGGTACATCGGCTAAATCTTCCGATTTTACCACGCCAACAGATCCTGTATTGGCTTCGCGGGTAGTTGTTCCATAGCCCGTAACCAAAACTTCGCTCATGCTTACAACGTCAGCTTCCATAACAACGTCAACAACCGTCGAAGTCCCTATTTCAACTGTTCTTGCTTTCATCCCAATAAATGAGAAAACAAGTTGTGTTGAAGCGGCAGGTACGTTTAATGAATACTTCCCATCAACGTCGGTTATAGTTCCCGTTGTAGTGCCTTTCACTACTATTGAAACCCCAGGTAGTGTCGTTTGATCAGTCGATCGAACCGTTCCGGTTATCAATTTCGACTGAGCGCAAACCACCTGAACAGCAAATAAAGCCAGGAGCGTTAGTAATAGCGCAATTTTTTTCATACAAATAATTTTTATGGATTAATAAAAGTCTAAACTTTTTCTAAAATCATTAATGAGTTAAAAATAGTTAAATAAAATAATAAAATTGCCTGTGAATTGCATTTTTTTTGATTAAAAACAGTAAACAAAACACTTTTAAACACCAATGTTTTCATTTTGTTTCCATTATCGATCATTTTTTCATTTTGCTTTTTACTTAAAAAAAGTAAATAATTACTGAAAAAAGTAAAAAATGAAAATGTGCAAACAAGAAAAATGTAACCATTAGAGGCTTAAAAGACAATCATAATGTGAAAAAGTTGATTTTAATGAAACGATATTGTTCGGTTGGTTGACCGATTATAACTTTTTATTATGTTTCGTGAAACACTAATAAATTGAAAAATTGACATTAGTCAATAAACGACCAATGAGTTCTTTTACCCATTTTGGAAAAGGCACACTGCTTTTAAAAGTAATTCTATTTGTATAAAATTATCATTTAATTCTTTAAACAATTCATTGTTGTATTTATGATCTATTGAATATCTTTTAATCGAATTTTTTTATCAATAGAATGTGCGGGTTTTCATTAAGCTCTTTGCTTATTTGAAAAAAAGAATTGATTTTGACTCTATTTTTTTCTGATTTTTAATTTTTGTCCAATATTCAACGACTTGGTGTTGTTGATATTATTGATTTTTTGGATGTCGGATGCACTGATGCCAGGATATTTTTGGGCAATTGTCCAAAGGTTATCTCCACTTTTTACCGTGTAGTATTCATAATTTGAATCGATTTTGGGCTTTTCGCTTGTGTTGTTTGAGGCGATGCTTGTGCTTTTTCCGATAGCACGCTGTTTGTCATCAAAACTCATACTGTTGAATGTTTTGTAATATTCGGCTTTGCTTTCGGGTACATATACCAATAGCTTTTGTCCAACGCGTATCAAATTGCCATTAATATTGTTCCAGTAACGTAAATCCGAAGTGCGTAGTTTGAACCAGTCGGAAATAAAACCCACATTATCGCCGCTTTTTACTGTGTAATAAACTTTTGCTTTGCCTTTTACATCGACAGGTGTGTGGTGGTGAGCTGTTTGACTTGGATTTTTGATTTGGTTATTTGGGAAGTATTTTTCGCGGTTGTGTGCAAACACTGCTTGTTCATTGTCGATAAAAGTGTTTATTAGGTTTTGTGGCAACCTAAGCGGATATAACTTTTTTTCAGTGGCCGGTATTACGTCAAGTCGGTATATGGGGTTTAAATCGCGCAGCAATTCAATTTCGATACCTGTTATTGTGGTTATTTGTTCAAAGTGCAAATAGTTGTTCACCATAATGGTGTCGGTAATAATGTTGAGGTTCGAAGCTCGTGGCGACAGGTTGTGCAGTTTGTAATAGTTGAAGGTGTATGCTGCTGCTATAAAAGCAGGAACATATCCACGTGTTTCGCGGGGCAAATGGTAATATATAGTCCAATAGTCGCCAGTTCCACCCGAGCGACGAATGGCTTTGTTCACGTTTCCAGGACCGCAATTGTAAGCAGCAATTACCAAGTGCCAGTCGTTGTATATTTTATATAAGTCGTTTAAATAGTGAGCCGCAGCATCGCTTGCTTTAATTGGGTCGCGGCGCTCGTCAACAAACGAGGTGATTTCGAGTCCATACATTTTACCGGTTCCATACATGAACTGCCAAAGTCCTGAAGCTCCTGCTCTCGAAAGTGCTTTGGCATTGAGAGCCGATTCAATAATTGCCATGTATTTTAATTCTTGTGGCATATTGTATTTGTCGAGTATTTCTTCAAATATTGGAAAATAGAAATTAGCCATCCCGAGCATTATTTCTACTTGTTCTCGGCGTTTTTCGGTATATAAAGTGATTACATTTTTAACCGTACTGTTAAACGAAAGGTCGATGGGAGTTTCAATGGCCGAAAGTCTCTGTATATAAGATGAGTCGGGTAGTATATTACCACTGCTTTGGAAGGTTTCAGCATCGTCGATATCGAGAAAGTTTTCGGGTAATGAATCGAATTGTACTATGCTGTTGATATCATAGGCATTACGAACAAACCAACTGCTCATCAAACTGTCCATTTTTTCTTCTATTACCATACCCAAAAACTCATCGGGGTAAACCATGTGTGTTTCGAGATTACCCGATGTATCGATGCTCGCAATTTCGATGCGTTGCATTGGCCTAGCTTTCTCTGGGATATTGTAAGCTGTAGCTGCTGAGATATTTAAAAATACGATAAGGTTGAATATTGGGAATGCTGCTATTAATTGTCTCATACAAAAATTATCTCCGTTAAAAATTAAAAGTAAGAATTGCCCCATAAATGGGGATACTGCTAATGGGGTCGTTCGATATTTGGTTAAAGTTGAGGGTCAAATCTTCCGAAATATCGAAATCAATAAAATGAGCACTTACGTTGGCGTCGAGCAAATTCAACAAGTAAAACCCAGCGGTGGCAATAATAAAAACATTTCGTTGCTTACTGTATAATTCAATATAGTCGATTAATTTGGGGTTTTTATCCACTTGTTCAATATAGGTACGTTTGCTGTCTATGTAGTTATTATGATAATAATTAATTGTATAGCCCAATGCTGCAAACCCAGTATATATAAAGGGAACCTTCCATACTTGTTTGTTGTATATTTGTCCAAGGCCAGGTAAAACTGCTGAATACATGGTGGCCTTATTCGGAAAATGTTGTTTTGTGGTTTGCTCTATTTTAATGCTATCAGCAAATGATATCATTGCTGAGTCGGGCAGTAATTCAATATCATGGGGTTGTGCCAATGTAGCTATGCACAACAATCCCATTAACAAGGTTAGTATGTTCTTTAATGCTAAATTCAATTTGTTCGTTTTCTTAATTGTTGAGCTTGTCTAAAACGCCAATTATTCGTTCTAAATCGGTGTTTGAGTCAAATGGGATAACGATTCGTCCTTTGCCTTTATTGTTAATTTTAAAATCAACATTAGTAGAAAAATGCTTCGAGAGGTGTTCTTCTAAGTTTTGATATACCTCGGGATACTTGGCTGCCGGCTTTTTTGCTTCTTTTTCTTCGAGCGTTTCGTTGTTGAGTTTACGAACTATTTCTTCTATTTTACGAACCGAAAAATCATAAGTGATAATTTGCTTGTAAAGCATTACTTGGGTTTCGGGATCTTGCACGCTAATTATTGCCCGGGCATGGCCCATGCTGATTTCCTTTTCGCGTATAGCTTTTTGAATAACAGCTGGCAGTTTTAGTAATCTGATATAGTTTGAAATGGTTGAACGTTTTTTACCAACCCTTTCGCTGAGGGTTTCTTGCGAGAAATTGCATTCTTCAATTAACCGTTGATAGCTTAAAGCAATCTCAATGGCATCGAGATCTTCACGTTGTATGTTTTCAACAAGCGCCAGTTCCAGCATGTTTTTATCGTCCGATTCGCGAATAAAAGCAGGTATTTTATTGAGCCCAGCTAGTTTCGATGCTCTGAAACGGCGCTCGCCGGCAATAATCTGGTATTTGTTGTCGGCTATTTTTCTTAGGGTTAAAGGCTGAATAATCCCCACTTCTTTGATCGACTTCGAAAGTTCTTCGAGGGCGTCTTTATCAAAAGTAGTGCGAGGTTGCCATGGGTTGGCCTCAATGTCAGATATGTTAATTTCGTCAATTGACGAAGCAGGATTGTTTATTTCGTTGGCTTCGCTTATTAAGGCTCCAAGGCCTCGTCCTAATGCATTTCTTTTCGCCATTTGTATTTTCGGTTTTGCGACGTTTATTATATTAATTAATTACTTTCAGTTTTGCTGTTTTTCTCAATCAGTTCTTTGGCTAGGCTCAAGTGGTTAACTGAGCCTTTCGAAGTCGCATCGTACAATAATACCGGTTTGCCATAACTGGGAGCCTCGCTAAGCTTAATGTTACGTTGAATAACGGTATCGAAAACCATATCCTGAAAATGTCTTTTTACTTCCTCGTAAACTTGGTTCGAAAGGTTTAGCCTCGAATCATACATTGTTAGTAAAAAGCCTTCGATTTGGAGATCGGGATTTAGTCTCGATTGAATTATTTTAATGGTATTGAGTAATTTGCCAAGACCTTCGAGGGCAAAATATTCGCATTGTACAGGAATGATTACCGAATCGGCACATGTTAAGGCGTTTACGGTAATTAATCCCAAGGAGGGTGAGCAATCGATTAAAATATAATCGTAATGTTGCTTTAATTCATCGGTGACTTGTTTTAATATTTTTTCCCGGTTGGGCATGTTCAGCATTTCAATTTCGGCACCAACCAAATCGATATGCGAAGGCATTAGGTCTAAACCTTCGATTTCGGTTTTTAGAATGGCCGATTCGGGCTCAATACGGTCAATAATGCATTCGTATATACTGTTTTCAATAGTTCTCAAATCGAAACCTAAACCCGACGTGGCATTGGCTTGAGGATCAGCATCAATCAAGAGAACTTTTTTCTCAAGAACTGCTAAGCTAGCCGCTAGGTTTATGGCGGTGGTTGTTTTTCCTACACCACCTTTTTGATTTGCAAGTGCTATGACTTTCCCCATTTTAATCAATTTTTTAGTATCCCAAAAGTAGTATTTTAACTCGAAATGCCAGCATTTATTTTGCCAATGAAGTAAAGATATTGTCGTTTCGCTTGTTTTGCAATGCTAATATGGGTCAATATCAATTACAAAAACTACTGAACTGTTGTTCTCTATGTTTTTAACTTTCAAGATGGCATTTGATAATTCGTTTTTGGCAACTGCCGGCGAAAGACTTTTCTCTAACTTAATCCTGATCATTAATTGGTAGTATTGTTGTAAACGACTGATTAAATGAAACTCAGGGCCCATTATTCTGGCTCCAAAGGTTTTATTGAGTTCGGCAGCTAATTGGCGCGCTGCCGTTTGTGCCCTTTCTTTGTTTTTGTGTTTAACCGTGAGGTAAATTAAGCGGTACCAAGGTGGATAGCGGAATATTTTTCGTTCATCGATATAGGTTTTAAAAAAGCTTTCGTAGTTGTTTTCAATAACCATATTAATAACTGGATTGTCGGGCTGTGAGGTTTGTATTACTACTTTGCCCTGTTTGTTTTTTCGTCCAGCACGCCCGCTAACCTGCGCCATAAGTTGAAAAGCTCTTTCGTAGGCCCTAAAATCGGGATAGTTGAGCAAATTGTCCGCATTCAATATTCCAACCAAACTCACATTGTCGAAATCGAGTCCCTTGGTTACCATTTGGGTGCCAACTAGTATTTGGGTTTTCCCTGTAGCGAAGTTGTTAATCACTTTTTCGTAGCCCAACTTGGTGCGTGAGGCATCAAAGTCGAGGCGCCCCACTTTAACATCGGGAAATAGTATTTTTATTTCGTCTTCAACTTTTTCGGTACCAAAGCCTTTGGTTTGAATATCGGTTGAGCCGCATTGTAAGCACTGCTTGGGCAAGGCTGTGCTAAACCCGCAATAATGGCATTGTAGGTTATTAAAATATTTGTGGTAAGTTAAACTCACATCGCAATGTTTGCATTTGGGAATAAATCCACAAGCTCGGCATTGAATAAAAGGTGAAAAACCCCGTCGGTTTTGAAACAAAATAACCTGCTCATTGGCTTCAAGTGCACTTTGAATATTATCGTAAAGTAATGGTGTGAAATGCGATTTCATCAATTTGCGTTTGTGCGCATCGGTTAAATCGGCAACCACAATTTCGGGCATTGAAACATCACGATGACGGTGGCTCAGTTTTACGTAACCATATTTTTTTGTGAGGGCATTAAAATAGCTTTCGAACGATGGAGTAGCAGTACCCATCAGAACTTTTGCTTTGTGCATCGAAGCCAGTACAACTGCCGTGTCGCGAGCGTTATAGCGTGGCGATGGATCAAATTGCTTGTAGCTGGTTTCGTGCTCTTCGTCAATAATTATCAGTCCCAGCTTGCTAAAGGGTAGAAACAACGATGAACGGGCGCCCAGCACCAATTGGTATTTATTGTTTGTTCCCTGTTCAAAGTCCATTACCTTATTCCATATTTCAACCCTTTCGGCATCGCTGAATTTCGAGTGGTAAACTCCTGCTTTGCTTCCAAAAACATCGGTAAGCCGTGTAATAATTTGTGAGGTGAGGGCTATTTCGGGGAGCAGGTAAAGTACTTGCTTTCCAGCTTTAAGCTGCTCCTTAATCATTTGTATGTAGATTTCAGTTTTGCCACTTGCCGTTACGCCGTGTAGCAAAGTAACATCTTTATCCTTAAAATTGAGGTGAATATCGTTGAGCGCTTTTAGTTGGTGATTATTTAGTGTGCTTGTTTTTTTTGATTCAGTGGTTTCTTCTAAACGGTCTATTTCAATATCGATAAATTCTATATAACCTTTTTTCTCTAATTGTTTTAATACACTTTCGGTGCAATTGCTTTTGGCCAGCAATTCTTTTTTAGCAAACGATTCAAGTGGTTTTGCTGAATAAAAACTCAGTTCGTTGAGTAGTAACATCATCAACTCAATTTGTTTGCTTGCCTTTTTTAGTTTTTCAAAAGCAGCTTCCATTTTTTGAGGCTCGTGCAAGGCCATGTTCACTTTTACGTGCGAAACGGTTTTAGGCCGGTAGCGTTCGGTAATTTTCTCTTCAACAATAACAGCACCCTTATCGAGTAACGATTTGATGACTGGGTAGGCATTTGCTCTTTTTGTTAAGGTGTTGATTTGTTGTATGGTGGCTTTGTTTTCGTTTTGAATAAACAGAAGAACGGTTTCTTCGGTTGGGGTTAGCGATTCACTTTCATCCCATTCGGGATTGTACGAAATGTTGGTTTGGCTCTCGAGTTTAAGCCCAGCGGGCAGGGCAGCTTTCATTACTTCGCCTTCGCTGCTCATGTAATAAGCGGCAATCCATTCCCAAAGGGGAAACATTTTTTCATTAATTACTGGAATCTCGTCAAGCAGCAATTCAACTGGTTTTGTTTCGTATTCGGGTTTGTTTTGATGAATATTTTTTACCAGTGCTGTGTAAAGTTTGCGGTTCCCAAATTGCACAATAACCCGGCATCCTACCTTTACCTTGTCTTCAAAGTGTTTGGGTAGATGATAGGTAAATGATTGTTGCAGCGGAATCGGCAAAATCAAATCGACATATATCAAGGAATCATTCACAACTTTCAAAAATAAGAGTTTGTACCCAAATTATACCATTGTTGGGTTTTTACTTATTCACAAAATTGAAGTCTTGTTGGAAATAGCTCGTTTTAATAGCTCCCGGTAACCATTAATATAACCCCAGTTAGAATGCCCAATAGATAAAATCCTTTTCTTTTAATGTTTTTTTCTTTTAAAAATAGGGCGGCAAAAATAAAAGGCACAATTACACCGCTGCGCCGAATACCCGACAACACAGAAATCAATACGTCAGGAAAACTGAGTGCATAAAAATAAAGGAAATCGGTAATGAAAAGAAAAACACCAATAAGTGGAATGCTCCACCGCCATTTGAATGGGGTGGTTCTTTTTCGGCGCGGATACCATAACAATACCAAAATGGGTATCATCAATAGTAACTGATAAATACCACTCCAGGTTTGAACAGATAAACGGTCAATGGCTTTTACGATGTATTTATCGTACAAACTACTTGTTGAACCTAGTAATGTTGCGAGCAAAATCAGTAAAACCCATTTGTTTTTTCTAAAGTTGATGCCCTCGAGCTTTCCGGTGGTGCTAAATAAATAGAAAAATAGGAGCGTGATGATTAAACCGAACCATTGTAAAGTGTTTAGTTTTTCAGAAAAAATGATGAGCGCACCCAGTAATGTCCAAAGTGGAGCAGTGGCTCTTATGGGTGAAACTATCGATAGCGGTAAGTTTTTTACGGCAAAAAAAGCCAATATCCAACTTGAAAGCACAATGACCGATTTTAGAAAAATGAGCAGGTGTTCGCGTGCTGATATTGCAGGTACATAGAGACTTAGACTGTTTAATGCTTCGGGAAACAACCTCGATCCGGCAATTAATGGAATGTAAAATAGTATTGAACTGGTGGCTATCGAAATGAATAGTACTGGAATAACTGCATTATTATTGAGCGATGTTTTTTTGAAAATATCGTAAATCCCTAAAAAAACTGCTGCAACAATACCAATAAGTGCCCACATATTAATTGTATTTGAGGTGCAAAGGTAGCTATGAAATGATGATGTTGCTTTTTGGTAATTTGAAAGTGCAAAAATGCAACATTAAATTAAGGTCGGATTTTGATATTGACTTTTTTTGGGTACTAGTGATAAAAAATGTTCAACGAAATTTAAAATCGTGGATTTATGTATCTTTGGTATTGAAATTAAACCAAAAGCAATGAATAAAAAATTCACCTTAATTTTAGCCTTTGTTGCAGCAATTTTTGTGGCAAAATCACAAAATGTGCAATTCCATTACGACTTTTTGTCAGAACGCAATTATCTAACCACTACGGTTGAGCAATTTAAACCCGATACTTATGGAAGTACTTTCTTTTTTATCGACTTCAACTACTCGTCGAAAGGCGTTATCGAAGCTTATGGTGAAATTGCTCGCGAATTGAAAAGTTGGGATGGCCCACTTTCGGTGCATCTTGAGTATAACGGCGGCTTGAATACCGCAATGCAGTTTAATAATGCTTACATGTTAGGGGGTACTTACAGCCAAAATTCGTCCGATTTTTCGAAGGGCTTCTCGGTTTCGGCCATGTACAAACTGATTCAGGGCAATGCTTCACCTCATAATGGGCAACTAACTGGCACTTGGTATCTACACTTGCTCAACGGAAAACTCTCGTTTACAGGTTTTGCCGATATATGGACTGAAAAATATACCGTTTTAAACGATGGTTTTGTTGCCAATTTCCAGAATGCCGACTTCATATTTTTGTCGGAGCCACAGTTGTGGTATAATCTGAACAAGTCGTTTTCGGTTGGTGGTGAAGTTGAGCTGAGTTACAATTTTGCAGGCATGGCCGGTTTTAAAGTTTTCCCTACCGTAGGACTCAAATGGACATTGTAAGCAAATATAAGTAATTGAAACTTTTTCCGTTTGTATGAAGTGTTAATGTAATGTATTGATAGTTAGTGTTTAGCTTTGATGGTCGGTCGTAAGTTGATTTATTTAAAGTCAACGGCCTTTTAGCATCAGCTAAGGGCGATGCTCTTGGCTTGAAAGTTTACTCTTTTATCAACCCAAATCTATCCGCCCGAACGTTTCGCCTTGTAGCCTTCTTTAATTAAAATGTCCATTACTTTATCTCTAAAATCGCCTTGAACAATTATCTCACCGTCCTTAGCCGTTCCACCAACACCACATTTAGTTTTCAGTAGCTTTCCAAGTTCTTTTAAATCGTTTTCGCTGCCAACAAAACCGGTAACCAGTGTTACTTTTTTGCCCTTGCGTTGCTTCGAGTCGAGCTGAACCCTCAGGTTTTGTTGCCTTGCTGGGAGGGTTTCTGTCTCGGCCTCATCGTTGTGTTGATAGTCGAAATCGGAGCTGGTCGAGAATACTACGCCCAAACGGTCTTTCCAATCGTTGCTCATTATTTATTGTTTTTTTAAATGTAAATATCTCTTTTGCCGCTTTTTATCTGCTCGTAATTTTTCATGAATTCGTTAAATATTTTACCATCGTTTTTCATGAAAAAATCTTGATTCCTAATTTCGCCAATTTCTTTTTCGATTAGTTTTTCGCCAATTGCTTTGGTCTCGGCCGAAGCGTAATCGTCGAGGTACTCGCGATAAGTGAGCACGGCATTTAATTTGCAAAATTTACCTTCAACGCAATGTTTCAGCATTCCCATAATTTTTTCGCCGGTACGTCCACAACGGTAGCCCGCAGTACAAAACGACGAAATCATTCCCATTTCGGCTACCTCGCGAACAATGTCGTCGAGGCTGCGTGAATCGCCAATGGTAAATTGTTCCGATTTAAGTTCTTCGCTTGCTTTGCATTCCTGATAAGCGCCAATGCCAATTTTTGTTGAGGCGTCGGTTTGTGTGCAGCCTAGTTTTATTATTTCGCGTTTAATTTCGGGTTGCTCGCGGGCGGTAATTATTAAGCCCGGGTAGGGTAGTGCGAGTCTCAACACGGCAACCAGCTTCTTAAAATCGTCGTCGTTAACAAGGTATTCCGATTTTGTACTCAATAGCGAACCTGTTGCTGGTGTAATGCGGGGCACCGAAACGGTGTGTGGCCCAATTCCAAATTGTTTTTCCAGTTCGGCAGCATGGGTAACTAAACCCAAAACTTCGTAGCGCCAATCGTAAAGACCAAAAAGTGCACCAATGGCCACATCGTCGATACCCGCTTCTTGGGCACGGTGTAAGGCATAAAGCCGCCATTGGTAGTCGCCTTTAATGGTGTTTGCTGGATGTACTTGCTGGTAAGTTTTTTTGTGGTAAGTTTCCTGAAATACCTGATAAGTGCCAATGCCTGCTTCTTTTATCTTTTTCAAATCGGCAATGTTCATGGGAGCCGCGTTAATGTTCACCCTTCGGATAGAAGTGGCACGGCCGCTTTTAGGCGCTTTGCGTTCAACCGAATAAACGGCTTTTATGGTTTCAACCATGTAATTGGCATCGCTTTGGGGATGTTCGCCATAAACCATTATTAAACGTTTGTGCCCGTTATCGAGCACAAATTCAGTTTCTTTAATTATTTCGTCGGTGCTTAATATTCTTCTTTTTTCATCCTTGTTTTCGGAGCGGAAACCGCAATAGGCACAGTTATTAACACATAAATTGGCACAGTAAAGTGGTGCAAAAAATACAATGCGGTTATCGTAAACCTTACGTTTTATTTCGAGTGCAGCTTGGTCAATTTCGTCCCAAAGATCTGGGTCGGTAACAAATAGCAGTTTTGCTGTTTCGCATAGCGTCAAGGCTTGTATGCTTTTGGCTTTTTCAATAATAGCTCGTATTTCGCTGGGTGTTGATGTTCGGTTGTTTTTGAGTGTCGATGTGATTTTTTCATCGTTAATGAAGTCGTGCCCGTGTTCGAGGTATTTGAAATGCTCCTCGGGCTTAATTACGTTATTGATCCATGTTTTTATTGACATTATTGATTTTTTTTGTAAAAGTAGGGTATAAGTCAATGAGAAAAAAAACTTTTGTAACTAATTGAGGAAAATTGAAAAAAAGAAAAAAGGATAGATTCAAAACCTATCCCTTTAAACTAACTAACCTAACTAAACCTAACCTAACTATGAAATCTATTTATTAAATCGAACAATTTGTTTCTTCGTTAAATAATATTTTGCAAATATATGTTGTGAAACATTAATTTATGTTATCTAAATATTAATTTTTAATGAAGTTTTACACTTACACCATTTTTTCAATATAAAATGGAAGTCATCAGTTTTTATTATTCAATAACATTATTTTTGAGCAGATATTATCAAATCAAATGCAATGAACAATACACGAAAAAGTGGTATTCTATTATCGGTATCGTCGTTACCGTCGAAATATGGAATTGGTGATTTTGGGAAAAATGCCTATAAATTTGTCGACCAGTTGATAGCTTGTGGATCATCGGTTTGGCAAATATTGCCGCTTAACCCTAATGGACCTGGCAATTCTCCCTATCAGGCCTACTCGGCTTATGCTGGCGATACTTTATATATATCACCCGAAGTTTTGGCCACTTGGGGTTTGCTTTCGACATCCGATTTATTGAATCGACCTGCGTTTGAAGGTTTACAAGTGGATTTTGATAAAGTAAGCCTTTGGAAAGCTTCAATTCTTCAAATTGCTTTTCAGAATTTTGAAAATAATAAAAATGAAGCCTTGCAAAATGAATTCAACCATTTCAAAAATGAACACGATTGGTGGTTGAACGATTATGCCTTGTATATTGCTTGCAAAAAAAGGTTCGATGGACAGAGCTGGAATCAATGGCCAAGCGATATTGCAAAACGTGAACCGGCAGCGCTTGAACAATATACCCTGATGTTGGCTAATGTAATTGTTTACGAAAAGTTTTGTCAATTTCTTTTTTTTAAACAATGGTTCAGTTTAAAGAATTATGCCAACCAAAATGGAGTTCAAATATTTGGCGATTTGCCCTTGTACGTCGCACTCGATAGTTCCGATGTGTGGGCTAATCAGGAATTCTTTATGTTGGATAAGGCTGGTAACCCTTTATGGGTTGGTGGAGTTCCGCCCGATTATTTTAGTGAAGATGGCCAATTGTGGGGAAACCCTGTATTTGATTGGGAAAAATTGGCCGAAACTCAATATCAGTGGTGGCACGCCCGTTTGTACTTCAATTTTCACCTTTTCAATTTGGTTCGAATAGACCACTTCAGGGGTTTGGAATCGTTTTGGGCCATACCTGCCAATGCTGTTACTGCTAAAGAAGGAAAATGGATGCCCGCTCATGGTGCTGCCATGCTCGATATTTTATACCAACGCATGGGAAAACTCCCCATTATAGCCGAAGATTTGGGCTTAATTACGCCCGAAGTTGATGCTTTGCGCATACAATTTGATTTGCCTGGCATGAAAGTGCTTCAGTTTGCCTTTGCATCTGACGCGCAAAATGAGCACTTACCGCATAACTTGAGCACTAATTGTGTCGTTTATACTGGCACTCACGATAATGATACCTTAAAAGGATGGTGGGGTAATAATTCAGCCGACGAAAGAAAAATGGTGCGCACTTATGTGAAAGCAAGCCGTGGTTGTATTTCTGCTCGTTTAATTGAAATGGCTTGGGCTTCGGTTGCTAAATTGGCTATTGTGCCACTGCAAGATTTAATGGAAATGGGAAGCGAAGGTCGGATGAATACGCCCGGAACTGCAACTGGAAATTGGCGTTGGCGTTATTTGCCACGACAGTTAATGTTGCCCCAGTTAAATTTTTTAAAAATGTTGAATGATCAATATAATCGCAAATAAGTATGATTTATACGATAGGAGAAACCAACTACGATATTGTTTTTCGAAATGGTGATCCAATTTTTGCCGTTGTTGGCGGCAGCGCATTGAATACTTCAATTACACTTGGGCGACTGGGGTTATCGCTTGCGTTTGTGTCGCAAATGGGAAACGATCAGGTGGGAGAGTTATCATTCAATTTTATTCAAAAAAATAACATTATTTGCGATTTTATTACCCGCTACGAGGGGACTTCCAGGCTGGCTCTCGCTTTTCTCGACAATAATAATAATGCTAAATACGATTTCTACAAAGCTGATAAATCACCTTCGGTAAAGTATCCTGAACCTGCCGTGGGCGACATGGTGTTGTTTGGATCAACTAACGCGATAAAAGAAGAAGGACGTGACAATTTATTGTTGTTTTTGAAAGAAGCTTACGATAAAAATGTGCTTACCATTTACGACCCCAATATTAGGGAAAGTGATCCTCTTAAAATGCCGGGAATAATTAAAAAGGTAAATGAAAATCTTCATTTCTCGAAGTTGGTAAAAGGTTCGACCGAAGATTTTATTCAACTGTATAATACTTCCGATGCTCGAGTGATTTTTGACAAAACAAGCAAGTTGGGTGTTGAGGTTCTGATTGTTACTTCGGGCGATGGTGACATTCAGCTTTGTACCAAAAATCTGTTTCAATCTTTTTCTGTTCAATCTATTGTGCCAGTGAGCACCATTGGGGCAGGTGATAATTTTTCTGCCGGGTTGATATTTGGATTTAAAACCTACTTTGGGAATTATGCCAGCTTAGCACAGCTTACTGCGTCTGATTGGGAAAAAGTAATTAAAATAGCCATCGATTTTTCAAGTCGGGTTTGTCTTTCGAACGAGAACTACATTTCGGAAGAGTATGCTGCTGAGTATCTGAAAAATTTATTGCGTGCTTAAATGCACCGTTCATTATCATTTAGTTCAATCGCATCGTTTTAAAAGGAATAATGTTGTTTATTAAGCAGTTGCGTTCGTTATGATAATGTGTCTCGTCCTTTAAAATCGTCTCGTTTATATTTCCATCGTTTATGAGTCCAAAAATACTGATCGGGGGAGTTGTTGATTGACTGCTCGAGCATATTGAAAAATTGCTTGGTAATAGCATATTGTGGTAAAGCTGAAGCATTTTCGGTCATTAATGTGAAAGTAGCCTGGTGGTAGCCTCTTTTAATTCGTTTAACTTCGAGATAGATTACAGCCGCATTGGTTTTTGTTGCAATTTTTTCGGTGCCTAACATTACCGGAGTTTCCTGGTTCATAAAGTGAACCCAATGCTTAATTTCTTCGGGTATGGGACGTTGATCGCTGATGAAATACGAGACAAAAGGATGATTGCTTTTCGAAAGTAGAACACGTGGAGTTTCTTTCATTTCGAGCGGTTGAGCTGCCCTCGATCTTAAATCGCGATAAAAACTATCGAAAACTTTGTTGTTGAGCTTTTTATAAATGAAATAAACGTCGGTTCCCAATTTTTCGGCAAATAATTGCATGAATTCCCAATTTCCAAAATGCCCTGCTACAACGATTGCATTTTTATGTTGATCAACTTGTTGGGTTAAACATTCAATGTTTTCGATTTTTAGCCGTTTCGATTCTTTTTTGATGTTGATGTGTGTAAAATAGAGGGTTTCGATAAACATATCGCAAAAACCCCTGAAAAAATCTTTTTCAATTTTAATAATTTCCTCTTCTTCTTTGTCCGGAAAAGCATTACATAAGTTTTGATGCACTACTTGTTTCCGATAGCCAGTAAGGTGATACACAATGAAAAATAAAAAATCGGATAAGCCGTAATGAAATTCAAGAGGGAATAATTGCATTGGCCAAGTGAGTAATCTTAAAAAATAGTAGCCGGCGCTTTTTTTCATGCTATTGGTTTCGGATTAACTTTAAAAGAATTTGGTCTTTGATGTTTTGGTCGGTATCGGCCAAAAAACTACTTAAAGCGTTTTGATCGTTTTGTGCAATAACTTCGAGCAGTTGATTGTATTTTATTCCGGGCAAAAAATCTTGAAAAAATGAAAGTGTCGGGTTTGTGTCTTCTTCGAGTTCCAATTCAATCAAGGCCGCTTCAATAATTTCCTTCGCCTGTATTTTAACTGGGTCATGTTGTTTTCCCCCCGAATGGTCGCGTAAGGTCCAACTTGAGAAGTTGTAGTTCAAGTCGTCAATTCTCTTCGATTTTTCATTCTCGTCGCCAAAAATGTTTTTCAAAACCAACGATGTTTTGGTTTTCCAAGCTGCTAGATCAAAGTTTTTTTCATCGACAGCTGAAATCAACTCTTTCAGTATTGTTACTTTTTTATTTTCCATAGCTTATTTACCTAAATGTTGATGGACAATTTCGTAAAAAATGTTGAAATAATTGGCATTAGTTGCAATTATCTCCCCACTAAGTAGGTATTTGTCCTCGTTATTGAAATCGCACACCTTACCGCCAGCTTGTTGCACTATAAAAGCACCGGCAGCAACATCCCATGAATGGAGTCCGTATTCCCAAAAGGCTTCGAAACGACCGCAGGCAACGTAGCATAAATCAATGGCTGCTGAGCCCAAACGGCGTATGCCACTGGTTTTTTCCATTATTTCGCGCATTGAAGCGATATAGGCATCTATTTTTACCATGTCGGAATAAGGAAATCCTGTGGCGATAAGGGCTTGTTGGTGTTCGGAATATTCGCTCACTTTTATTTCGTTACCGTTTAGATAAGCTTTTCCACCTTCCCAAGTATAAAACATTTCATCGTGTACTATTTCGTACACCACTCCGATAATTGTTTTGTTGTTTTGCATTAGGGCAATGCTAATGGCATGGGGCGAAAGCCCATGAATAAAGTTGGTGGTGCCGTCGATGGGGTCGATAACCCAGTTGTAAATTTCACCTTTTTTGGTGCTGGTCCCTTCTTCTGCAATAAAACCCGACTCTGGTATCAGTTGCGATAAGCGTTCAACCAATGCTTGTTCCGATAATTTATCGATGTGCGTTACAAAGTTGCTATGTCCTTTTATTTCAACATTTTTTTGAAATGAAAAGTTTTCACGCTCGCGGCGAATCATTTTAGCAGTTTCGAGTACAATATTTTTAACTGCATTGCATATTTGTTCGTTGTTCATGGTTTTAATTTTTTATCACTTTAAGGGTTTCAACTCCAAATTTGGTTTGTAATTTTATAAAGTAAATACCGCTTTGATAATGGTTTTGCTCTATGAAAATATCGATATAATGGGTTCCCTGTTCATTAATATTACCACTTACTGTTTTTTTCAATCTTCCTTGTAGGTCGAAAATCGAAATCGAAAACTCATCGTTTCCTTCACTGTAAAAGCGCAAGGTGGTGAAATCGGAGAAGCGGGTAGGGAAGCAGCTTGCCTGATGTGTTAATATTGGCAGTTTTGATGCTGATGTTATACTGCTGTTGGCTCGTCCCGGAGTACCTCCGTTGGGGCCAGTTTGCCAGTTTTCGCCTTTGTTTCCATCGGTTTTGGGATCAATCAATTCAAGGGTCGCCGCCGATGTGAGCGGTTGAATAGGCCAGGGTAAAGTAGCTTTGTAGCTTACATAGTCGATAATATTTTCCTCGTAGTCTTCGAGAACTATAACTTCACCATTGTTGTTTAAGCCAAATTTGAATTGGCCAATGGCATTGGTTAATTTGGGATGTATCGATTTAAATTGATACTTATTTCCATATACAACTAAATAGTCGTTGGGATAAATACAAGCATCGGAGCCAAAAATAAAGGCACTTGCTTTGTTGCTGTCGTATAGTTTCCAACCAGCTAGGCTTACGGTGTTATTGCCTGTGTTGTGCAATTCAATCCAATCGCCTGTGTTTAAATCTTTGTCCGAAAAACAATTTATTTCGTTAATCTTAACGCTTTTTTCGGTAGAATAGTCGGGTTCAAAAACGGCGTGCAATTTAGTGGTTCCGGTGAGGGTTAAAATGAGTTCGTTATTTGTCGAATTATTGTCTTGTTCCCATTTTACAAACTTATAGCCTGGTTTTGGTAGTGCAATAATATGTATCGGTACATCGGAAAAGTAGCTGCCAATAAAAGGATAGTTTTTTGGGGTAATGGTGCTTATTTTTATTTGACCATGGTTTTGATTCGATACCCTTAGGTGAACATTGTAGTTGTTTGATAATTTGAAGTATTGCCTGAAATGTTCACGCACATACCGTGGCCTATTTTTGATAAAGTAGGGTATTTTGTTTACATTTTGTTCCCACTGTTCGTAATTGCGTCTCCATTTGGTTTGGTGATCGCCAATTTCCGAATCGATTACACTTGAAAGCGAATCGAGCTTTGAGTTCATAAATGTTGGATCGAAAACAGTGTTCATCAGATCGGCCATGCGGTTAATAAATTGCACTTTAAATTCTTGGTTAGATAACATGCGGCGCAACAACAAGGTTGACCATTGAGGGTTTGGCCAGTCGTTATTGTAAGCTTCGGTGGCAAATTTAATTCCATTCTGGGTATAATCGTCGGTATTATAAATTCCCAAACCAAAATCGGTGTCGTAAATTATCCAGCGCCATTTGCTATTGACATCGTTTGTATTCCAGAATTTGATGTTATTCCCAGGCCAATCGCGGTTATTTATATAAATTTCGGTCAATTCGTAATCAATAAAACACGAAACATCAATTTCGTTCGAGGCCCATTGGTAATCGGCTTCTTTTTTAAGCTCTTTATTTTCAATAAAACTGATAAGTTGTTTGTACCGGTTAGCTGTTCCTTGAATTAACCAACTATTTCCTTCAATCCGGTTAACCTCGTTGGGATCAACGCCATGGTTGTTGGCCATGTAATGCTCGTTGGGTTTTTCGCGCATGTTCAAAATACCCCAATATTCGCCATTTAAATAAACCACGGTAGGTTGAAAAGCCATTCGGTCAATATCGAGTGTTTTAATTACTTCGGAAACATATCCGTCGCGTAGCATTGTGTAAGACCAATCGTTTCCTGAGTTTCGTAATAAAAACGATTTGTACTCATCCGTTTCACGATCCTGAAAAAATGGGTATTCGAAGCGGTTGTTGCCATAGATGTTACGGGCAAAAACGGCCATCGATTTTTGGGGATTCATGCGCGACCACCCGCCAAATATTCTAATACCAGCTTTTTGATTTATTTGCTGCTTTCCATCCCAATCGAAATATTCTAAATTGATGGGTTTTTCCCAGTTCATCCAGTAGTTTGCGCCATATCTGGGGTCGTTATACTCAGCATTGGGACCTTCAACCAAAATGCCTTCGTAGTAATCGAAAAAGTTTTTGGGGTTCGACGAAATGGAAATCACAGGTAAATTGTGACTGGCATATAGAATGTAGGAGCTGGTGAAAACCTCGCTGTTTATTTCTTCATTCAGGAATGTAGCTGCTCTTAAGGTACTTGTTTTGTTAATAGTTATTGAGCTGCTGTATGCCTTACTATTAATGGTTGGCTCCGAGCCATCTGTTGTGTATCGAATGTAAACATCGCTTTGCTGCGTGCTTAGGTTAAGATGCACAGTTTGCTTGTAAAACCCCGAAGCAACTGAAAAGAAAATTGAATCGATCCGGTTTTCGTTCGAGGGTTTGGTATTGGTTTTGCCTGGTGTAGGTGTTTTGAAATATTTTAAGGTGTTCGAGCCATCGGGAAACCTACCGTACGAAACATCGTCGGTTAAGGGAACTACATTAATGGAGTCGATTAATTCTTTTCTATTATTAAAAAGATAGAGCGATTCTCCTTCTTTATTAATGCTGAAATTGGTATGTAAACCTGCTTCGCCTATAGGTTTAATGTATTGGCTTAATTTGTTGTAGGTGTAGTCACTGTTGCCTATGGTAAGGAAGGGGATCAACGAAAAATCGGTTGACGCAGCATTCAGGTTATAGCCTTGTATGGCAATTACATTTTCGCCCTCTAAAAGCGAAACTATTTCGGGCAAAATTTCATATTTAACAGGGTAGTCACCTTGATATATTTTGGCCTCGTTGCCGTTGGTTACCTGTACATTTTCGAAATTGTTTTTTTCGGGCAAATTGATGTTTTCCATGGCTATCACATGGCCATTGATAAAGGCAATAAAAGCATCGTCGTAATCAACGTGGAAAATAATGCTTTTGACATTAGAGCGGTTTTCGACATTGAATGTTTTACGGATATAGATTGATGTTAAGGGTTGAATTATGGTATTGTCGTCGCCATCGCCATATCCAAAACCACTGGGTCCTTTTTTCCACGAACTATCGTTGTACCCTTTTTTGCGCCATTGGTTGCCTATTGTATTGCTTGGAGGAATAGCGTAGCTCCATTGGTCGCCAAGGTCGATTATTGTTTGATATTTAAGCGAAATGTTCTTTCGGTCTTTTCCCGATGCAAATACCAATAAATACGAATGTGGACGCATTTCGTAGGCTGGAAAAACCCAGCTTTGTGAGACCTCATTTTTGTCGGATATGCTGTATCCTTCAAGGTTTATTGTTGAGTTTGAATTATTGTAAAGTTCAAACCAATCAACGTGATTGTTATCTTCGTCGGTAATTCCGATTCTGTTTGTCGAAAGCACTTCGTTAATTTTGATTTGACTATAAAGGGTGGTGAAAGAGAAGAGGAATCCAATTAAAAATAAAAATTGTTTGACCATAAATAAAAAACGTTAATGGATGAGTTGTGTTATAATTTTAAGATAAAACACTCAATGCATACAAATGTAGCTATAAAAACTAAAAATGTAATGATATTTAATTGGTGAATTCGTTATCGGTTTATCTGTTTTTTAAGTTAAGTAACATGAATAATTTAATGCCATATTTTTACAAGGGAAATACGGCGTTATTTTATGATAATAACTTATGAGTTAAGCCATATTCACAATTTTTAATGAAAATAAACAGTCGAGCTCAAAAGACGCCATTTATTTCAGTGTACAGTATTTACACTTAGCGAGCAGGGAACAAAGGGAAACCAAATCGGTAAGGTATTTACTATAAAAATATCAATCGAATAAGGCCTTTTAACCCTAATGCCTTGCTCTAAAAACTGAATAGGCTATACTTGTTTGATTTGCCCGATCCATAAATTATATTGCCAGCTGCATTAACCCAATATCATATTATTTGAATTGATTGAAAGGGTTTATTCTGTGTTTATTATTTAAATAAGATGAAAACATCTGAAATTAGCAATTCTTGTTTATATTTGCAGCCCTATGGAAATAAGAAGAGTTAAAGAACAAGCAATTGTTGATACGCCCCACAAGGTGGAGGTGCGTAAATTATACGACGAGGAAAATGCACAGGTGATGCACATTACCCTTCAGCCCGGTGAGGCATTGAAACCGCATATTACCCCGGTCGATGTGTTTTTTTACATTCTCGAAGGCACACCCGATGTGCGTGTAGGTGACGAGACCATTACCGTTCCTGCTGATAGTTTGGTTGAAAGTCCAAAAGGAATTGTTCATAGTCTGGCTAATAGCTCACAAGCACAAGCCCGCATTTTAGTAGTAAAAGCACCTCGTCAAACTAAACAAACTAAATTGCTTTAGTTTTTATATTTTTGCCTTGATTTTATGTTGTTAATAAATACAAGCATCACATCATGAGCAAGCCAGTTTACCTCGATTATAATGCAACAACGCCTGTCGATAAAGAAGTGTTGGCCGAAATGTTGCCTTTTTTGTCCGAGAGGTTTGGAAACCCATCCAGTTCGTATGAAATTGGCCGTAGCAATAAAGAAGCCATAGAAGTAGCCAGGCAACAGGTTGCCGAATTGATTGGTGCGCATTTCGATGAAATTGTATTTACCAGCGGAGGAACTGAATCGAACAATCATGCCATAAGGGGTATTGCTTTTGCTAATAGCCATAAAGGAAAGCACATTGTAACTTCAGTGGTTGAGCATCCGGCAGTACTTGAGGTGTGCAACTATCTCGAAAAGTTTGGTTTTGAAACAACAAAAGTGTCTGTTGACAAAAATGGAAAAGTGAACCCGCTTGAAGTACAAGAGGCCATTCGCCCCGATACCGTGTTAATTACCATTATGCACGCCAATAACGAGGTAGGAACTATTCAGCCTATTTCAGCGATTTCGGAAATTGCCCGAAAATATCATATCGCTTTTCATACCGATGCAGCCCAGTCGGTTGGGAAAATCGAAACCAATGTAAATGCGTTGGGTATTGATTTATTGACCATTGCAGGGCATAAGCTTTATGCACCAAAGGGAGTGGGGGCATTGTACATTAGGCGGGGCATTCAAATCGAAAACCTTATTTATGGCGCAGGGCAGGAAAACGGTTTTAGGCCTGGCACCGAAAATGTGCCTTACCTTGTTGCTTTGGGTAAAGCCTGCCAAATTGCACGCTGTAATTTTGAAGCAAATGTAGGCAATATGTGTTCATCACGAGATCGTTTGTTTAGTGGTTTAAAAAAGGAGTTTGGCCAAAGGCTAATACAAAATGTTGACCTTTCGAATTGCCTACCCAATACACTGAGTGTGGCTATTCTGGGTGTTGACGCCCACCAACTGGCAGCGCAGATAAACAACGAGGTGCTTGTTTCTACTGGTTCGGCTTGCCATGCTGGTTCGGTGAATATTTCGCCCGTGCTGAAGGCCATGAATGTTGACCAACAAGTTGCGACTTCAACATTACGTATTTCGACCGGAAGAAACACAAGTCATAGCGATGTTGATCGGGCGTTAAATGCCATAAGCAAAGCGGTTAAATCAACAGTTCTGGCTAGTAAGTTGATGCTGTAAAAACCAAAATTGTTCGATAGGTTTCCCGTATAGGTTTCGGTATTGAAAATACTTACATTGATTAGCTGTTGGACGCTTTGCTGGTCAAAAATATACTTGTGAATGCTGATGTTCAATTTTAAAGAGCGTTTTGGCGTTGGTTCTTCGTAAATCACAATTTGTCCGTCAATTTTCTTGAATTTATGTTTGGTGTTTAGTAACATGAAAAAAGCCACTTCTGAATTGAGTTACAGAAATGGCTTTTTTTATAATAGGAATTTGATTTACTTATTGCTTCGTTTACGTTCGAATTCTTTTAATAATATTTTTCTGAGTCGAATCGATTTAGGTGTAATTTCAACGTATTCATCACCTTGTATGTATTCTAATGCTTCTTCGAGGCTGAAAACTATTGGTGGTGGAAGTTTGGCTTTATCGTCGGTTCCCGAAGCCCGCATATTGGTCAACTTCTTGGTTCTAGTAATATTGAGGGTGATGTCTTCATCACGTGAATTTTCGCCAACAACCTGACCTTCGTACACTTCGTCGCCTGGTTTCACAAAAAACTCACCGCGGTCCTGCAATTTATCGAGTGCATAAGCAATGGCTGTTCCAGTTTCGAGGCATACCAATGAACCGTTGTTCCGTCTATCGATATTCCCTTTGTAAGGTTGAAACTCGATAAAACGGTGTGCCATGATGGCTTCACCAGCAGTTGCTGTTAACACGTTGTTACGCAAACCAATAATCCCTCGCGATGGAATATGAAAATCGACTACTGTACGGTCGCCTTTTCGCTCCATACTGAGTAATTCTCCTTTACGGCATGAAACCAGTTCAATAACTTTTCCAGCGTATGTGTCCAAAACATCGACGGTTAATTCTTCAATGGGTTCGTGTTTTACGCCATCAATTTCTTTAATGATAACTTGTGGTTGGCCAACCTGTAGTTCAAAACCTTCGCGGCGCATGGTTTCAATTAAAATTGAAAGGTGAAGTACGCCACGTCCAAAAACGTTCCAGGAGTCGGAGTTAGGTGTGTCTTCAATGTGCAAAGCGAGATTACGTTCTAACTCTTTCTTAAGGCGATCGTAAATATGGCGTGAAGTAACATATTTACCGTCTTTTCCATAAAAAGGTGAGTTGTTAATGGTAAACAACATGCTCATGGTTGGTTCGTCGATCGCAATTGGGGGCAGGGGTTCGGGGTTAGCGATATCGGCAATAGTGTCTCCGATATCAAAGCTGTCGATCCCAATTAATGCGCAAATATCGCCAGCATTAACTTCAGCAACCTTAGTGCGGCCTAAACCGGTGAAAATGTTCAGCTCTTTTACTCTTGTGCGAACAATTGAGCCATCGCGATGGCAAAGGCTTACTTGTTGCCCCTCTATTAATGTGCCGCGTTGTAGACGGCCTATGGCAATACGTCCGGTATAAGGCGAGAAGTCAATTGATGTTATTAATAATTGTGTATTTCCTTTTGTAACATTGGGCTCAGGAATGTGTTCAATAATGGCATCGAGCAAGTCAATAAGGTTATCGGTTTTCTTGTTCCAAGCTGTCGACATCCAGCCCTGTTTGGCGGAACCGTATATTGTTGGGAAATTGAGCTGGTCTTCGGTGGCGTTCAGATTGAACATCAAATCAAAAATCATTTCATGTACTTCTTCGGGTCTACAGTTGGGTTTGTCAACCTTGTTAATTACAACAATGGGTTTTAGACCAAGGTTAATTGCTTTTTGCAAAACAAAACGGGTTTGGGGCATAGGACCTTCAAAGGCATCAACCAACAATAAAACACCATCGGCCATGTTAAGAACCCTTTCAACCTCGCCACCAAAGTCAGCGTGCCCAGGGGTATCGATGACATTAATTTTAATATCCTTATAGATTACCGAAACGTTTTTTGATAAAATAGTAATTCCACGTTCGCGTTCCAGGTCGTTGCTGTCCATAATCAATTCGCCAGGTCGTTCGTGACCTTTAAATAGCTTTCCAGCGAGTAACATCTTGTCAACCAGTGTGGTTTTACCGTGGTCGACGTGAGCAATAATTGCAATATTTCTAATTGACATTTTTTCCTTCTTTTAAAGTGGCGCAAAATTAGTCGTTTTAAAGTGGATTAAGCACCACGCTTACATTAACTCGCAAAAACAAGTAAGGAAACAACAATTAGTTAACAAAGTTTGAAGAGGATTGCCTCTAGAAAATCTTTATACCTACCGAAAGGATATAAACCCTGTTTTTTGCGGTGTATAAATTATCAGAAGTTAGAATGTTGGAACTGTTTTCCATACGGGCATCAACGCTAATAAACCAAATATCAAATCCTGCACCTATTTGCCAACCAATGTACCGGTCGATTAACTTTTCTGAGTTCAAATCTAAAATATCACTTTTAAAATCGTTGGCAGTAATGAAAGAAAACACCGGTCCGGCATTGATCCTTAAATTTGCATTGTCGCCATTTAGAATTTTGTATCCTAATAAAACTGGAACATCAACAGTTTGATATTTAAAAGTAGTTGCTGTTGGTAGTGATATCTTGTTTTTATCAATTTGTTTAATTATTCCTCCTTTTGTATTGAAATAAACTTCGGGTTGAATATGAAACCTCCTCAAATTCAAACGCATAAAAGCACCGGCTAAATGATGGCTAATTTCTTCTGATTGAATATTTTGGTTTAACACAACATCTAAGTTGGTTTGCATTGTGGAGCTGTTTGTACCGTATTTTATTCCAATATTAACCGGTTCTTTGCTTTGAACAAAAAAGCCAATTAGTAAAAGAATGAATATTAGTTTGTAACGCATGTTTTTAAATTATAAGATAAAAGTACATAATTTTCACTTTAACTTAAAAACGTTCCATTCTAATTTTAAGTATTTATAAAACGATTGGAATGATAATGTGTTTAAATACGACCATAAAAAGGCTTGTGCAAGTTGATTGAATTGACTTTAAAAACGAATTTATATGCTTTTTATCTTTCAATTTTGATATAGCTTGACTTAATCACTACACCTAATTTGAATAAAAAAGAGGCTGACCCAAAAATCATTTTTTTATTATTATGCTGATATGTTGTCTGTTGCCTACCAATCTGTTTTTATAAACAGATTTCAGTCAAGTTCAACACAATACTGATAAAATAAATTTGACTCTATCGACAGCCTCTTTCAATGAAAAAAAAAACTTATTAATTATCTTACAAACTCTTTAAGGGTTGATGTTAATTTCTTTCGGGTAAAGAAAATTCGACTTTTAACCGTGCCAAGCGGTAAATCTAAACGTTCGGCAATTTCTTTGTACTTGTAACCATCTAAAAACATTTGAAAAGGAATACGGTATTCATCTTCAAGCATCGAAATGCTTTTTTCAATTTCGTTTGTAGAATAAAATGATTCGGGCGATGGATAAATCTTATCCTTGGCTATCAGCAAGTGAAACTCGCTATTCGATCCACTTAAACTATTTCTCGATTTTGAAGCCTTACGGTAATCATTGATGAAAGTATTTTTCATAATGGTATAAACCCAAGCTTTGAAGTTGGTATTCTCAGTAAACTTATCTTTGTAAGTCAATGCTTTTAGAAAAGTTTCTTGCAAAAGGTCATTTGCTCTGTCGTTATCAGATGTTAAGCTTAATGCGTAATACTTTAAATTAGTTTCTAAGCTTAATAATTTGTTGCTAAATTGAATTTCAGACATAATATTTGGTTTTTGGGTAAAACAACATTACAAATATAATTAAATAAAAGAGAAAAGCATCTTTTAATGCAAATATTTGTTGTTTCATTCTTAAAAACTTAACATTGTTTAGAAAATTTAAAGTATGAATATACTAAAATTTCATCAGAAAGTCAATATTATTTTTTAATAAGTATTGTAAATCAGCTTATTGTTTTGATTATTGAGGTTCCTGTTTACTCGGTATCACTAATATGTAATCTAATTGTTAAGGATTAAATTTGAGTCGATATTATTG
>DATERL010000119.1:0-11637 GCA_035271585.1 Prolixibacteraceae bacterium
GTGGGAGACTACCACGTTGATAGGCCGCAGGTGTAAAGGCAGTAATGTCAAAGCCGAGCGGTACTAATTGCCCGTAGCTTTATTCGCAGGTCTTTAAAGCGTATTTATTGCCAAGTGTTCTGTTTTTCCAATATGTTTAAATTTATTGAGATAAAAGACAATAGATTTGAGATAAAAGATAATAGACAATATGTCTAAAATCTAATCTCTAAAATCTAATTTCTGAATCTAAAATATTTAGGTGGTTTTAGCGTAGGGGCTCCACCTCTTCCCATTCCGAACAGAGAAGTTAAGCCCTACCACGCCGATGGTACTGCAGTAATGTGGGAGAGTAGGTAGCCGCCAACTTAAGCAGAGCCCGGTCCTTGAAAAAGGGTCGGGCTTTTTTATTACAGTAAACTATCTGAAATAAACAAGGCGACCGAAAGAGGAGGGGAAATGAAGCCTTTTGCTGAATGAACTCCCGATAAATGCAGTGTTCGGGATCGCCGCCAACTTAAGCAGAGCCCGGTCCTTGAAAAAGGGTCGGGCTTTTTTATTGCAGTAAACTATCGAAAAGAATTAAGATAAAAGATAAGACAATAGATAAATAGATAATAGACAAATAGATAATAGACAAATAGTCTAAGGTCTAATTTGTTTAATTCGTGAATAAAGATTTCTATCTTGATTGCACAAATATCCGCCTATTTTATTGAAGCCTAGCTCATTTATTCTACAAAAGAGCCATTTCTATCTAAAACGATAGAAATCATTAAAGTTTCTATAGTTTTCTAATCATTTAATTAGTAAAATATTATACTGCGTTCTATTATTTTTATATTTTAGTAAAATATTAGGCAAAGAGAAAATTTTGTATAAAATTTGATTGGAATCGATAAATATCAGCTTGGCATGTGTTGCGGAATAATGTTAAGCTGTATAATATATTTTAAATGAAATTGTGCGGGAGTGTAAACTGGTGTAGAATCGGGTGGCTGATTGTAATTCTCAATCTGCTGGTTATTCCTGAATTTTTACATGCTCAAATTATTCCACCACTCCCACCGCTACCTGATTTGGGAGTACCCAATCAACATGCTGTAGTTGGAGAATTGTTCAACTATACCATTCCTGCAAATGCTTTCAAAGACGAAAATAACGACATACTAAGCTATACACTGACAAGTAGTTTGCCAACAGGTTTAGTCTATAATCCAGTCAATCGAGCTATTTCAGGAACTCCTATAGCTGTAGGTGCTTCTACTGTAAATGTTTTAGTTTCCGATGGCTCGTTAACCAGAAGCACCTCTTTTTCAATAACGGTTCATTCTAAAACTGACCCCTATGCCGCTTTTACAATGAATACCTCACGTGGATGTAATTACCGGCTGGTGAAATTTATCAACTGTTCAAATAATGCAAGTTCATATAGTTGGAATTTAGGTAACGGCAACACTTCGGTAGAGTCTAACCCCGAAACAATTTATGAAAAACCGGGAACTTACACCGTCACTTTAACCATTAACGGAGGCGGCTCTTCAAATTTAGTTTACAGCCAAAATGTAGTTATTTATAGTTTACCTTCGCCCACAATCGAGAAAAATATAGTGACGGGTTGTGAGCCTGTATCAACTACACTTAAGTTCGCCGGTAGTTCTACAGGGGGAAATCCCGCTTATTATCACTGGTTCTTTTATGGAAAGCATCCCGACCAATACTCATCTTCGCCCACAGTAGGATTAACAAATCTACAAGGAGGAAAATACAATGTATTATTAAGGGTTGTCGATGAAAATGGTTGTAAGGGATCTGCCTCAGAACAAAATTTATTCGCAGTTTACGAAAAGCCTAAAGCGTCTTTTTCGTATAGTAAATTGGACAACTGTAGCCCTTCGGTAACTACTTTTACCGATCAATCGACTTTAAACGATGGCGAAATAAGCAACTATTCATGGCGTGTTGATGGTGTTAGTTTTGGCGGAAATGAACCATCTGTTGACTACGATTTTACTTCGAAAGGCTACGGTAGTTATGCGGTGGCACTTCAAACAAAATCTGAACATGGCTGTGTTTCTGACGCACATACCGAAACCATTGTTTTTAATAATGATAATCAAGCCAATTTTACGGTTAATGCCAATTATTGTGAAGGCGATGAGGTTCAATTCGTTGCCAATACTTCGAGCCAAGCACTTAGTTACGAGTGGAGGATAGATGGCCAGGTTGAGAATACCGAATCTCAGTTTTCTTATGTGTTTAATTCGGCAAAAACTTATCAAGTAACGCTAAAAGTTGGCTTTAGCGATGCATGTAATATTATAACGAATAAAGAAATTAATGTTGATCGTGTTAACGCTGACTTTAGCTATACTCCTTCATACAATTGCAATAATGGAAACTTTACGGTTAGTTTTAATAATACTTCTTCAACAGAATTAAATAAAAATATTATTTCAACTAACTGGTATCTTGTTGAAAACTCGACCGAAACACTTATCAGCAGCAAGGCATCGTTTACATACACATTTACGCCTGGCACTAAACAAATTAAATTAGTTGCAGTAAGCAGTACCGGGTGTTCATCAACCATAACCAAAGGGGTTATCCTCCAAAAACCTTCGGCATCGATTACGGTAAGTGGGTCAACCTTTGGATGTTATTCTGATGAAACAAAAACCATAGGCTTTGAGGCGAATCTTAATTCGCTGTACGATACGCCTATTAGTTATGCGTGGAACTTTGGCGATACTGGAACTGCTTCCGGTAAATCCGTTTCACATGCTTACAGTGATCCGGGAAGCTATACAGTAACAGTCGAAATTACAACATCAACGGGTTGTGTTTATTTTGCATCGACTAACAATCCTATCAGGTTGGCAGCACAGCCTGTAATCGATACTGTTATTTTAATTCAATCAGGTAACAAATGTTTTAGTGAAGGCATCCAGCTCGATGTCAATTATTCTTCGGTTGTTGATCAACTCGATTTTCTTTTTCCAACCGAAACCAAATCTATTAATAACCCAGGAAACAGTCCTTACAGTTATCGCTATAATTTTGAAACACCGGGGACATACAATATTGCTGTTTTAGCCAGTCAATGGGGATGTATGTCGGACACTTTTAAAATAATTAATATTGAAGCAAATGGTCCTCAAGCTTCGTTTAATCCATCGCAAACTTCGTTTTGTGATGATCAGTCATACAGCGCTTCATTTACCAATACCACCAACATTACTGCCTACCCTGCTACTGAATTTTATTGGGATTTTGGCGATGGACACACCAGCTCCGAAGTTTCACCCAGTCATGAATATAGTGCCATAGGTGATTTTGAGGTTACGCTTACCGCAAGTAATCCAAGCGGATGCGAACATAGTTATTCCGAAATGATGCACGTGTATTCTTTTGATAATTCGCCTGGAATTATTAGCGCCAGCGTTACCGAAGGTTGTGCACCGCTCTCTGTGTCTTTTACTCAGAAATTGTCGGAAAGGTTATCTTCAAATTTTGATATTCAAGAATTATGGTGGGATTTTGATAACAATGGTGTTTTCGATTCAATCACCACTTCGATCGATCCAATTTTATATGTTTTTGATAAGCCCGGACAATATTCAGTTCGTTTAGAAGTGGTAGGTGAAGGCTGTAATTACGTATTTACCGAAGAAAACCTAATTAAAGTGAGTGGTCCAATAGTGAATTTTACTCATTCGCCATCGTTAGTTTGTAAAAATACTGAGGTTCAGTTCAACAGTTCAATTACAAAGCCTGTGTTCGATACCGCCGATCCTTTAAAAAATTCATATTTATGGAGTTTTGGTGACGGAGCCAGCAGTACTGCAAGTAATCCAACCCATATTATTACTAAAGATACGCTCCATACGGTTTCGTTAACAGTTACCGATGAACACGGCTGTGCAACTACAAAAACAAAACCCAATTTATTTAACATTATACCATTTACGCCCGACTTTGAACTGCCCGACACCGTGTTTTGTAACAATACCGAAATCGTGATTCGAAACACTTCGTTGGGCGACATTCAGAGTTTTGCATGGGATTTCAACAACGATGGGAACATCGATTTAACGACAAATAATATGGCTTCGGTTTCACATATTTTTACTGTTGCTGGAACATATACCATTGCGCTTACTGCTACGGTTTCGACTGGATGTACTAAAACTGTAACAAAAACCATTAGGGTGGTAAATGCAACGGCCGATTTTAACTATAATTCGAACATCGGTTGCGCACCAACTTATGCTTATTTTGAGGCCATTGCAAAAGATATCGATGTTGTTAAATATGATTGGGATTTTGGCGATGGTAACCATTCTGATGAAAAATCGACCCGCAATTACTATAATATTCCCCGCACTTACTCGGTTAAACTAACAATTACGTTTAAAGGAGGCTGTTCCCGACAGGTCAGTCATTCCGTAACTGCAGATGGTGCTTATGGTGAACTCGATTTTGATAAAATGCTGGGCTGCGCGCCTAACCCCGTATTGTTTTCGGTAAACAATATGAGCAGGGTAGATTATGTGACTTGGGATTTTGGTACCGGTATTGTAAAGCAAGATACCGTTCAGGCTTCATCGAAAACTTATATCGAAACAACTTATGTTTACGATACCTTGGGCTTTCGCTTTCCTAAAGTGATACTAACCGATAAGGTTTGTGGTGATATTACTTACGGATCAGATTATTCTATTTATACCAGTATGCCACCAAAACCCGATTTCGAAGTTGATCGTAATTCAATTTGCCGTGGCGTTCCAATTCAGTTTACCGATAAAAGTGAAAGCTTCGATCCTGAATATGGCATTAGTGGCTGGAAATGGTATTTTGGTAATAGTGGCAACGATTCATCCATAGTTCAGAAGCCTCTTCCTTTTGCTTATCTAAGTAGCGGATCGTTCAGTCCAACCCTTATCGTTTTTAACGAATTGGGCTGTAGCGACACCCTTGTTAAAAGCAATAGCATTCAAATATATAGCAACGATAACTTAAAAGCCAATTTTGAAATTGGATTGAATAACCGAGATACCTTGGCTTGTGCATGGGATAATATCAACTTTAATAGTAAAGCCAATGCAGGATACAATACCATAGTTGATTATAAATGGCTTATTGAAGGGGAAACGTTTAACACCCAACACGCAAACTATCAATTTAACGACACATTTAAAGGTGAAAAAGTAAAGGTGACCCATTACGTTACCGACGATAAATTTTGTATTGATTCTACCTCACGCACAGTAGCAATCGATAATCTTCAGGCTGCCTTCGGATACGAGCCGCAACCCGTATTCCGGGGCAGTACTGTTGAATTTAAAGACGAAACCCTTGTCAATGTTGGTACTTCAATTTCATCGTGGAATTGGAATTTTGATAGTGGGGCGCCTGTTTCGTCAACTGAAAAAAACCCGGACATCGAATTCAATACCATTTTACCAAACAATAAAGTGAGCTTGATGGTGACCAATAATCGAAATTGTAAAGATACGGCCATTGTTCAGTTCGATGTATTGAACAACCCTCCTGTTGTTGATACGCTCACCATTACTTTAGTGGAAAATACAACATTGTTTCTCAAACAATCGGAATTTTCAACAAGATTCCATGATGACGATCCTGGTCAAAGTTTTGTGTCGTTTCGCATTCAAACTACACCCGATAAGGGACACTTCAAGTTGAATGGTCAGCCTTATACCATTGGAACTGCAATTCCCTTCGATCAAATTAATCTGCTCGAATTTATTCCAACTGCCAATTGGTTTGGAGAAACCAGTTTCGAATGGAACGGTTTTGATGGAATTGAATGGTCTAATTCTCCGGCCTTGGTTACGGTTATTGTACTTCCAATTCCTCCTCCGCCAACATTGAGCGATATTGTTTTTAATAATGTTCCAGAGGACAGGGTGATTGTTATTACCCGTCAAATGTTCATCGACCATGTTAGCCATAAACTGGGCAGTACTTTCGAGTTCGATAGCTTAACCATTCTTACACCCATTACGCCATCGGCCGGGACACTTACTTTTAACGGAACCAAAGTCACAGGACCGTATCCTATTTTGATTCTTAAAAACGAAATAGACGATAACGAAGCCGTTTTTCGTTATACTCCTGCTCCAGGATACAATGGTACCTTAAGCTTTAGTTGGAATGCGCACGATAAATACAATTTTGCCATTCATCCTGCACTGGTCAAAATTACTTACACCAACACAGCTCCAACACTCGAAAATATCGTAATGGACGGTTTGGCTAAAGATTCCATTATTAAAATTACAAAAGCCAATTTTTTGGAGAACTATAGCGATATCGATTTGTTCGATACACCCCAAAGATTTTGGTTAACTATTCTACCTCCGGCAAGTGAAGGATATTTTACGCTTGCTGGTCAGAAAATATCCATTAATAGTTTTCCGATTAGTTTTAGCCAGTTATCCTATATTGGTTTCAAGCGGGCGGCTGGTTTTGTAGGAACAACGCAGGCTACCTGGCAGGTATCTGATGGAACCGATGTGGGCGAGGCTTTGATTATACTCACTTTTTTAAATGCCCCACCTCGTGTTCACGATTTTACCGTAAATGGGATTGAAGATGTGAAATATACATTTTTAATTACCGATTTTGATAAACATCCTACAGTAAACAGACCTTTCGAAGATCCTGATAATGATGACAGGCTTGAGGAATTGACCGTGCTTACATTGCCCCAACATGGAACATTGAGCTATCAGGGAATACCTGTAATAGCAGGTGCTGTGATTGCACGTACCAATATTAAAAACTTGGTTTATTTGGGTGAACCCGACTGGAATGGTGTCGATTCCTTCCGTTATACTGCTTTCGATGGAAGCGCTATGGCCCTCGATACTGCTACTGTTTATTTACAAATTGCTCCGGTTAACGATGCTCCTCGCACGCAACCCGATTACTATTCTGTATTAGAAGATCATACTTTGAGTGCTGTAAACGTGGGCCTTAATGATAGCGATGTGGATAATGACCATTCGACCCTACGCTACCATGTTGCCGATAACGATGGTGCAACGGCAGGCGCAAACGGAATAATTACGCTCGATGTGTTGGGCAATCTCACCTACGAACCAAACCCCGATTTTAATGGTAAGGTATATTTTGTTTATACCAACTGCGATCCTTCAAATGCTTGTTCAAAAGATACTGTGTATATTACAGTAATACCCATGAACGATCCTCCTGTTGCAGTTCCCGATACTTTTGTGTTGTATGAAAACGAACTTTTGTCGTACTTCAATACTTTAAAAAACGGTTCAACCGACGATTATGATATCGATGGCGACAATTTTTATATGAGTGAAGTGAATGGCAGCAATGATATAGATATAAAAATACCAACTGCTTATGGCACAATTAAGTGGAACTATGATGGAAGTATCAGATTTGAGATGCCTAAGTCAATCGATACTTTAAAGGCGGGAGAAGAAATAGAGCTTAGGTTTACATATCAAATTGTTGATGATTCGTCAGCAACCGCTACATCGTATTTTTTGATAGTTATCAAAGGCCTCAATAATCCGCCTGTTGCTAACGACGACTTTTTTGAAGCATACGAAGGCTTTGAAAACATAGCTTCTTCAATGCCACAATACAATTCGATATTACACAACGATACCGATATTGATAGTGAAAGATATTTAATCACTGTTAATAGTGTTAACAATACCAAAGAAAAAAGCATTGAATCCTATTATGGAAGGTTCAACTGGATGAATGATGGTTCATGGACGTTTATCGAAAATCAAAAAGCAACTGACCCGCTCAAACAGGGCGAAATTGCTGACGTGGTATTTCCCTACGACATTAGCGATGGTATTGACCTAAGTATTGAAACGGCTTATATCACCATTCGAATAATTGGGGTAAACGATAATCCTGTAGCAATTAACGATACATTGGTTATTTTTGAAAATGCAGGTACGGTAACTGTTTCGTTAGGCGATATTGAAGCACTCTTGTCCAACGATTCCGATATTGATGGTGATAACTTCTTTGTCGAAAGCATTGATGCTGATTTCAGCGGCTCAGTTACAAGCGATGTGGGTTTACTACAATGGAAACCCGATGGATCGTATATTTACACCCCCGATAGGGATTCAGTTATTCAATTGGCTGCCGGTGATACAATTTTTGATGTTTTTAACTATATCATTGTTGACGATTTTGATGGTAGGTCGAGGGCCCAATTGGTCATTGTTATTCATGGACTGAACGATGCACCTTATGCCATGGACGATTCGATTACTATTTTAGAAGATACACATATTACTATTGTCGACGAAAAAAATGGTTTGCTTAGCAACGATGGAGATATTGACCGCGATCCAATTATTGTTTCGGTAAACGATGAGGATTCCTATACTAGTATGGGACTTTACGGGAAACTTACCTGGCAACCCAATGGTGCTTTCATTTATGAAACGTTTATCGATATAGTTGATAGCCTTTACCAAGGGCAAGAGGTAGTCGATGTGTTTTCCTATACCGTTGTCGATCCACACGGAGAAACCGATAAAGCAAATTTATACGTTACCATTATTGGGCAAAACGATGCTCCGGTAGCCAACGATTTTTTTGCATATATACTTGAAAAAGATATTTCATTAACCGTTGGCTCGCGCTCCCAAGGAATAATAAGTAACGATTCCGATATAGATGATGGGCTCGAGTTTGGTGTTGTTAGTATGAAAAAACAAGCTACATCGCCTGTGATAGGTGTTTATGGTAAATTACAATGGAATTACGACGGCACATTCACCTATACATTAAATCCCAAAACCGATAGTTTGAAATATATGGAGGTCGTGGTCGATTCGTTCCGGTATGTAATTCAAGACCGCTTCGACTCTACCGCTTTCGCCTGGTTCTACATAGAAATAACTGGAGAAAATGACATTCCTCTTGCAGTAAACGATACTGTTTTTATTAAAGAAGATGAACGTTTCATCGATATTCATCCCGAAAATAATGGTTTGCGTTGGAATGATATAGATATTGACGGCGATTCGACATACATTAAGCTCCCGGGCAATGTGAACGTTTATGACTTTATTGGCGACTATGGAATTTTAACTATTAATGCAAATGGTCATGCAACATATACCTTGAACAGCGAAATGGATACGCTGAAATTTAATCAAACAGTGATTGACATTTTTGAGTATTCCCTTTTTGATATGCAAGGTGCTAGTAGTACGGCCAATGTTATAGTAAACATTATTGGAGAAAACGATTTGCCCATAGTGCCCGACGTTTTTGTGCAAATAGACGAAGACAACGATTCGCTATCGGCCAGTCCATTCGATGTGCATTCTCTTTTGTATTATGCTACTGATATTGATGGTGATAGCCTTATGGTAATTCAAGTAAACGACAGCATCAACACTACGGCAATCGGTTTTTATGGCGATTTGGTTTGGCAGCCCAACGGAGCGTATGAATTTATTAACAACATGGACAATACCCAGCCTTTGGCACAGGGCGATACGGTTTACGAACGCTTTAAATTTGTTGTTTCCGATTCCTTAGAAACCGTTACGGCCACGCTTATCATCGAAATATTGGGTCTAAACGATGCTCCTGTGGCCAGTCCCGATTACTATGAAACCATTGAATACACAAGGGTGAAATTGACCAGTTCAGATCCCGATCATGTGCTTTACAACGATACTGATATCGATACTGGCGATACGATTAGAATGACCATGGTGAGCGAAACCATAGAGAGAACAGTGATTGGCCAATATGGAGAACTAACTTGGCAAGCCGATGGCGGTTTTGTTTATTACCCCGATCGGGCAATTGCAATTGCTTTACGGCAAGACGAAACGCTGACCGAAGTATTTGAATATACCCTAAGCGATACTTATGACGCCACTGATACATCAACCATCAACATTACCATTACAGGTATTAATAACGCGCCGGTAGCCATAAACGATACCATATTTTTACTCGAAAACACTAAAAAGATGGCGCACCCAGAAGGGCTATTGTTTAACGACTATGATCCCGATACAAATGATTTGTTCTGGGTTTATCGAATTGATAAAGACACTACAGGAATTGTAAAAACTAAGTATAAATATGGCGAAGTGCACTGGAAGCCAAATGGTGAAGCCGTTTTTATTGCCGATTCGGTAATGGTGAGTCAGTTGGGGCCAAAAGATCACATGTACGACTATGTTACCTATACAATTATTGATGAAGGTGGCGAAAAGGGTTCGGCCGAGTTGGTAATTTCAATTACAGGAGAGAACAATCCACCTGTTGCACATAACGATTTTGATACCATTCCCGAAGATTTTTACTCGCTGTACAATGTTTTGGAAAACGATTTCGACCCCGATTATAACGGAGAAGGAAATATCGACTATGGTTCATTATCGATTTCGATTGGGCCTAAAAACGGAAAAGCGTCTGTGAACACTGCCACCGGTGAAGTTTATTATGTCCCCAATAAAAACTTCAATGGTTTAGATAGCTTAATGTATAAAATATGTGATGAGGGATATGATATTTATTGCAGTGAAGCCTGGTTTATAATTTTAGTTGAACCCATAAACGATGCCCCAACGGCCAAAAATATTTTACTGAATACCCCATTGAATACTCCGGTTGCATTCAACGCCTTTAATCAGGTAGCCGATGTTGACGATGGTATCGATCCCAATTCGTACTTGCTGGTTAACGAACCCAAAAACGGAGGGGCTGAGTGGAGTGGCGATTCATCAATTGTTTATACGCCCTTTGTTGATGTTACCGGGATTGATGAATTTATCTATTCGTTTGCCGATTTTTCGGGGCTGCGTGCTTACGTAATTGTAACCGTAATTGTGCCCGACGACCGCTTTGGCGCGCAAAACGACACGGCTACAACCCGCGAAAATATTCCTGTAACTGTTCAGATTTTAAAAAATGATACGCTTCATGGCTTTAGACCAAGTCCCAATACCGTCGATATTAAGGTATTCCCAAATAACGGAAGCGTTGCTTATAATCCTTTCACCCGCGATGTAACTTACCAGCCCGACGATGATTTTAACGGCCTCGATAGTTTAATCTACATTGTAGGGTCGAATACCAATAACTGGGATTTTGCTACCGTTTACATCACCGTTGAACCCATTAATCGTCAGCTTGTTGCCAACGACGATGCCGTAACCATACTTGTCAACCAAAAAGATGCTGAAATCAGGATATTGCAAAACGATTACGATTATGACGATGGCATTGATACCAGTTCGGTCAAAATAATCGCTCAACCCTTACATGCTAAAACCGTATTTTTCGATTTTGAAAAGGGTTATGTTTATTATACGCCAGTTGATGATTACGAAGGTGCCGATTCATTCACTTACAGTGTATGCGACCTGAACAGCGAAAATAAGAGTTGTGATACGGCCGTAGTTTACATTAAAGTACAAGAGAAGTATCCCAACATTAAGGCCATGAACGATTCCTACGTAAGCGACGAAGACGTAACAATTCAACTAATTAATCCATTGCCTACCGATAACGATGTGGTAATTGATGGTCGAATCGACATTGAAAGCTTCTCGATAATTACTCCGCCTCAATTTAGCGACTTGTGGT
>DATERL010000120.1:0-8244 GCA_035271585.1 Prolixibacteraceae bacterium
CAATTCATATAAGCAAAATAGAAAAATATTTTAAAAAAATGAACGTCCTTACAAATTTATTATTTATGAACAATCAAACATCAATAAAAGTTGGCATTGTAGGGGGTATAAATGACAAAATAGGGCATTTGGTATTACCAATGCCCTATTTTGTTATGAAATGTATCTTGTATTTGGTTTAATTTCCGAAATCATCGAAGTGAATATTCTCTTTTTCAACACCCAAGTCGTACAGCATTTTATTCACGGCGTTGGTCATAGGACCAGGACCACACATGTAATACTCAATATCTTCAGGTGCTTCGTGATCTTTCAGGTATTTATCATGAATAACCTGATGTATAAAACCAACTGGTCCATCCCATTTATCATCAGGGTGAGGATCGCTCAGAGCAATGGTAAATTTGAAATTAGGAAACTGTTTTTCAATAGCCCTGAACTGATCTTCGTAAAAAATTTCGCGAACCGAGCGTGCGCCATACCAATAACTAACTTTACGTCCAGTTTTAAGGGTATGAAACAAGTGAAATAAGTGCGAACGTAAGGGAGCCATACCAGCGCCACCTCCAATGTACAACATTTCGTTTTGGGTATCTTGAATGAAAAATTCACCGTAAGGCCCCGAAATGGTTATTTTATCGCCGGGTTTAAGCGAAAAAATGTACGATGAGCAAAGACCTGAAGGTACATCAGCCCAAGCGTTTTTTTGGCGATCCCAAGGTGGAGTTGCAATACGGATATTGAGCATTACAATATTCCCTTCGGCAGGATGGTTTGCCATTGAATAAGCACGATAAGTTTCTTCGGTATTATTCATTTTCAAACTCCACAAACCAAACTTATCCCACTCGTCGCGGTATTGTTCTTCAATATCAAAGTTTTTAAAATCGCATTCGTATTTTGGAACATCAATTTGAATGTAACCACCCGATTTAAAATTAAGGATTTCGCCTTCGGGTAATTTAACAACAAATTCTTTGATAAATGTGGCAACGTTGTGGTTCGAAACCACTTCGCATTCCCACTTTCTGATTCCAAGAACCTCATCGGGTACATGAATTTTTATATCCTGGCGTATTTTCACCTGACAACCTAAGCGCCAGTTCTCTTGTTGCTCTTTACGAGTAAAAAAATCGACCTCGGTTGGAAGAATTGATCCACCACCCTCTTCGACTTGGCAACGGCACATTCCGCATGTACCACCACCACCACAAGCCGACGGCAAAAAGATACCGTTATTGCTCAAAGTTGATAAAACCGTAGAACCCGGATCCACTTCCAATTCCTTTTCGCCATCGTTAATATTGATTTTCACCACACCCGATGGCGATAATTTTTTCTTGGCATACAACAGCAAGCTTACCAACAGCAAAATAATAACCAGGAAGAAAATAACACTGGTAATAATAACTGTTGACTGTGTCGCTAAAATAATCATATCTATCTGATTTTAAATCGTTACAATTAAAGCTTAATTCCAGAGAATCCCATGAAAGCGATTCCCATTAAACCGGTAATAATAAAGGCCATACCCAAGCCCTTCAATGGCGCGGGGATATTTGAATACCGCATTTTTTCACGTATGGCTGCAATGCCCACAATGGCCAGGAACCAACCAATGCCCGAACCAATACCATAAGTAGTAGCCTCGCCAACGTTAAGAAATTCTTTTTGCTGCATAAAAAGTGCACCTCCAAGAATAGCGCAGTTAACTGCAATAAGCGGTAAGAAAATCCCCAAACTTGAATAAAGGGCTGGCGCAAATTTCTCAACGACCATTTCGACCAACTGAACCATTGATGCGATGACGGCAATGAACATGATGAAGCTTAAAAAGCTGAGGTCAACATCGGCAAACCGCGAACTCAGCCAAATTAAGGCGCCTTCTTTCATTACATAGTTTTCAAGTAAATAGTTTACCGGAAGGGTAATGCCCAATACGAAAACTACAGCCAATCCTAAACCAGTTGCTGTTTTAACCGACTTCGACACTGCCAGGTACGAACACATACCTAAGAAGTAGGCAAAAATCATATTTTCAAGGAAAATTGACTTGACGAATATGTTTATAATGTTTTCCATTTCTCTTGATTTTACGATTGACTATTATTTTTCTTCAATGAGTTCACGATTACGAGTACGCTGAAACCAGATAATTACGCCAATAGTAATGAGCGCCATAGGCGATAGAACCATTAGACCGTTATTGGCATATCCAAAATTGTAAAAGCCATCGGGTATTACCTGATAGCCCCAAATTGATCCAGAGCCAAGCAGCTCACGGAAAAAGGCAACAATAATAAGAATAACCCCATAACCAGCACCATTTCCAATTCCATCGAGAAACGAAGGCCAAGGTTTGTTGCCCAGTGCAAAAGCCTCCAAACGCCCCATGATGATACAGTTGGTAATAATCAATCCAACAAATACCGATAACTGTTTACTTACATCGTACACATAAGCTTTCAGTACTTGATCGACCAAAATAACCAGCGAGGCAACAATAACCAACTGAACGATGATGCGAATACGGTTGGGTATCGAATTACGGATTAAGGAGATAATAACGTTCGATAAGGCCACAACTACCATTACCGAAATGGTCATTACTACCGCAGGTTTTATTTGGGCAGTTACCGCCAAAGCCGAACAAATACCCAGCACCTGAACGGTAATTGGGTTTTGCCGACCCAGTGGATCAGTAATCAGTTTTAAATTCTTCTTCGAGAATAATGCTTCTTTATCACTCATATCTTTTTATTTTTTCTTGTTGAAGAATTCGACATAACCTAAAAGATCGTCGTACAACATTTCTTGCAAGCCTTTACTGGTAATTGTACCACCCGAAACTGCATCTACCTTATGAATGGCAGGTGCGTTTTCGCCAGCTTTAGCAACAATAAGCGACACAAATTCTCCTTTGTCATTATATATTTCTTTTCCTTTAAACACCTCTTGAAAAGCTGGGGTAGCAATTTCGGCACCTAAGCCGGGGGTTTCACCCTGGTGATCGAAATTTGCACCATAAATAGTGTTCAAGTCGTTATTTAAAGCGATGTAACCCCAAATTGGTCCCCATAATCCGGCTCCACGCAATGGAACAACGTATTTTAAACCTTCGCTGCCCAAATCGGCTTCATAAACCGGTAAAATACGTTCTTCGACCGGCTTGGCATGTTCCTTTTTCAAATCAACAGTAAAGGCATCGCCATCAACCATTTCACCTTTATAATTAACCACGTAAGCATTGGTGATGGTTTTGGCATAAACCGCCTCTGATTCATCGGTGGAAGCAATAATGTTGACTGAAGTCAGTATGTTCTTTTTCTTTTCTATTTCAATATTACGCTTCTGCATCGGTTGTAATGAAATGGAAGTAAACGACAATATTGCCGCTACTACAACCACCATTACCGAGGCATATATGAAAGTGTAAGTATTTCCGTTTCTGTTCATCTCGCGTCGATTTTTAGTGATTATTTAATTACAACTGCCCTTTTCAAGCGTTTGCGGATATTACATTGCACAATGTAATGGTCAATTAACGGGGCAAAAGTATTCATCAACAGTATGGCCAACATCACCCCCTCGGGATAAGCTGGGTTTAACACCCTTATAATAATAGCCAAAACCCCAATTAGTAATCCGTAAATCCATTTACCGGCATCGGTTTGCGCTGCCGACACAGGATCGGTTGCCATAAACACGGCACCAAAAGCAAAGCCACCCAAAAATAGGTGATGCCAAAATGGAATTTCCATGAATGGGTTCACTGCAAAAATGTTTAAGATTAAGCCCATAGAAAGTGCGCCCAAGGTAGTAGCCAGCATAATTTTCCAGCTACCAATACCGGTAAAAATAAGAATGGCCGCTCCTATTAGTATTGCAAATGTAGAAGTTTCGCCAAGCGAACCAGGAATAAAGCCCCAAAAGGCATCCCAAATATCGTAATCAACCACTCCGCTAAGGGCCATTCCAAGTGGTGTTGCCCCCGAGAAGCCATCAACAACCTTGTCGGCGTCGGCTCCCAAGCGAATCCACACACTGTCGCCACTCATATTCGATGGATAGGCGAAGAATAGAAATGCCCTGGCCACCAATGCGGGGTTCCAAATGTTCATTCCAGTACCTCCAAAAGCTTCTTTGGCAATAATAACCGAAAAAGCCACGGCAATAGCAACCATCCAAAGTGGTGTATTAATTGGTAAAACCAATGGTATCAGAAGTCCCGACACCAAATAACCTTCGTTAATTTCGTGCCCTTTTATTTGGGCAAAAACAAATTCGATTCCCAAACCCACCGCATATGAAACAATAATTACTGGTAACATATGAAGCAAACCGTAGGAAAATACTTGCCAAAACGAAGTATTGGCCAACTCACCAATAGCATTGAAGTGCTGAAACCCGATATTGTACATCCCAAAAAGCATGGTAGGAACCAACGCTAAAACAACAATAATCATGGTACGCTTCAAGTCGATATAATCCCGAATATGAGATCCCTTTCTCGTTGTAGCATCCGAAACATATAAGAATGATTCGAAGCCTTCGAAAACACTTTGGAAAGGATGTAATTTTCCTCCTTTTTCGAATTTTGGCCGATGCTTATCGTAAAAATTCTTTATTCCTTGTCCTTTCATTAATATTTTGTATTTGCTTTGCCAACAGATGGCATAATTTTTAGTATTAAGCTAATTCTTTAAGCATGATTGAGAAGCCTTTGCGCAATATTTCCTGTACTTCGATTTTTGAAGTACAAACATATTCGCATAAAGCCATATCTTCTTCCAAAACTTCGTAAATTCCCAATTGCTCCATTTTATCAAAATCATCAACAATTATCGATTTTAAAAGATAAACAGGAAGAATATCCATGGGGAAAACTTTTTCGTACTGACCCGATAAAACAAATGCCCTTTCGCCACCATGATAGTTAGCATCGAGAACATACTCTTTACGAGGCATAAGCTTAGCAAAAAAAGTTTTACTGGCCGAGAATTTTTTGAAACCTGGTGTAGCCCATCCTAAAGGTTCAATTTGATCACCTTCGGGAATCACAGTCAATTGGTTATGAAAAAAACCGATGTAACCATCGTTTTCGAGCTGGGTGCCGGTTAATATATTTCCCGACACAATGCGTTCGTTAACAGTCATTGCTGTTTTTCCTTTAAGAATACTGGCAGCCGTAGCACCTACAACCGACTTGTAATACTTGGGATTAACAACTTCGGAACCCGTTAAGGCAATGGTTCTTTCGAGATTAAGTTTGCCAGTAAGGAACAAACGACCAATAAACACAACCGCCTGAATACCCAAAGTCCAAACAACATCGCCTTTATTAATAGGTGCAATTTTGTGAATTTGAATACCAACATTACCTGCTGGGTGCGGTCCTTCAAAATAATTTATTTCGACACCTTTAAGCGACGCAAACTTTGAACCAGGACGTAAACCCAAAAAGACTTTTCCATCGCATAATTTTTTCAAGGCATTAAAACCAGCCTGCAAAGCCTCCGTCTCGCCCGAAAGTGTAAACTCGTAATCGGGAGCCAAAGGAGCCGAATCGAACCCTGACACGAAAATATCGCGCGGAGCAACACTCGGTTTAGCAACAACTCCAAAGGGCCGTTGAACAATAAATGGCCACAAGCCACTCAACAATAAGTTTTGTGTTATCTCCTCACGGCTCAATTTTTCAGGATCGGCATTTTTAAAGCTTTCGGATTCAAACTTCCCATCGCTTTCAATCTCAACCTCCAAAATACGGCGTCGCTCGCCCCGGTTTATCGAAACCACTTTACCGCTAACTGGCGAAGTAAATACTACTTCGGGTTGCGATTTATCGACAAACAATGGCGTGCCGGCTTTAACAACATCATCGGCCTTAACCGACAACTTTGGTTTGAGCCCGGGAAAATCGGCTGGCTTAATGGCATATTGGCTGGCAACCAAGGTTGAACCAATATTCATTTCAGCTTTACCTTTTAGTTTAATATCAAAACCCTTTTTGATCTTAATAGTTTTCGACATTGCTGAATTTTATAATTATTTTTTTTTAGAACGACAAAGGTAAATATTTTACGAAAATTACCAGAAAATAACCTTCAAATAGTTAGCTATTTTGAACCTATTATTGGCAATTACATGTTTTAAATCATGTTGTTTGTTTAACCACCATAAATCGGCTTCAATTTATTCAAAATAAAAACGATTAAAAGATTGATAGAATGATAATTTTTCAACCTTTATAACGTTAAAAATTACTGTAGGTTCGTTTGGCTTGTATTTATTATTAAATATTAATTTTGTGTGAAAATTTAATTCAATGAAGCAATTTACCACGTTATTTATCTTTTTGACTGTTTTTGCCTTTCAATTGGCCAATGCAGTTAACTTACCCAAGGTAATCGAAAACACTATTTACAGCGATCACCTTAAAACAGTTGAGCTATACCGAACAGGCTGGAAACTTTCGAACCCTATAATTAACCTCAACAGCGACGAACAGCTTACTTTTAGCTTCGACGACATCAACGGTGAACCCCGATCCTATTATTACACCATTTATCATTGCGACCGCGATTGGAAAATTTCACGCATTGCACAAGAAGAATACCTCGATTCGTTTATCGACTTTCCCTTAACCGATTACGAATACTCAGTAAACACAAATATTAGGTACATTAATTACCTGCTTACTATACCTAATAACAACGTACCCATACTTTTGTCGGGAAATTACGCCCTGGTTGTATTCGACAACGATTTTAGAGACGACCCCCTTATTACTTGGCGTTTTTTTGTGGCCGAGCCAATTGTTACGGTAAAAGCACGCATCCGCAAGGCGACACACGACGTGCTACATGGCGAAAATCAAGAAGTTGACTTCGTGGTCGAACATGGAAATTTCAACATCCAAAATCCACACACCGATATTAAAGTAGTGGTATCGCAAAACTTCCGTAACGACAATGCCATTAGCGAACTTAAACCATTGTTTATTAGCAACGGAGTTCTTGAATACGATTACAACCTAGAAAACACATTTAAAGGTGAAAACGAATTTAGGGCTTTTGAAATACGCGACATAATGCACACCGGCGAAGGCGTTGAATCAATTTCACTGCACCCGCCTCTTTACCACGCTACCCTTCTGCCCGATTATCCCCGACTGCAAAAGCAATACAACTATTATAAAGAAATGAACGGCAATTATTTTATCGAACGGGTAAACAGAAATTATCCCGAAATTGAAGCCGATTACCTATTCGTTCATTTTACATTGCAAGTAAAACAACCATTACTTGGGGGGGGCATTTACGTATTCGGAAAACTTAGTAACTGGCAGTGTACTAAACCTTTCGAAATGAAATACAGCATGGAAAGACAGCAATACGAGCTATCATTACTGCTCAAACAAGGTTATTACAACTATACTTATGCCTATAAAGACAATAAATCGGACGAAGTAAAATGCTTCAATTTGGAAGGTAGTCACCACGAAACCGAAAACGATTATTACATTTTTGTTTACCACGGACGCATGAACGATCGGTACGACCGTCTCATTGGCTATCAAAGATTTAACTCCTTATTGAACAGAAGCTATTAAGAATAGATTATTAAATGTTTGGATTAAAAAATACTCCGTTTCCGCAAGATTGTTTTGTGTGGTTTTTATTTGGCTGAAAACACAAATATTATATTGAACACAAATTAGCACAAATAATTAACTCAATTAAAGGACACATTCACTTCTCTATTCCATATCTTCCTTATTAATAACACCTTGAGCAAGTAATTCGCGAAGCACAATCTCGGTCATGTCGCTTTTGAACTGAAATTCGTATCTAATTTCCATCACATAAGCTTTGAGCCTCATTTTAAGGTATGATTTTCGCTGGTGCATTTCGTTAATGAAAACAACGGCTATGGGTTTGTTCAGGTAAATGTACTTAGAAACCTGTGCTGCTTCGATGGCTATTTTGCGTACTTTTTGGGTATCGACATTAATGGGCAAATAAATTTCGGCCACCACTTGGCAATTCAGTTCACCCGAATTGGCATTCGATACCGAGCTGTTCATCACTTCCATATTGGGTACCGAAACGGTAGAGTCATCGGGCGTTACAATGCGGGTGGTTCGCAAACCAATTTCGATCACTTCGCCGTAATGAGCCCCTACCTCAATTTTATCGCCCACCTGAAAAGGCCGGTCAAACAACAACATAATACCTGTCT
>DATERL010000121.1:0-16364 GCA_035271585.1 Prolixibacteraceae bacterium
CACTCGCACAAATCAAAAAAGTAACAAAGTAAGGAAGTAACAAAGTGACAAAGGAAAAAATCATTACACCGCAAAGACACAAAGACGCTAAGTTATTATTTCTTATTTTTCTTTGCGCCTCCGCGCCTTTGCGGTGAAAAAGCTGCTCAAATAAATCAAAAAAAAGTCACCGCAAAGACACAAAGACGCTAAGTTTTTATTTCAATTTTCTTTGCGCCTCTGCGCCTTTGTGGTGAAAAAATGAATAGTAGTTATTCACTTTTACGATAATTGTAATTAGAGTTCTAAGAAGAATAAAAAAGAAAACGGGTTGCCGATTTTACCGACAACCCGTTTTTATATAGGCGATAAATTATCTACGACAAAAAACTCAATAAGATTCCTGCCGCTACAGCCGAACCAATAACACCGGCAACATTGGGTCCCATAGCATGCATCAACAAATAGTTACGAGGATTTGCTTCCTGTCCAACATTTTGTGATACCCTGGCAGCCATAGGCACTGCCGAAACACCGGCTGAACCAATTAGCGGGTTAATTTTTTCTTTGCTAAACACATTTATCAATTTCGCTAAAAGAACACCAGAACCGGTTCCTATGCCAAAGGCAATAATACCAATGGAAAGAATTTTTAGGGTTTGAAAGTTCAAAAAGGCACCAGCCGTAGCAGTTGCTCCAACAGTAATTCCAAGTAAAACAGTAACGATATTCATTAACTCGTTTTGTACAGTTTTGCTTAAACGTTCAACCACACCACTCTCTTTCATAATGTTACCAAACATTAAACAACCAATAAGTGTAGCAGAGGCCGGTAACAACCATGCAGTAATTACAGTGACCACAACCGGAAAAATAATTTTTTCGGTTTTAGTTACGATACGTAGTTGTTTCATTTCAATTAGGCGTTCCTTTTTAGTAGTTAAGGCGCGCATAATTGGAGGTTGAATAACTGGAACTAATGCCATATACGAATAAGCTGCAACAGCAATAGGGCCCAACAACTCAGGAGCAAGCTTAGAGGTCAGATAAATGGCCGTTGGACCATCAGCCCCACCAATAATAGCAATTGAAGCTGCTTCGTTAGGTGCAAAACCAAGAAACCCGACTGCACACAAATAAGTAAAAAATATACCCATTTGTGCGGCAGCTCCCAGCAACAGACTTTTAGGGTTTGCCAACAGCGAACCAAAATCGGTCATTGCGCCAATACCTATAAATATAATACATGGATAAATGCCGAGCTTAACGCCCAGGTATAAATAGTCGAGCAAACCTCCCTTATCGGTAAATTCGGCCCAATGAACTTGTCCTCCCGCGAATAAATCGGCATTGTAAAGCCCTGCACCCGGCAAGTTTGTTAACAACATACCAAATGCAATGGGGAGCAATAATAAAGGTTCAAATTTTTTAACAATGGCCAAATAAAGCAAAAGGCAAGCAATAACCATCATGACCAAAAACTTCCAGTTATCACCTGTGAAAAACATAGCTACCCCGGTACTTCGGGCAAATGTTTTTAAGCTTTCACCTACCTTAAGGTCTGCTTCTGTTTCATCGCTTGTTTGTACTGCAATATTTTTTTCAGAAGTGCTAACAACAAACTGAGTTGAATCAGTATTCGTTGTTTGAGCAGCACTAACAGGCAACGAAAACGTAGAGCAAAGTAATACCGTTAATAGTAGATACAAATATTTCCTCATAATTAAAGTCTTTAAAAATTGAATTATCCGATTTCTACCAATGATTCACCTTGCATTACACTTTGCCCAGCAGTAACGGAAATAGCTTTGATTATACCATCGCAGTGTGCCAAAATATTGTTCTCCATTTTCATCGATTCCATTGTAAGAACAATTTCACCGGTTTTAACTTGTTGGCCAACCGTTACATTTACTTTAATAATGGTACCTGGCAATGGAGAATTCAATGCTTTACCGCCACCCGATGCGACAGGTTTTCGAGGCGATGCGATAGGAGCAGAAGTCATTTGACGTTGTGGTGCAGGATTAGACCTGATTGGCGTACGTTCAACTTCTTCTTTTACAATTTCAACTGTATACGATTTACCGTTTACTTCAACAGAAGCTATTTTATTTTCGACACCATTGATTACTACTTCGTATTCGGTGCCTTCAATTTTAAATTTAAATTTATCCATTTTATTTCAAAACTAAATTTCGTTAATGCCATATATTTTTGAACTCCATGGAGAATACCTGCGATCGATATTTTTGAGAGTAATAATATTACTCTCCTCATCGTGGTAGTTCATATAAAGATGTAAAGCCAATGAAATAGCAGCATACTCTCCATCGGCAACATTTTTATCACTTGATTCTGATTCTTTCTTTTCAATTAAGTTTTTATCCGTAGTAGCCTGTGCTTTTAATGAAATTATCTCAAAAAGAGAAACCACACCAACTAAAAAAACCAATAGCAGAAATACGATTAAGAAACCAACAAGTGATATAACAAGGGCGTTACCCCAATTTACGCTAAGTAGTATCATCGTTTCAAATTTTATAATGGCATGTTATTGTGCTTGCGCAATGGATTAATTAATTTCTTTGTTTGCAAAGATTTAAAAGCACGAATAACTCTAAAGCGTGTATTACGAGGTTCAATAACATCGTCGATGTATCCGAATGATGCCGCTTGATATGGATTAGCAAAAGCATCTTCGTAATCTTTAGTTTTTTGTTTAATGAATTTAGCCTTTTCTACAGGGTCTTCAATATTTGAAATATTTCGTCCTTCCAATACCCCAATTGCACCACTTGCACCCATAACAGCAATTTCGGCAGTTGGCCAAGCGTAGTTAAAATCGCCACGAAGTTGTTTACAGCTCATTACATCGTGGGCACCACCATACGATTTGCGAATAGTAACGGTTACTTTTGGAACAGTAGCCTCACCATAAGCATACATCAGTTTTGCACCGTGAATAATAATACCTGCTCGTTCTTGACTCGAACCAGGCAAAAATCCGGGGACATCAACCAAAGTTAAAATAGGAATATTGAAAGCATCGCAAAAACGTACAAAACGAGCAGCTTTACGTGAAGAATCACAGTCGAGTACACCCGCTAAAAAACTGGGCTGATTAGCAACAATTCCAGTTGAGACACCACCAAAGCGGCCAAAACCAACAAGAATATTTTTCGCATAATCTGCATGTACTTCAAAGAATTCACCGTTATCAGCAATCGTATGAATAATATCCACCATATTATAAGGCAAATTCGGATTTTCAGGAAGAATTTCATTTAAGAAATCATCTTTACGATCAATAGGGTCGTTGATTTCGTAAATTGGAGCGTCTTCAACGTTGTTTTGAGGAAGAAAAGAAATTAACTTACGAATAGCTGTTAAACCCTCTTTCTCGCTCGCAGTTCTAAAGTGTGCGACACCCGATTGAGAGGTGTGCATTCTTGCACCGCCTAAATCTTCAACAGAAATATCTTCGCCGGTTACTGCTTTAACCACCTTAGGACCTGTAATAAACATGTAACTCTTATCTTCGAGCACCATGATAAAGTCAGTAAGAGCAGGAGAATAAACCGATCCACCGGCACAAGGACCAAAAACCACAGAAATTTGTGGAATAACCCCTGAAGCTAGAATGTTACGTTGAAAAATTTCAGCATAGCCGGCAAGTGAACCAACACCTTCCTGAATACGAGCACCACCTGAGTCGTTAATACCAATAACTGGTGCTCCCATTTTCATGGCTAAATCCATTACTTTGCAAATTTTAAGTGCAAAAGTTTCAGACAAAGAACCACCAAAAACGGTAAAGTCATGTGAATACACATATATCAAACGACCATCGATTGTTCCAAAACCAGTTACTACACCATCACCTTTGTACTTTGTCTTTTCGAGACCAAAATTATGACAACGGTGAGTAACAAACATGTCGAGCTCTTCAAAACTTCCTTCGTCCAGTAATAAGTCAATACGTTCCCGGGCTGTTAATTTTCCTTGCGCATGTTGCTTTTTAATTCGATCTTTACCCCCACCCAAGCGAGCTTCATTCCTCAGATCGATCAATTTTTTTATCTTTTCCTGGTTATTCATTATTGATGTATTTATCAAAGTTTTATTCCTTACCACACAATTCAGTTAATACCCCCAATGTCGATTTAGGATGCAAAAAACCAATACTAAGTCCTTCGGCACCTTTGCGTTTTTCCTTATCAATTAAGCGAACACCCTTTGATTCGGCTTCCGAAAGTGCTTTGTTCACGTTATCGACAGCAAAAGCCAAATGATGAACACCAGGGCCTTTTTTCTCGATAAACTTACCAATAGGGCCTTCGGGATCGGTGGACTCCAACAATTCAATTTTTGTACCACCAACTTGAAAAAACGCAGTTTTTACTTTTTGATCAGTTACTTCTTCAACTGCATAACATTTCAGTCCCAAAGTTCCTTCGTAGTATGCAATTGCCTCATCGAGGTTCTCTACTGCTATTCCAATGTGTTCAATATGTGAAATATTCATAAGTTTTATTCTAAAGTTTGAAAAAATGATTACAAAAACATAACGCAAAAATACTTGATATTTTCGATATAAAAAATTGAAAACAAACAAGTTATTTACAAAAAAAGGCAGGATTTGCCCTGCCTGTTTAATATTTTTTTACGAACGGATAAATCTATAATGAGAACCGAACCTTTCAAAAGCGGCCTGATCAAGTGCTTCCCTATGGTCGGGATGAGCAATCGATATTAATAAGCGGGCACGTTCTTGTAAAGTTTTTCCGTATAAATTAACGGCACCATATTCGGTAACTACCCAATGTATATTAGCACGGGTACTCACCACACCCGATCCCTCTACAAGGGTAGGCGATATTTTAGAAATGCCTTTATTGGTAACCGATGGCAAAGCAATAATTGGTTTTCCACCTTTAGAATGCCCAGCACCACGTATGAAGTCGATTTGACCACCAACTCCTGAATAATGTTTGATCCCAATCGAATCGGCACAAACCTGACCTGTTAAATCAATTGCCAAAGCCGAGTTTATGGCTGTCACTTTATCATTTTGACGTATAATATTCACACTATTAGTATAGGCAACGTCCATCATGGCCACCATCGGATTATCGTCAATAAAATCGTATAAAGCTTGCGACCCCATTAAGAACGAAGCCACCATTTTACCTTTATCGAGTGCTTTAAGACGACCGGTTACAACACCTTTTTCAACCAATGGAAGAATGCCATCAGCAAACATTTCGGTATGTACGCCCAAATCTTTATGGTTACCCAATTGTGCTAAAACAGCATTTGGTATTCCACCAATTCCCATTTGCAAACAGGCGCCATCTTCAATCAAATTGGCCACATTTTTACCAATCAATTGGTCGATATCGCTCAATACGCCCATGTCGTGGGTATACAAAGGGATATTGTCTTTAACAAAATAGTCAATACAACTTACGGGAATCATGGCATCGCCCCAAGCACGTGGCACATTGGGGTTAACCGAAGCAATAACAATATCAGCTTCCTGCACTGCAGCTAAAGTAGCATCGACCGAAGTACCTAACGACACAAAACCATGTTTATCGGGTACCGAGCACATTACCATGGCCACATTTACATGCAAATAACCCTCTCTGATTAATTTTTGGGTTTCACTTAAAAATACCGGAATATAATCGGCATATCCGGCCTGGGTTTGCTTACGCAAGTTACCGGCAACAAAAAATTGTTCTGAATTAAAAATACCTTCAAACTCAGGATTTGCAAAATCAACTTGACCTTCGATGTGAATATGCTGAATGGCGACATTTTTAATTTCGCCCCTTCTTCCACGTTCAACCATTGGTTTAATAAGTGTATGCGGCGTTACAGCAACACTACTTAAATGAACACGATCGCCACTTTTAATTACCTTAACGGCTTCTTCGGCGGAAACATATTTGATTGCTTTCATAATGAATTATACCCTCTTAATTTTTAAAACAAGTGGCAAAGATACAATTCAAAAAGAGCTTACAAAGCAGTTTTTCAACTTTTATATGAAATTATTCGAACCTTCAAAATTATTTAACATATATAGCTTTCGGGATACGAATAACCTACTGATTACATGTATGTTGTATTTGATATGACAAATGTCATCTTTAATTATTTTGTTAGTATTTTAAGAAAATTGAAGGCTTAAAAAAAGCATTTGAATGCCATTATTTCATATTAAACAATAATTTTTTTAATTTTTCATGAATATTATTAAAGCCTAAAAATAACCTTTACTCAATAGGTATAATATTGAAACCATCAATTTGTAAATATTGGAAATAAAAGGTGAATGATTCTAAACCTTGAAAGAAGAAATTAAATTTTTATTTTTATAAATCTTTACGTATTTTTATAAATCTAAAATTAAATTTTAAAAATTGGTAATCAATTATTAATCTTGTATTTAGTTTAGCTGCTAAAATCCCCCATGAACAGCAACTTGTTACAAATATACCCCACCAATTGCTACGTGAACCAAAAACGGAGCAATTATGCTTATGGTGAAATTGGCTACAAAATCTTGATGTCGACCAAAAGCAAAATGGAGACATGTTCAGTAAATGCTTTCATTGATACAATTTCCGACCCAGTAAGTGCTAAAGAAATAGCTTATAGCATCGAACAAAATTTATTTGCATGCGTAACAACCAGCACGCTACACTATTCCAAGGTATTCAGTTTTACTGGCATTGAAGCCAAACCAAAATACAAACTCGTCGACACTGTACCTCAACTACTTATCATACTAAAACACGATACACCATGAAAAAAAACTTACTAATTACATTTTGCATACTGCTCTTAACCGGAATAAGTTGGGGGCAAATAGCTGCTTTCGAGTTCCCTTCTACAAATTCTTTAGTTTGTAGTTCTAATGACGTCAACATTATAGTTACAGACATGACCTTATCTTCAGGTACAATCTCAACAGATGTTGTCACAGGTACTTACTTCCCTAATGAACCATATATTGGGAGTACAGGTGGATGGACAGCTACAAATCAAAATGAAGCGAAATGTTTTACTTTTACAATTTCCGCAAATTCAGGATATGTTTTTACAATTACAAACATTTCTTTTAATGCATATGCTACCCCTGCTGGTCCATCTGCTTTTAGCTCAGAAATTGACGGAACAAGCCTTGCTACCATAGATGCACCTGATGCCTCTTTAGTAAATTATTCTCAATCGGTATATAAAACAGGACTAAGCGCTGCTATTATTAAAATTCAAGGTTGGTCCAATGGCTCCCGGACTACAACTGGAGTTGGTGATTTTAGATTAGATGATTTAATCATATTAGGATCAGTTTCATTAAATGAAAGTGCTTCACTTTCTTTATCTTCATCTTTAGCTTTAGCTTTATCTGAATCGAACCTTAGCACAAGCCCCATTACCCTAACACTAGCCAACGAAACTTTTACAGCCTCGCTGCAAGAAAACCATTTCAACTTAAATAATACACCAACAGGCACAAGCATCAATTCGGTGAACCGTATAAACGATACCGAAGCCACCATCAATTTAAATTTTGATGGCACCGATTTTGACACCGACATCACCAATTTTAGCATTACAGCCTCCGCCGATGCCTTGAGCGGCACCGAGCCGCTTACCAGTAACGATTTGACCATAACCGCCAACACGGCGCCCTTAGCTACAACGAATATAGCAAGCAAAACCATCAACGGCACTGCAACACTGAATGGCACCATATCGTCGAAAGGTTACGAAACCGCGGTAGCATTTGAATACAGCACCAATCCGACACTATCAAGCGATGTAACAAGCATAACAGCATTGGAAAGTCCCCTTGCAGCCGATGCCAATGCGGCTACCGTATCGTATGCACTCACCGGATTAACAAATGGCGTAGCATATTATTACCGGGTAATAGCCACCAATATCGAAGGAACAACCCAAGGGGAAATCAATCAGTTCACTACTATTGCTCCTCCTACCCTATTAATTACTGAAGTTGCTGCTCCAACGGTAATTGCTAATGCCAAATTTGTTGAAATATATAATTTTGGAACTATTGCCATTGATTTGAGTACAACAATCATATTCCTTGCTCGTCAAGCCAACGGAGGGACTGTTGCAAACATCGGTCTTACTGGAACAATTAATGCAGGCGATACTTATGTAATTGCCAACAATGTATCCGACTTTTTCAATACTTATGGTTTTGATGCCAATATTTACAGTGGAAACCTTTCGGGAAACGGCGATGATGGGTACTTTCTTTATGCAAACGATGGTCATCCAAACGGTATTGTTTTCGATGCCTATGGAGTATTAAATGAGGACGGCACAGGAAAATCATGGGAATATACCGACTCAAAAGCCGTTCGAAGAACAACGGTCACTGCTCCCAACCCAATTTGGACTGCCGGGGAATGGGACATTACAAATGCCGACCCTAGGCGTGTAAGTCCGGGTTTATATCCCGCAAGCGTTTGGAACGGCTCAACAAATAATAGCTGGAACGAACAAAGTAACTGGGACGGCGAAACACCCTCTTCAAATTCGGATATGATAATTTGGGGCGGTGCTACTAATTTCCCCGAACTTACCGCAGCCACAACGGTGAGAAACTTCGTTTTTACCCACAACGCCCAACTAAACGAGCAGGAAAACTTAACCGTTACTGAAAATACAACAGTACTTCACCAAATTGATTTTAGTACCAGCCATGCAAGCCTCGATAAGTGGCAATACTACACCCAGCCTTTTACCGGACTAACTGCAGGTGATATGCTCAGCAGCAACGAAAGAGTCGATCTTTACATGTTAAAATACAACAACTCTCTAGCTCCAAGTATCGTAAATCAGAATGATGCATGGGAATGGATTGAAAGTGCAGGTGATTTGGTTTCACCCGGCAGAGGTTTCGCCGTGACGGCAATTAACGACACTGAAGAAACAGGTGATGAAATCAAGACAAGCTATTACAACATGGCTTTATCAGGGAATTTAATCGATGCCACTCAAAACGTTTCAGTTCCGCTAAGCTATTTGACCGAACCTGCCGACAATAACTACAACTTTGTTGGCAACCCATTTCTGGCACCTATTGAATGGACAAGCAGCAGTTTTACGGGCAACATACAAGGAAATACAGCCTATGTGTACGACCGCACAAAAATTTTGACCGAAGGAGGCGACAAATACATCTCCATTCAGGACGGAATTGCTACTCCGTCAAGTTATGGAGCCTACATCCCAGCCATGCAAGGTTTTTTTGTTGCAGCATCAGCATCGGGCAATCTTGAAATTAATTCTACAGCCAGGGTAAATACAATTAAGAACTTTTACAAATCGGAGCAAACAAAACCCATTTTACGCCTTCAGGTATGGGACGAAACAATGATGGACGAAACGGTGATTGTATATAACGAAATGGCTGAAAGCAAATACGACCATTACGATGCCGACAAAATGTTCACAAATGGGCTTGCTCCACAAATATATTCAATACTCGAAAGCGGTCAAAAACTGGTATTCAACAATACGAATACTTTAAGTCACGATATCGTTTTTCAGATTAAAGCCCCTGCACAGGGAACTTATCAAATAAACTTAAGCGAAATTGGTGGCTTGTTTAACGATTATCAAATTACACTGACCGACTATGCCCGCCAAAAAACAATTGTGCTTTCCGATTCCGATTATCAGTTGGAAGAATTGGGAGGAAACAAAACGTACAACTTCTCACTGTCTTTTCAAGATCGAACAGCCATTGAAGAATATAGCATCAACAATATTTTAGTGTATCCAAATGAAGAACAAATTATAATAAAATCGGATTTCGACCATACGGGTACACTTACTATTTATAATCTCTCAGGTAAAAAAATTGTGAGCAAGACGGTAAGCGGTGTTTATTCGGAAATTGATTTTAACAATAACCGAGGTTTATTCATTGTAACAGTTCAATGTAAAAACATTACAACGCACCATAAATTAATTATGAATTAGTAATTCGATAAAATATAAAGACATGAAAGCTAGAATTACCACAACAATAATTACTATTTTTATGATTGTTACAAACTTAATAGCCCAACCATTGCCACCATCAACACCTCATGGGAATTCAGTTCCTTTGGGTTCGTTTGGGATTTTATTGTTGGCAGCAGGCATCGTTTTGTTATTCAATAAAAGGAAGAAACATAAATAAATTAAATAATTTTTGAGATGAAAAAAATACTTTTTGTTTTAACTCTTATTGGTCTACTTGCAATACAATCTACTTATGGCCAAATAATTAGCCAATATACAAAAACCAACACTGGAACAAAACCCAAAGGAATTGAAATTTGGAATAATACGTCAGCTACCCTTGATTTTTCAAGCAACAATTTAAAAATAGAACAAGGCACAAACGGTGCATCTCCAGTCCTTTTACACACTATTTCATCGGGAACACTGGGGGTTGGCGAAGTATTGATCATCGGCACCAGTGATATGGAGGCCATAGCATTGACGAATGGCGTTATCTTTTCGTTGCGTAATTTCACCTACAATGGCGATGATGCCCTTGTTGTAAAATATGGCGATACAACAACAGACATATTTGGAGAACCCGGTTCAGATCCGGGTACTGCGTGGACTGGCAATGGCGTTTCTACCAACAACCAAAACATTCAGCTAAAAAATGGTATAAGCACTGGAACAACTACTGGATGGAGCGATCCTAGTATTCGGTTTGAATATGTTGGTCCAGGAAACGACTTGACCGGTTTTGGAATTGCTCCGAGCACAACACCAATTCCCACCATCGACGTTTCAGCAACAGCACTTAGTGGCTTCACTTACGAAGTTGGCAATGGTCCAAGTGCACATCAAACATTTACGGTTAGCGGAGAGAACCTCACCAACCACATTACCATAACACCGCCTTCGCAGTACGAAATATCGCTCGACGGGAGTGATTATTTTTTAACGTATGGATTCATAACCATAGTGATCGATGAAGGCGCAGTACCAGCAACAACCATTTATGTTCGTTTGAAAGAAGGGCTAACAGTTGGTGCTTACAATCAAGACATTAGCATTTCATCAATTTTTGGCCCCTCTCACACTTTAAGTTGCAATAGTATGGTTACGGCCCCACCCAATTTATTAATTCCTTTTACCGAAAACTTCACTGCAAGCCTTGGCTCATTCACACCCTATTCCGAAACAGGAGCACAAACATGGGTTTGGGAAACGAATAGTGAAGAAACCTATGCCTATATTAATGGTTTCTCGGGCAGCAGTAACACTAACATTGACTGGCTCGTTAGTTCAACCTTCGACTTTACAGGCTTAGACGACCTCGAACTTACTTTTACCGAAGCAATAAACTCGCTGACCAACTATAGCGATTTACAATTGTTCGCTTCGACCAATTACAATGGTAATGCAGCGACTTCAACATGGGATGAGCTTTCGATTACAAACCGACCAAGCGGTAATTCTTGGGTTTTTTCGACTGTGGGCGCCATCGATTTAAGTGCATACAACAATGTACCCGAAGTAACTTTCGCTTATAAATACACCAGTACCACATCAACCTCATCGGAATGGGGGATTTCGCAATTTACAATAAGCCAAGGTGGAATAATTCCCCCTCCGGGATTTCCTAATGCTTGGATCAACGAATTACATTACGATAACGTAGGTCCAGATACGAATGAAATGGTCGAAGTTGTAATAGAAAATGCTTCAACTTATGTACTTTCCGATTTCAAAATATCACTGTATAATGGTGGAAACGGAGCAACTTACAACACCAAAACCCTCGACCAATTTACGGCTGGTAATGTTATCGGTAATTATTCAATCTTTTATTTTATTTATCCTAACAACAGTATTCAAAATGGCGCCCCCGACGGGCTTTCGTTAGATTACAAGGATGATGTAATTCAGTTTTTAAGCTACGAGGGAACATTTGCGGCAACCAATGGCCCTGCTATTGGACTAACATCGATGGATATAGTAGCCAAAGAAACCGGAACAACACCAGTTGGTAATTCGCTTCAATTGGTGGGCATTGGCCTAGAGTATAGCCACTTTAATTGGATTGACCCACCCGCAAGTCCAGGCAGCATTAATAACCACCAGTTTTTTGGAACACCACCGCCCCCAGTACCCGTTGACTGGCGATACATAATTGTACTGTTTGCACTTATTGCTCTTGTAGTTGTTTACCGTAAAATACGGTAATATTACATATACAATCTAACTACACAGCAAAGCCGAGATAAACCAATTTCTTCCGGCTTTTAAATCTTTAAATTGCAAATTATGAAAAAGTATCTACTACCCTTATTATTATGTATTTGCATGTTTCCAATTAATAGCCAGGGACAGACAAGCATCAACTTCGACTCGGAAGAAAACTGGACACAAGACGAAACAGTTTCATCATTTAAATCCTATGGAAATCATTCCTATTCAGGAGCAGGAATAATTATCAAGGGAACCAGTATTTTTCGAAACACCACTTCTGCACAAGATGGATTTGATGGTGCTTTGGGTGCTTATTCAATTAGAATAAAGAATGTGGCCGATGCAAAAATTGAAATGACCATTGCTAATGGTGGCGTTTCGGATTTTTCGGTGGATGTAAGACGCTGGGATGGTGCGCCCACACCCAATTACACAGTGCTTTATTCGGTAAACGGCGGCACATCATGGAACAGCCTTCCCAATATCGACGGCAGTTTGCTAACAAGCAGCGATTGGTTTACCTACAGCGCTACGATAAATAGTGGAAACGAGAACATCAAAATTGCAATTACCAACACAGGAACTACCGAGCGGATAATGGTTGACAATTTCGCGTGGTCACCCTTTTCATCAACACCTTTGCCAACTATTACTGCATCAGTAAATGCTTTATCGGGCTTTAGTTATCAAATTGAGAACGGCCCAAGTGAACAACAAACATTTACAGTTAGCGGTGTAAGCCTATCCAACGATATGGTGATAACTCCACCCGCCAACTTTGAAATTTCGACCAATGGCACCAGCTATGGAACAGCCCCAATAAATATTTTTCAAAACAGTGGAACCATTGCAGCAACAACTATTTATATCAGGCTGGCTGCAAATTTAGAAGTTGATAATTACAATGGGAGTATCGAAATCAGTTCCATAGGAGCAGTTAAGCGAACCATTTCACTTAAAGGCGCAGTTACCAGCCCACCCGACTATTCAATTCCATATAGCGAGAATTTCACATCGGGTATGGGCGATTTTACCTCGTTTTCGGAAACCGGCGCACAAAAATGGTATTGGGCATCGTTCGACGATGGGTGCATGGTGATGTCGGGTTTTGAAGTGGAAAGTATTGCCAATATTGATTGGCTAATCAGTCCCGCTTTCGATTTTTCAAATTTAATTAATCTCGAACTTACGTTTAACGAAGCAATCAATTACCTTACCGCATATAGCGATGTCCAGATATTAATTTCGACCAATTACACCAATAATGTAAAAACAGCTACTTGGACTGAATTAGCTATAAACGGACGATCAAGTGGTGACAACTGGGAATTTGGAACTGTTGACCCAGTTAACCTAAACGAATACAACGGCGAGACAAACGTTACCATAGCATTTAAATACACCAGCACCAAAACAGCTTCAACTTCGTGGGAAATTGGATCTTTCACTATCACAGGCAACGCATCTATTTCTCTAGAACCAAGCAATCATGTTAGCAATTTTGCTCATGTAGCCGCTAATATCACCGAAACATCGATAGAATTAACATGGGAAGAAAACGATGGAAATTTTGTTGCCAGCGGATACCTAATCGTTGCATCGACCAATGAAGTTGTTGCCCCGGTAAACGGCATTGAGCCCAAAAACGACACCGACCTGAGCAATGGTTCGGGCATTATTAAAGTAGCCCATGGCACCACTGCTTATTTGTTCGATCATTGTGCCGCCGCTTCAACCTACAATTTTTCAATATATCCGTACAATGGAGTTGGCGAACAAATTGTTTACAAAACAGCCAACGCCCCAGCAACCCAAGCGACAACACTTACAACCCTCGCTACTCCAGTAATAGTGCCCGAGGCAGGAACTTATTTCGATTCGGTTCAGGTTTCGATAAGCTACGAAAACGAAGGTGCAGCCATTTACTACACAACCAATGGTCAAGAAGCAGCTATTGAATCGATATTATACGAAGGCCCATTTACATTGTACGAAACGACATTGGTATCGGCAATTGCAACTACAGATGGTACTTACAGCAAAATGTCAACTGCTCATTTCAAAATTGAAGCTTTGCCCATTGTGGTTGCTACCCCGGTAATATTACCAATCGATGCGGTATCGAAACTAACAATTGAGGTTAGTATTGAATGTGAAACCGCAAATGCTCAAATTTATTTCACCATTGATGGTACTCAACCCAACGAAAGCTCAACACTTTATACCGAAAGTTTTTCTATTGAAGAAACAACAACAATTAAAGCGATTGCTTTTGTCGAAGGCGCAGCAAGTGAAACAGCAACAAAAACTTATACCATTGAAACTGAAGTGATCCCCATTGAAGTGACTACCATTGCGAAATTAAGAAATGGTTCAGAAAATGCTGTATTTCAATATAATGGCATAGCAACTATTACTTTTGCATCAGATTATCGAGGACAAAAATTTATTCAGGACGAGAGCGGTGCAATACTGATTGACGATCCTGACGGGTTTATTAGCACATCGTTCAAAAAGGGCGATGGCATAACAAAATTGACAGGTAAATTGTATAATTACTTCGGTTTTTTAGAGTTTATACCAACAAGCGATGCCACTAAAACCAAAGCTTTGATAAAAATTGAACCTCAAATTATTACATTTAACGAATTCAAAACTAATTTTGAGCAATACGAGTCGGAACTCATTAAACTTGAAAACATTACGTTTAATGAAAGTGGAATGTTTTCAAATGGCATTAATTACACCATCTCTAACGGTTCGGAAACAACAGTTCTACGTTCCCATTTTTTCGGTGCCGACTATATTGGAACAGCCATTCCCAGCATGAATGTAAATGCAACTGGCTTTGCTATTTGGCATTTCGACGAAGCTAAAATTGCTCCACGCGACAACAATGACATTGAAGCACTTACAGGGTTTAATTCATTTGAATCAGTTGCCCGTATCTTTAGCAATGCTTCTTTTATATACATTGAAAATGCGATGCAAACAGGTCATTCAATTTCAATATACCAAAGCGATGGACGAAAAATTAAGGAGTTCAACCCAACATCAAACTACGAACAAATTGAATTAAAAAAAACCGGAATTTACATGGTCGTTATTACTAAAAACAACCGACCGTTTAAAAGTGAAAAAGTGACAATTGTCTTTTAAACCAACTCATAAAAATAAAAAAACCACCGTGTTTTACACGGTGGTTTTTTGTTCTTATTTTGTTTTTATGTTGAAAGCTTTTAGAACCATCCAAATAAGAAACTCATATAAACCCCTACATTTGAGAAATCCTTATTACTTAACGAGGGAATATTGTTTAGATTAAAAGTTTGACGGTATTCAACACCCAAGTTTAACTTGAAATACCGTGTAAAATTTATCTCGGCCGACACCGTGGGAATTACAACGAATACACCATCTCTCAGTATCTGATTGCCTTGAGTAATTCCACTTACGTTTCCCCACCCCAGTCGAGTACTTACAACAGGGTGAATTAATCGTTGTGGCATAAATTCATAACCTAACCAAAAACCGCCGTATCCAAATTCAACATTTCGAAATTCCAACGATGGACTATTATTTATCGAATTTGATGTTCCTTCGCCATAACCTCCTATGAAAAAATTATTGATGATAACACCACCGCCGCCCCCACTCATCACTGCAAATTCACCATCAATTTGGGTAAATGAAATAGTTGGGCCACCAAATCCGCTAATTCGTTTCAGCTCAAACGAACTCATTACCGTCTGAATTTCATTATTATTATACGCCTTTTCTTTCTTTTCAATATAATCATCGGGGCTAATGGTTTTTTGAGCCATCAAAAATACACTGACCATCAGTAATGCAGTCAATAAAGTAAGTTTTCTCATTTCTTTTATTATTTATAGTTATTTTATGCAAAAACGTTATTCATACAGACAGCTAATCTTTCAAAAGGTTGCAAAAACTAAAAGAAAAGAGCATTAAAAAGCTTATAAAATTGAATTTTAAATTTATAAACATGGGAGCTGATTAAAATATTGAGGCTATTTATAAATTTCAAACTATTAATATTGCAAAAGAGTGCTATAAAAATAAAAATTACACCAAGGTCTGCATTATAG
>DATERL010000122.1:0-4711 GCA_035271585.1 Prolixibacteraceae bacterium
GAAACATTGAATAATAGCTAAATCTTATTCGACGGTTGACATCGCTCAAACAGATTTGTTCTTTAGTATCATACTCAACAAAACATTTTGTAGACTTTTTCATAATTAATTACGTATAAATATTAAAATAGTTAAATTTTATAAATGGATTGATGGGCAAAATCCAGTTCTTCCATTAATGCTTTCCTTTTGGGATATTCGGTTCTCAGGTATGAGATAATTTCGTTTGCCTTGTCTCTTCCTCCCATTTTAGTAATCTTTTGGATATAGCTGCATGCATTTTGGTAATGGTTTCTTCCCATGTTATTTTTCATGTAATTCAGAATTCCGTTTGCGTATAATTCGATGATCTCCTTTGAATAATTCTTGGAAAGATATTTCTCGTAACGGTCAATTGTGTTTAAACTGGGTGACTTTTTAACCAATTCCAAAAGTCTGTCCCACCATTCTTCCTTTATGAAGATACTTGCAATTAAGCTAATATCATCAAACCATCGTTTACTCGTTTTAATGTCCTTTATAATCGCTTCAACAAATGCGTTCCATTCTTCAGGTTTTACCTGTTGTTTCATTATCGTGTAATAATCCTGTTCTTTCCTGAAATTGTCAATAAATAGCAAGCGCGCATATTCGATAATTTTTTCGGAATCGTTTTGGGCTTGTGCTATTTTTAGTAACCAGTCGTACCATTCTTTTGCCAAGCCGGGTCTGTCTTTCAAATCATAACTCACTCCGTCTTCGGCTAATGAAGCAGCTTTATCAAAATCTCTCTTTTCCAGCGCTTTTTGAATAGCTACTCGCCTTAATTTTGAATTTGTAATATTCTGTTCAAGATATTTCTCTGCAGCATTTTCACCTTTAGTCTTTAACAAGATCTCGTACTTGATGTTTTGAACTCTTTCCATCTCATAATCAGACCTTTGGGCTTTATCGATTTGTTTAAAAATACGCTCGGTTTCTTCTTCTGTTTTTAAAAGCAAAGCAGCAAGACGTAAAATATCGGTATGCCAATCCCAACCTGAATAAATTTGTTTATCGAAAGAAGTAAAACAATATTCGATAATTAGTTTTCTGATTTCTTCGGATGATTGTTCCAGGGCTATGTTATAAAGCATTTCATATGCAACTTCAACTCTCCCGCCAATTTCGCCATTGCTGTCATCGGCATATTGCAGGGCTTCGGTCATTTGTTCCATTACGGCAGTACAAATAAAAATAGCACTTTTATAGTTGCAGCTTTCAATTTGTTTGCGAGCCGATTCCAAAAGGTTGTCAACTGCTTTGCCGACAAGCCTCGAAGCCGACCAGTCGATAAAACCATCTCTGTCGGAAGCGGCTTTAAATATCGCTTTCACCTGCTTTACATACAACTCTTTCGATTCATTGGAATTGTGTTGGGCAAACGACGACAAGAACAAATTTCGGAACGATGCGTTTTGTAATGTCTGCTCACGCACAAATTGTTTTAGCTCGTCGTGTGTTGCTTTTTCGAGCAGCTCGTCAACTTGCTCGGCAACCGTCTTTCGTTTTGCAGGTTTAGATGTTTGGCTTGTTTTTGTTGTTTTTGCTCTTTTCGTTTTATTGCTTAGTACCAACTCTTCTTGTTGCAGGTAAAAAATTACGGCGGCCACATGCTTGCACACCGGACCAAAATCGTAGGGGCAATTGCAAACATACTCGGTAATTATCCCGTTTTTAAGAGTAAGTTGCACGGTATAATCTTCTGTGCCTTCAACAATAGCTTCGTACACACCGGGGCTTATCTCTTCAGGTTCATGTACTTGTCCATTTTTGAAGTACCGCAAACCACGTTTCAGTATGGTTTCGTCTATATATTGCTCAAATTGGTTCAGTGGAATCTGCATACGTTATCCGAATTTATAATTCACAAAGGTATCAAATTTCGGTGGTCTTTCGGCAAGTGTGGTTTGCAAATGCGTTGTTTTGTGCGTGGGATGTATATTTTTTAGATTAAAGTTTTTCAGTCTTTATGGAGCAAATAACATAGCAGTTGATTTTGATCTGTTTGAGCATAATGATTGGGCGATATAGGACAGCAAAGGTTTGTGGGCGATTTCTTTTCAGAATACACAAAAAGCTAAAGCGGGCTTCAAAACTTCACATATCAGTGAAACCCGCTATAGCATATAATCCGTGTTAGTTATTGGCTTTTTTTATTCCTTGTATAATCGTTCTATCATTTTGATTACCTGCATTATACGTTTTAACTTTATTTCATCTCCATTTTTCCCTTCCGAAACACCTTTTTGCACATTAGCATTAATTGCTTTTTGTAGTGTCTGAATCATTCCATTTATAGACTTGGATTGTCTGTCGAAACTTAATTCGTTAAAGGTCTCACCCTGAGTGCCATGAGTTCCTTTTGTTAAAGATTGATTATTCATAATTATTTATATTATTGATTAGAAACAAATTTATTCGCATCAAAATTCGAAAAAAAATAGAGTGTATGTTTAAATGAACCTGTATTAGCGTCATAGAGCTCAACTTTGCCATCTTTTTTTGTTATAGTAATGACATCTCCATTAGCGACTTCATTGACAGCATTATAAGTTAATGTACGCTCAAATGAACCATTTGCACCATAGCCTTCTGCTTTACTATTGGTTACTTTACAAACAACTATTTTTTACCATATTTTTTGTTTAATGTTTGTTCCATTTACAGACTATCTAAATTTTCCTATTCTAAAAGGTTTTCAGCTTCTCTCTATTTTCTATGCAAAAAAGCGTTAGTTTATTTGTATATTCAATGGTAATATAACTATTATCTAATTGTTTTTACTCTATTTTTACGTATTATTCGTTTTTTTAGATATCACTCGATGTTCTATTTACGGAATAAATACACAACTTACGTAAATTATCATTTGATTTCTATTTCAATAAGTCTCGACAAATATATGCAACAATTTTAATCATTCAAAACAAATTAAAAAAAAATCATTATTGTTCCATAAAAAAGTAATCTTTGTTATAAGGCGAAACTATTTTTCTCGCTGATTGACGCTGATTTTCTGCGTATATCTGCGATATTCTGCGTGAAATAATCTTTATTTTCTCTCGTTGATTGATACGAATTCCGTTCGAAGGTTTTCTTGAATTTCTTTGGTACATTAACTCATTGGCACATTATTCACGTTTACTCATTGGATTTCATTGGCGCATTACTCATGCCACATTGTCATATGATTAAAAGTCGTTTCAAGCTGCCGAACGCATTCATTCTTATTGCTTTGCTGAAAGTCTTTTGACTTCATGAACAACCAAGGGGAATGCCGGGTAGGTCATGTCGTGGCCGTAACCTTGCAGTTCGAACAACCGGGTTTGTTTGTGCCCCACCAGTTTCATCATCCGCGCAAGATAGGCATTCTCTTCGTAGCGCCCCAGCATTTCCAGTTCCCGGTCGCCGGTGATAAGAAGGAGAGGCGGCGCATCTGCTCTGACGTGCCACAGCGGCGCCAACGAATCAATCTGAGGTTGCGTGTCTTTGATGTTGCGTTCGTTACGAATCGTAAAATGGGTAATGGCCTGACCACTCAACGGAATCAGTTGTGCAATGCGGTTGGCATCTATTTCGTATTTTGCCAGGTAATGCTTGTCGAGTCCGACCATCAATGTCAGGTAACCTCCGGCAGAATGACCGGAAACAACTATTTTAGTCGTATCGCCACCGAATTGTTCGATGTGGTTGAAAACCCAAGCCACTGCAGCCGCTGCATCTTCAATATATTCAGGCGCTTTTGCTTTTGGCGCAAGCCGATAGTTCACGCCAACCACGCAAAAGTCGTTATTCTTCAATGCTTCAGGAATTTCCTTCTTCCCGCTCGTCAGTCCGCCGCCGTGAAACCATACGACAGTTGCAAAACCCTTCTTATTCGTCGGATAATAGATATCCAGTTTGCAACGCTCGTCGATGTACACATTTGCTTTCCGTACCTGCTCCGAGTAGTACGGGATGTCGGTTTGGGTTCGATAAGTTGTTTCTTGAGCAATTGCCGTCAACGACAAGCTCATTGTCAAAAAAATGAGGACTACCTTAGTCTCAAACCCGGCTGAAAATTTTCTCCTTGTTGCTTTCATAATGACCGCTAAATTAGTCATTTTTTTTTAATACAATGAGCGGCATTTTGGGGGAGTACTACCGGGTACTCCATTTTTACGCTGAATTTAGGTACCCATAAAATTTATTAGTTGTCGGTGCATCAATTAAAAAAATTATTCTGTACTTTTATCGGGGTAAGAATATCCCGGTTTACTACATTTACACAGGTATGAAAGGCAGAAGACGGAAATGAAAGAACAATTTAACCACGAGGAACTTAACAGGATGAGAAATGATCCGGATAATTACAAATGGGGCTTTTTTTATTATAACCCCAACGATCATAGGATATTTGTACCTAGGAGAAAGGGAATAGGTTTGTCGCTCAATTGGGCTAATCCGTATGCTTATCTGATTATTTTGGGAATTATGCTGTTTGCTGTACTCATGGGGAGATTTTAAAATGAAAAAATCGGCACTGCTTTTTATCGTGAGCATTCTCAGTGGATTTCTATATTCGCAAGTACTGACAAATCCTTTTCAATCGTACGATTTAAGTATCGAATGTGAAACAGGAAAAATATTCGGCACCTTACTGATTCCGAATACAAAAGCCCCCTTCCCGGTTGCATTGCTCATTTCCGGT